>JAJTBZ010000075.1 GCA_021286645.1 Ignavibacteria bacterium
TTCCGCAAAGATCCGGAGGCTCCGCTAATATCAGAAATATTATTGCTTCCCTCAAGGATAATATGCCCGTAAGGCATTGTTACTTTATTTACTACCGTCGATAGTGCAGTTGACGATGGTGTTATAGAATTCGTAGTGAAATTATATTTGAAGCCTGATGAAAGTTGATCAAAGCCCATGTTCGTTAAAGAAAATTGCTTACCTGCCTCAGTGCTATATCGGGTATCACTAGTCCAGCGATATAGCCCGACTACAGAAGCACCCATTACTTCGCCAATGCCATCGCTGTTAATTGCAAATGCGGTGTTCACATCAACAGCGATGCCCATAACCTGTTTTTGAGCTTGTTCCTTATAACGTGCCAGAAAAACCGGTAATCGACCTATTCGGCCTCTCTCGTTAGTATGGCTTTCAGCCAGAGCTCCCTGAACGAATGGTAGAAAGTCATCTACTAATGTTATAGATGCTCCTGCATTGGCTAGTAGGACTCCATTATCTGTATTACCAGATATATACGACACACTGCTCAGTATCATTTCACCTGCACTGGTGCCGCCAATAACCCCGCCTCTCTGGAAAACTTCTTTGATTGCTTTCTGGGCAAGTGTACCCTTCCATTTACTCACATATTGGGCCTGATCTCCGCCACGTAAGAATATACCATCGTGTTGCAGTATTAAACGATAGACGGACGAATCATTTGCCTGAGCCGTTGTACTGATGAAATAATTTGATACACTACATGGACTCAGGGAAGGAAAATACCCGGAGAACCATGTAGTTGTATCAGCATAGTGTAGTACGAGAATTTTTCTGTTTGGAGCATGCTCTACCAGCCACTTGTACGGTACATCGGACCAGTCGCTATAGTTTTCACTTCCGCCACCCACCAATAGTACACTCCCTTGAGCTATTAATGTGCTGCTCGCGAATACCCCGATAAGAATGGTAAGCTGCATCCAATTAGGAATTTTCATGACTCAATCCTAATTCCCAAAGTAATTACGTGTCCCAATCTGCCAAAAGCCACATACGAAAAATCGAGATGCGACATCATCCCATAAAGATTTGTTTGCAGGCCTAATCCGGTACTTAATCCCTGTTCATCAAAACCGGTTTTATAACCAACTCGTAGAGAAAGAGTTTCATTCCATTTATAATCACCACCGAATAACAATTGCGTGTTATTATCATTCGGATCATTAACAGCAGCAGAGAGTGTTAGTTTGTTCTCTTTTGTGTTGATAGGATCAATGGCTATTCCAACATTGAATAATTGTGGCAGAGTATACTCCGGGGAAACCCTTTCATTCCGGGGATCGTACGGATAACTAATACCAGACTGTTGAATTACCGATGGCTTCTGGTCGATTGCATCTCCCGAGTAGGTAATGTTCCCGCCGAAATTCACCAATCTCATTCCTATTCTCAGGTTATGAAAATCTGTGCGATATACTGAGCCAAGATCGAATGCCCAGGTAGAACCATTAGTAGTCCAAATGTAATCGTATATATATTTGACTGTTCCACCAAAACTAAACCGATCAATTACATTCATACCGTATGAAATACCCGCGCAATAGCTTCCTGCATTAAAGTATTGACCTGTACCATCGGGTTGTGTTTCGGTCGTAATCTCCATCTGATCCATGGTTAACGCGGTAAAACTAATTCCCAAAGCACCATAGCCGATATTCTGTGCTACGCCTACAAAGGAAAGCCTCGTATCAGCTAACCAGCTTACATGCGAAGCCACCACATCTGTACCATTTATATAGGCCAATGCAGAGGGATTCCAATACATACCCGTGACTCCTTCAACAGAAGCGACATTGGAATTACCCAGAGCAGCGCCTACAGGCTCGACAGGAATTTTTAGGAATGTAGCTCCAGCCGATCCAACATTACTAAACGATTGAGCATACAAATTCATCGTGTAGCTGCAAACGAATAAAAGTACTAACGATTTTATTATCATATTTTTCATGATTAAATCCTTTCTCCCTTATCTCACTACCGCGAACTTGCTTACTTTGTCACCAAATTCAGACTTAACGTGGTATATATAAATACCCGTTGCAATAAGCTGATTTGATGAAGAACGTAAATTCCAGAACTCAGCACCTGTGCCATTCGTGTGTTCAATTGTTTTAACAAGAGTGCCATCAAGCGTATAAATTCTAATCGTACATTGATTGGGCAAATTAGTAAATGCCAAATCTCGAATCGGTTCACCAAAATCTACATCCCCCAACCGCTTGCGTTCCCACGTGGATGAAATGATATAGGGGTTTGGTACAACTTTTACATCGCTGAGCGTTTTGCGCGGAGATGCAACGGGGCGAGCTTCTACAACATTTTCAAACTTCGACTGATTTGCCGGTAATAGCGCTTTACCCGATTCTATACTGTCAACATCCAGTACGGTAACCGCGTAGGAATAATAGAAATAATTGTTTATGCCAATACTGTCCTGATATGAATATAAATCATTAACCAGGGTACCGTGAGTTGTATCTCTCTTAATTATTGCAACAGGATCTCCCCAAACAGCTCTGTAAGGATCTGTTGTCTTATATACCCTGTATTCGAGTATACCGGATTTACCTGTTTGCGGATTTATATATGACAGATCGTTCGCATTACTCCAACTCAGTTTTATTTTTTTATCAAACGCGGTATAATTTATTGTTGGTTTAGGCGGGGGCGTTAACCGCAAACCATTATTGTAAATTTCCTGTATTCTTCCGGCAACCTTATATAAACTGGCTTGATCCCTCTGAGCCAACTCAGCGAATATAAACGTCATTTTCTGGCCCGGCTCCATATGGTACGGACCACTCGCAGCCAATCCATCAACACCATCGCCATCGGGCATAGCCCCGGTTAACGTATCCTGCAAACGCCAATCATCTATGTGCCGGTTGGGGCCATGAAACAAGGTTGGGCGATTAGGATTATTACGAAGTATTTCAGCGCTTGACATCCAGTTATAAAATATTGTATCATCTGTAGGATTATCTCCCCAGGCTGATGTATAAACACCGCTATAATGCCAATCGGTAATTCCGGGGCGACGGCCATTTGCGCTAACCACTTTACCGTTGTTATCGATCATCGGGGTTTCAAGAAACATTAAACCTAATAAGAATGGACTTGATCCGGGTTCCCATCCGGTTTCACCGGTAGGCCCTACTACATATGTAAGCTGCCGGGTAGAATCCCAAACATAGTAATCGTTAGAAAAATTGGCTACAATTCCACCCGCATCAAAATCATAATAAATACCAAAGTACAGGCTATCTTTTGCTGCGGTAGTATCATTCAACAATTCCAGCTTCCAGATAATATAATCCTGATCCTTAGAAGTACTCCAGGCATAGCTGGTTTGTGTAACAACAATATTGAGCTTATTGGGGCGGGCATTGGTTAAATCTCTATACCGGCAATAGGTATCCTGTTGCGATACAATACTGTCTTTGCCATCCTTTGTACGAACAGGCCAATAAGGCTGGTTATTGCCGTCCAATGGCCACGTTGTTTTATCAGTACTAATCGCGATCTTTCCCGTTGCTAAATTATGATCGCCAGGTATCGGATCCCATTCCTTCGTCCCGCTCGCTCGCGCATTAGCTACGTTATATGGAATTCCCACAGCGAACGACATTTTATACATTTGATCATGGCTCGTATTAATCGGCCATCTGCCCTTTGGGTACACTCCCTGATAAGCATGGAATTGCCCCATATTTGTTACCACCTGACCCAATTGATTTATCGTAATTACATTCATAGCCCGATCAATTGTTGCCGTAACCGAGCTTATCTGTTTCTGATTTGCATCGTCACGGGCATCCTTACGGCGCTGTTGCGCGAACTGCTGAACGGTGCATAGCATAGCGATAATTAAAATTATTTTTACCGTGCTTTTCATTCTCTCATTCTCCTTTATACAGGTATTACAAACTATTTTCATTATAGATTAAAATCGACGCCGAAGTATATTGTACGCGGCGAAGCATAGTTTGTAGGGTCTTGTTGAAAATCTGGTGTATTTTTTGGCGATTTATCAGTACTTCTGTCCGGTAATCCTGTATCAGAATAAACTGAAATTACATTTTTCCTGTCGAAAAGATTTCTCACATCGAAATAAACTCCAATTGTAGCCAACGAAGTTTTAAATTCTTTTCGCGCGTACAAATCGAATGTAAGAGTGTACGGTAAGCGGGAATTATTTGCTTCGGGGACAAATAATGCTCTGGCAGGGTTAAATGTGTACGGAAGCCCGCTGCCATATTGGCCAACTAAACTAAATGTGGTATTCTGAAATACACTTGGCAGTAACTCGAAGGGCCCTTCGGCATCGGCAAAATCAAATGTAAGCTGCATATTGGCAGTATGACGCTGGTCGAAATCCAATGGCAGGAAACGCAATGATTGAATTCCTCCATCATGATTAAATACATTAGAATACCTCTCCTGCTGTGAAGACGAGCTGCCCTTAGCAATTGAATACGTATAATTACCAACCCAGGAAATATTATGGAAACGGGTTTTAACTGACATTTCAAAACCTTTTACACTGGCAAAATCCTCATTGATATAGTATGCATAAGCATGTGGCTCATATACCCAGCCAATTCCTATAAGATTCTCAATCTTTTTACTGAAGAATGTCACCTGCCCGGTAACTGACTTGTCTATGAACATCATAACACCCAGTTCGTAGCTTGAGGTTTTTTCCGGCTCCAGGGTTGGCGAGCCAAATAACGTATTACCACGATTTGCAAAATTTCTTTCAAGATTATTATATAGAGTCTGGTATTCGGGTCGTTGGAAAAACTGCCCATACGAGAAATGGAATACAAGGTTTTCTCGAACCGGATATGAAATACCTAACCGGGGACTTAACGAGGTTCGTACTTTTGTATCTTCCGTTGCTGTTTTGTCGATAGGATCAAGATAGAATGCTGTTTTGGCGGCGAAATAGTCAAATCGCAGCCCAAGGTTTAGAATGATTGTCTGGAACTCAATTTTATCCTGTATGTAAGCCGAACCATCAGTCGGGGATTTTACATATTGATTAATTCTCTGGTCGTTCGCATTACCCGGGTTGGAATTATAATAATAATCAAGATCATTGAGACGAATTTCCGCTCCTGATTTTACTAAATTGAAATTATCATACTGCCAGGTAACATCACCTTTTATCGTGAAAGTTTTTGTTGTCTGTTCCTCATAAGAAACCGGCGCATCTCCGGTGCGGAGGAAGTAGCTATTTGAAAATGTCGAGCCATACGGGAAAGGATATTGTTCTTTCGAAAGCCCGTTCACCGAATGAAGATAATGATATTTATAGTACGATACCCGCAGATCATAAATAAAATTATCCGAGATTACGTTGCGGAAATTTACACCGATGAGATTGTTTTCAGAAGTGTTCAGATATGTGCTGTCAGGTACAAACCGCATGCCATGTGAATAGTTTCGCCATTTACGTTTGGAGTAATTATCCAGTAAAGTAAGTTTAGCCGAGCCCATCGGGATCCACGAAAGTTTACCCACCAGTGATAATTGATCGTTAAAGCCAAAGGGTTTATCTTTCGAAAAATCAATTGATTCAAGCACACCATTATTGGAACGGGTTAATCCGGAATAGTAATAATTATCTGCATCCGTTTTTTTGCCGGAGACCATGAAGCCAAAAGGACTTTTCTCCCAGAGCGGACCACTGAATGTTCCTTCAAATACGCGTTCATTTAAATCAGTACTGTATGATTCCATCCCCATACTTGTGCGCTTGTAGGTCACATTAGCGCGAAATTTTTCTGCATTTTCTTTCGTGACAATATTTACAACTCCGGAAAGAGCATTGCCATACTCGGCGTTAAACGTACCGGATAATAATTCCATTTCCTGAATTGCCTGATTATTAACCTGTGCAGTAACATTGTTAAACAAGGGATCTTCTACACGATAGCCATCAATATAATAGCCAACTTCACCGGCCCTGCCGCCCCTTATATGCAACGCACCCGTATTAACAACACCAGTTTGTAGTTGCAATACATCAGAGACTGAGCTCACGGGTAATGATGCAAGATCTTCCGCATAGGTCTTTTGAATTGTTGAACTTTGATCTCGCTGTACAATGATGCGCTCACCCAATACTACAATTTCTTCCCCCTGCACGGCATCCTGCCCCAACAGGACATTCAATGTTTTAGTCTGGTCTACATTAATAAAAACTTTGTGTGTTTCATTTACATACCCCAAATATTTTACAAGGACCTCATGCCAACCCGGAGAGATATTTAATACATTATAATAGCCGTCTTTATCAGTTATTGCTCCGGCAGCTGGTTTAGCTGTTTGAATAATTACGGTTGCACCAATGAGTGGTTCACCTGTTTTCTTATCAGTTACTCTCCCTGCCAGTTTTCCCGTGGTTCCCGCGAAGGTATTAGCAATGGTGAATAGTACCAGAAAACATACATTCATTACCTGAATTTTCATGCTGCTTCTCTCCTTGTTATGATTTCACATAACACTATCTTTAAGCTCTTTCCCCGTTATAAAAGTGTGGGGAATGAGAACATGAGTTTATTTGTTTACTATTGATTATTCGAGCGTATTTCTTTGAAGCTTAGTAACATTCTTTAACTGAGTCAACCATTTGGTAGATTTTACTTCGTTTTTCAACGCGCATTCGGTAACAATTGCATTAATTAACACGGATATTGCAGCGAAAGAATTTGTGAATAACATATTTTCACTTTTTATTATCATTGTGGCATCGCTGTGTAATGCAATAGGTGATGATTTTTTGTTGGTAAATGAAACGACTTTTATTTTTCTCTCTTTAGCAAACTTTACAGTTTCAATTGTATCTTTTGAATAGGGGGGTAATGATAATGCTATTAGCAAATCATTCGGATTCATGAATAAAACTTGCTCCATGAATGTGGACTGGTTATTATTAAAGGTCTGAGAACTTATTCCTATCTGGTTCACCTGGTAGGAAATTATATTTGCAAGTAAGTAAGAAATACCCAAACCGACGGTAAAAACTCTATCCGATTTGGATATTAGCTCGACAACTTTTTCAAAACTCTCTTTTTCATTCAGCCGAACTGTTTCATTAATATTCGTAATATCCTGATTTGCTACTGAAGTAAGCATATTATCATTCAATTGAGCAGGATTTATGAGTGGAAATAACGATTCATCTTTAAACCGTTTCTGAAGAGACTGACCAATTTGATCGCGCAGTTCACTAAAACCCGAAAATCCGATTTTTTGGGCGAATCGCACTACTGCAGCGTCATTTGTCGAAGTAGCTTTCGCCATTTGCTGGGCAGTCATAAAAGGTATTGATTCGAAATTTTCCAGATAGTAATCGGCTATTTTTTTATGTAATGCAGGCAATGAGTCGTATTGCTGCTGTATTCTGGCTTTTAACTTCTTGTAATTTGTCATTATTTGCTCCAATTCCCTGATTTAATTCATGAATAATTTTACTGGTAATTAAAGAAATATGGCGGAATAAGCAGCAGTAATGCAAGTATTAAGAAAAATATTTGCAAAGGCAGCATCCATTTAAACCATTTATCCCAGGAAATACCAGCAAGCCCCAGCACTCCCATAGTTACTCCCGAAGTAGGCAGTATCGGATTTATCCAGCCTTCTCCGAACTGAAAAGCTAAAACTGCAGTCTGCCTCGAAACCCCAATGACATCTGCCAAAGGAGCCATAACCGGCATTGTTAGCATTGCCTGACCTGAAGCAGAATGCACAAAGAAATTTATCGTAGCCTGCATTAAAAACATTGCTTGCGAAGCTAACACAGGATGCAAATTCTGTATTACTCCCGATAAACTATAGAGGAACGTATCGATTATTTTACCATCTGAAGCAATTACTAAAATCCCCCGGGCACAACCTATAATTAATGCCACTCCCACCATGTCTTTCGCGCCGTCCTTAAAAGCATCGGTAATTTCCTGTGTACTCAGCTTGCCTAAGTATCCTGCTACAATTCCCAAAGCCAGAAACAAAGCACCCAATTCAGTGATATACCACTTAAATTCCAATATCCCGACAATGAGAACTATCATCGCGATGAAGAATGACAACAATACAAATTTATGTTGTTTGGAGAGTCGCTCACCGGATCGTGTATCCAGTTGCATTTGTTCTTTACGCTTCTGGTCGAAAGCATACATTAAACTTTTAGTTGGGTTTTTCTTTATTTTCTTAGCATACGCTATAAGAAATACAATAACAGCCAGTGTGCTCAGCACCCATATAAAAATTCTATATCCCAATCCGCTATAGAGGGGTAATTCGGCAATACTCTGGGCAATTCCTACGGTAAAAGGATTTAGTGTTGAACCCGCGAATCCTGCCGCAGCACCTAAAAATGGAATGGCTGTCCCTAATATGGAATCATAGCCCAAAGAATAACAGAGAGGAATGAAAATGAGGATAAACGGAATGGTTTCTTCAGAACTGCCAAATATACTGCCCGCAATGGAAAAGATCGTTACCGTAACCGGTATAAAATACTTCTGCAAATATGGTTTTTCCGTAAAAATATACGCTACCCTCTGTACTGCTGCCATTATTGCCCCCGTTTTTTGCAGGGCACTAAAAGCGCCACCAATTATAAAGAGGAACCCTATTATCATAGCAGCCTGAGTAAATCCTCGTAATGGCGACATAAGCAGGGCACCTATACCTTGCGGCTGCGATGCGATATAATGGAAGGAGTTTGGAACGACCAGGGTACGCCCATTTTTAACTTCTCTTTGGTATTCGCCACCGGGTACTACCCAAGTCAGGATGGCAACCACAGAAACAACTACAAATACCATTACTAAGGTGTTAAAATTCAACTTGATTTTCATGCTATTTATTCTCTATCGGCTTCCTGATTTTTAGTTGGTAGGTATCCCCCTCACATAAGATATGAGTTATAATATTCTGCGCGCTATATATCGAATTCGTGTTTATTTTCGTGTTCGTGACATGTGCTGCATCTATAACCAATACCGAACTATTGCCAATAACTTCAATTTCGTCAGTTGGTTTAACCCATATAGCAGTTGATTCGTCAATTCCTATTCCCAACTTCTCCGGATTATCCAATATTACACTAAATAACCTGTTAGCGCGTCTTCTTTTTATAAAATGCTGGTCGATGATACATTGATCAAGAAAACCAAATCCTTCGGCAACACAAATATTGCCTTTTTTTATGCTTGAATATGCATTGGTGCTATCTTTATCAATCAATTCCTCGCCGGTAATCATTGTCTTGCTCATTATCGCAGCCCCTGCACTCGTTCCGCCAATAACACCACCGGAGTTATATATAGCCTTTACCCGTTCTAAAAACCGGGTTCCTGATAAGGCACGGGTTAGTTTCGTCTGATCGCCACCGGTAAAGAACACTCCTGTTACACCGTTGAGTTTCGCCATTAGCGAGTCTGAATCAATTTCTCCACGATTTGCAATCACTACTACTATGTTATTACAACCAGCCGCTCTCAATTTTACTGCAAAAGCTTCCGCTCCCTTTTCCGGTTCCGCGCTTGCCAGCGGAATTATTGCAATTTTATTTGCCGCCCCGCCTGCAAGCGAAATAAATTTCGCTGTAATACTTGCGGGAATAGCGCCACCGCCAATTATTATCAGGTGCCCTTTGCTGGCGGCCGTACAGTTAAAAACTGCTAAAAGAGCAAGAAGGAGGCTTATCCGTTTCATAGGGTAATTAACTCCATTATAATATTGCTGGTCTTGTGCAGATCCTCATAGAGAATATATTCATCATTGGAATGCGGGTTGGCAGCGCCAATTCCCAAATTTACACTTGGAATGCCACGGGCATTTAAGGAATTGGCGTCACTACCACCCCAAGATTCATTGGGGACGGGTGACAATCCCGATTTTAGAATAGCTTCAAATACTCTCTTATACACCGGCATGTCAGGTGTAAGTGTATAAGGTTTAAAACCCCAATCGAAAGTAATTGAAACATTACCGTGTAATTCTTCTGCAGCAGTATAAAAATACTTTTGAATTTCATCGGCCTTGGCCTGTATTTTTTCCGGATTCAAAGACCTGATTTCGCCTTTAAGTTCGGTTAATTCCGGTACAACGTTTACCGCAGTACCACCACTAATAACTCCAATATTTGCGGTTGTTTCTTCGTCAATTCGGCCTAAACTGAGTTTGCTAATGGCATTGCCCGCAATTTTAATTGCATCGATTCCTTTTTCAGGTGCTAATCCTGAATGGGCTGATTTACCGTTTACCAGAATATGAAAATCCAGAGAGCCAACAGATTCCCGAATAAAATTGCCCGGACGTAAATGAGAGTCGAATATAAATCCCATTTTTATATTTGGATGCAACTCAAGATTTAATCCGCCTGCCAGGGTTGTTTCTTCCTGTGTAGTAAAGCAAATAGTAAAATCCTTCAGTGGTGATTTTTCGAATATTGCTTTTTCGACCGCATAAAGTATGCAGGCAATCCCGGCACGGTTATCAACACCAAGTACGGTTGTACCATCAGAAGTAATGCGATCAGCAAGTAGTTTCGGTCTAACTTTTTCAGTGGGCCGGGCTGTATCCATGTGTGACAGGATCATGAAATCACCGCCATTACCAATTGGACAAAGAACATTACCACAGTTACTTTTAGTCCGATCAGCCGAAGCATCCTCATAGGGATGAAGATTGAGGTTTTCGAGAAAGTTTTTTATATAATCAGCTACCGGGCGCTCCGAGCCAGAAAGCGCATTTATCTTAATTACTTCACAAAAAATGTCGAGCAGTCGGGAGTTTTGCACTGTAATATCCGTTACTTTAAATAATTTTGTTGTAGCATCCACTACAACAATACACAAAAACCCCGAACATGTCAAGCTTTTTTTTCAGTTATCCGTCTTTTCTTATAAAAATATATGCCCTTGTAATTTACTTTCACTTGGAATTGTGCAGTAAGTACAATGCGCCATTTTGATTATATAGCATATATTATTTGTCAATCGTGATAATTTTACTACTTTATCAGGTAGATTTTCTGCATTCCTTATAGATTTTATTCTATACCTTTTGGCTGTATCATTCCCGACTTCAAGAGTCATCGGATCCCGATTCTTTAATACATATTGCTAACCGTGAAATTTCCATAAACACAACATACTGAAGGAAGTTCGTGAAAAAAGTATTCGTCCTTATATCCATATTGGTTATTAGTTATTTTCTCCCCGGCTGTAAAAGTGAAAACGCTACGCAGCCTGAACAGGTTATTCAAGACACAACGCATTTCATTACAGATACCAGCATTCACATTGATTCAATTAAAGAAGGCAGCTTAACAATTTACAAACTGAACAAATTTCAAACAGTTATTGTTAAGATACCTGAAATCAGTTCGTATATATATTTAAAAAAACCGACAAGAACGCTTTCCGGTGTTGGAATCGATAGCAATTTCGCTCTTGTTGTCAACTCTTCATATTTTGATTACATGCCTGCCGATACGGTTACACATCAATCCGATTATTATTATCATGCCGGATATTTTAAAATGCACGATTCTGTTTACCAGATCATGAAAGATGAGCGACAAGCGTCAAATCTCTTCGCGTACAACTCACGAACTAAAACGGTAAATTACTTTACACTCAATGAACTCGGTTTAACTTCCGGTTACGACCTGGTAGTGCAGGCGGGCCCAATGCTGATTAAAAACAATCAGGTTGATTCCAGCCATATCAGCGCATCAGTAAACGGGTTACTTCCCTGGCCCCGTACTCTGTTTGCCTCAGTAAACGGCAAAGATTTATATATCATAGTTAACCTTAATTTTACACCGGCATCCCTGTTTGAAATGGCAAAATTATTGCGGGAATGCGGGCTTTTTAAGCCTACCCTGAACGTAATGAATTTCGATGGAGGGGTTTCAACTGCGCTCTATATTCGCAATCATCCGGAACTTTGCACCAGAAGCGAAACAACTTTACCCTTCATGATTGGTGTAAAATAATTGTAAAATGATATTTAAAGGAATTCAATGAAACGGTATTTAATATATTTTTGTCTATTTATATGTTCGCTTCTCCTAATTTCCTGCAAATCTAATGATACATCATTGGATATCGACACTCCGGCAGGTGAACAACTACAATGGGGCAGGCAGAACCAACTGCCGTTTTTCGCTTCTAATTTACTGGGTTCTGCGTTTAGCAATTCGACATGTGGTTTCTTTGTGGGTAAAGACGGGGCAATTCTTTCGACAACAAATGCAGGTGAAAGTTGGCAACAACAAAAAAGCAATACTACAGAAGTATTAAACTGCGTTAGCTCTCCAACAAAGCTTTTCGCTATAATTGCCGGCAATAATGGCATCATTTTACGAACTGTCGATGGAGGAGCAAACTGGGGACGAATATCATCTGGTACAAACGCTATTCTCTATACCGTTGCATTCGCCAACACAGATACGGGAATAATTGCCGGGGCAGATGGTTTGTTGATTCGAACAATCGATGGTGGCATCACCTGGCAACAGGTTAATTCTAATACTACAAATTCACTGCGTGCAATCATTTTCCTTGATTCAAAAACCGCAGTTGCTGTCGGGCGTAATGGAGTAATTATCCGTTCTACCGATGCCGGGCAATCCTGGACAATAATTCCAAGCAATTCCACCTCGTATTTTCTGGCATTATCATTCGCTGATCCTTTGCATGGAATGCTTTCAGGAGCCTCCGGAGTAATTTATGGTACAACGGATGGGGGACTAACCTGGACAGCCCGTATTAGTGGAAGCAGCAGCAATTTATTCGCGATATCATACCCTTCGTTAACATCCTGCACAGCTGCAGGCGCTAACGGGGTAGCACTGCATTCGACAAATTCCGGCACTTCATGGGATTCAAAAACTATTATTGTAAATAAAGGAATTAGCACAATTGGTTTCGTTTCGCCTTCAATTGGTATTGCGGCGGGTGATGGCGGGTTACTTTTAAAAACAACAGACGCCGGCCAAACCTGGTACAGTGTGCAGCCAAATAGCACGAGTGGTTGGTTATATAGCGTTGCCTTTTCTACTGAGCAGAAGGGTATCGCCATCGGCGAATATTCTACCATAGTTCGAACTACGAATGGTGGAATAAGTTGGTTTCTTCTGCCATATATTATGCCTTTAAATCATTTACGGGGCATCTCTTTCTGGGATGAAAATACGGCAGTTACCGTTGGTGAAGCAGGCGAAATACAGTTCACATCAAATTTTGGCACCAATTGGAGTAAACAGAAAAGCAGTTGTGTCGAATATATTTATGGAGTTCGATGCATTGGAAGCTCATCTGCCGTGGCAGTAGGATTCGGCGGAAAAATTATTAAAACATCCAATAGTGGTACCACGTGGACAGATGCCAGTTCGGGCACAGTGAACCATCTATTCGCCGTGGATTTTGCAAATTCGCAAAAGGGTTCTGTTGTTGGCCTTTATGGAACAATTCTTCGTACTACCGATGGTGGCAATACTTGGGCTAACCAATCGGGCATTACACCATATAATTTATTTGCCGTATATACCCCCGATGAATCAACGATAATTGCTGTTGGGGGATTTGGTACGATTATAAAGAGTATTGATGGCGGTAAAACATGGCATGCTCAACTAAGCTATACAAGTAATGATTTACGTGCCATTACAGGTATTTCCACTACCGATTTAACTGTTACAGGAGAAAACGGAACCTTACTGCATTCAACCGACGGCGGAGCTAATTGGGAAAGACAATCTTTTTCAACCACTAACTGGTTGTACGGAATATGTAAAAAAGGGGCTTCTTCCATCTGTGTTGTCGGACAAAACGGAACTATCCTTTCAGCCAGCAAGTAATTTTATGCCGGTTATACTATATAATGTGTAACCGGCTTCATTTTATTTTCAGTCATTATCAGAAAAGTTTTCTGACAACCGCATAAGTTTCCCAATCCCCCTGCATTAAACTATGTGCAGCTACCGGAATGGTGCACCCGCAGCTACTACAATCAATACCCTCGCCAAAAACACATGGTTGTTTCAAATGCATTGCGGGAGTATATGATTGTACCAGTCCCTTTCTGAGAATACATGTTTCCACATGACTCTTGCTTAAGACTGTTTCGATCATTTTTCCGGATATTAATATATAGTCCGGATCAATCCTCTTTAACTCGCGTAAAGTATTTACTGCCTGCTCCAACTCATCACGCTGTAATTTGTCGGTGTCGTCTTTTCGGGCGGTATAAAATGAAAACGATATACCTTTTACACGGGCAGATTTAGCTGCTAAATAAAGTCCATGGATATTTGAAAAATTTTGCCGGGTAATGGTTGCAAGGATTACTGTTTTCGAACGGCCGGATATATTTTTCATCGTACGCGCGAATGTACCCTTGCCCCTGATCTCATCATGTTCGGCTTCCGCGCCATCAATGCTAACATAAAACGAATTTTTTAGCTCTGGTGGCAGCGGCATTGTGCCATTGGTAACAATATTTACATTTCGATAACCAAATATCCTGTTTGCAGCATCAATGACTTTCGGGCGTAATAAGGGCTCACCGCCTGTAAGGTACACGTTGGAAACATTTTCATTTTTATGACGTATAAAGACCTGTTCCCACTCCTCATCAGAAAGAGCATCAACCATTGTTTTGTTATTGTTTTTATAGAAATAGCAGTGAATACAATCTAAATTACATTTATATGTAATATCATAGTTAACAGATATTGGGGTCCGATGTACTTTATAGTTGTACAACATCCTTAACAATGAAACGAGATAACCGAATGGCCTAAGTAGTGCCCGCAAATTTAACTTCCTGTCATTAATCGAAAAATTTTCCTAATATACAAAAATTCGAAATAAGCTTATGAAAAGCCGTTTGCATTTTTTTGCCGGCACCATAATACACTGAAGTAAAATGATAGTTCCTCAGATGGCTGCATTGTTGTACATTTATTTATTAATTATTCAATTTCCGGGTAGTCAATGTCAAAAAAATATTTTCTTGTTCTTACAATTATATTGTTATGCATGCAGGGAATTTCGGCACAATCCGGGAAAGGCCGACTTGTTGATATAGACGGGAATGAATATACGGTAACCAGAATTGGAAACTTTGACTGGATGTGTGAGAACCTGCGGTGCAAACATTTGAATACAGGTACCCCGTTAATAAATATAACCGATAACGCTCAATGGATAAATACACATACGGCAGCGTTTACCTGGTATAATAATAATCCCAAATACCAGGATTCCACGGGGTTATTATATAACTGGTATGCGGTAAATACAGAAAAGCTCTGCCCATTAGGTTGGCATATCCCTTCCGATGATGAATGGAAGAACCTTGAAGGCATTGTAGATTCACTCTACTCTGTGGGGAATGAAGTCTGGAATGAATCCGGTTTACGGGGATCGAATGTAGCTGTAGTTCTTAAAGCTACGGATGGTTGGCGAGACAAATATCCGGCAACTGATAGCTATGGTTTTTCGGCACTCCCGGGTGGTGAATATTTAACAGCTTTTCACGGATATGGAACGAGCGGGTTCTGGTGGACCAGTACTGAATCAGACTCAACAAATGCCTGGTACCGGAATATGGTTTACTCATTCGATAATATTGATCGAAATACTCATCCCAAAACTATGGGATTTTCGGTTCGTTGTGTAAGGGCAAAAACACCGTAACACTTTTTCTAAAACATAGAATGGATTATATTACAAACAGGCTTTAACGCTGATTACATTAATGACTTCCATTACAATAAATTTAATCTGTTCGCCGGTTATAGAAGTTATAAGCAATCATATTATCAATGTAAAATTAACTGAATCAAATTTTTACGATTAGCATAGATACCATGACGTATAGTAAATATACCAGACATATCATTCTCACACTTACCGGAATAATGTTTCTGATAAGCGGTTTTGCAAAATTATTCCCCATTTCTTCTTTCGAGTTTCAATTGGTATTGAAAGGTTTTGCAAGCTGGTTAACTGCGCCCTGGCTTAGCAGGTTTTTAATTGGAACTGAACTGTTTTTGGGCTTCAGTTTACTCACTCAGCAAAAATATTATGTTTGGTTTACCCGGGCTGCAATAATGCTGCTCACTATTTTCAGCATATACCTTGTTCTGGATATCATATATAACGGCGGTGATAAAAACTGCGGATGCTTTGGAGAAGTAATACGTATGTCCTCCCCTGCAGCTCTGTTAAAAAACATACTAAGTATTATCATTTTAGTCCCGCTGGTTACGCGTCGAAATTCATCTGGTCGGGTTTGTATGGTTTTACCTGCTGTGGGTTCTGCTTTCATTACCCTCTTATTGATTTTGGTCATAGTTCCGGTTAAGAAATATAATTCTCCGGTTAAAAGTATTAGCCCGCAGGCTATAGCGATAGAAATACCAAATACAAAAGTTAAAACTGTAACAGATAGATTTATACATCCGGATACTTTACATAATCGGACCCGACAGGAGCCGCAACCGGCACACTCCGTCTTCTCCCGTTTTACATCTTTCTCAACCGGTAATATAAATCTCGATGAAGGTAAAAAAGTAGTTGCTCTTCTTAGTTTGGACTGCGAGCATTGTCTGAAAGCGGCTCAAATACTACATGAAAGCCAAAAAGCCGATAAAGCATTTCCGATATTTGCATTGTTTCTGGGTGAACAAAGTCAGGTAGCTGATTTTATGAAGCAAAGCGGCTTATCTTGCCCTTATATGATTCTTGACGCTCAGGATTTTTTCCCTCTCTTAACGAAAAGCCCTCCACGGGTATGTGTTCTTTGGAATGGAAATGTTATTCGGAATATCGAATCTGAGGAATTTGAGCCTATACAGTTACCTAAAAAGTGGCCGATAAATTAATATCGCAATTATTCGTTCAGGGAATTATGCCAGAATCCTGACATATACCACCGTATTAGCAGTACATAAATAATTGTTGAAATAAGCATAGCAATTGCAGAACCGATAATACCCCAAACCGGTGTACAAATATAGAGGAATAGCGTTAACAATGCTGCTTTAGAGAGATAGAATAGCATTAACGCGCGTTGCTTATTAACCACAGGCAACAATGAATAATAAGGAGCAGCAAATGATTCTACTAATTTCGCTAAAAGAATAATATATAATGGATAAACCCCGGCAATAAACTGAGTGCCCAGAAATTTCAGTAAAAAAGGAATTATAAGGCTCGCACCGATAATTACAGCAAGATTACAATAAAATATTATTCGTACAGAAATAGCGAATGTGCTTTTTAAGGCCGCTGTTCCCCGTTGTCTACTCTCTTCAGCCATCCTTGGCAGGATAATAGCATTTACACTCGTATCTATAAAAGAAAGCACGCCAATTATTTTAATAACTAATGCAAAAACTCCCGTGTTTTCATTTGTTAAATATATACCGGTTAGCAATACAGCCAACCACTCAAAACTATTCTCTATTAGTTGCACCGACATCAACGGCAGTGAATGAGAAACTAATTTGCGAATCGGGAATTCAATTACTGCTGATGACCGGTGTTTACGAAAAACCAATGAGTAGGGAAATCCAACAATAAAGGCAAAATAAAAACCGAATACGAGTGAATACGGAATGGCAAGGTCGTGAAATTTCCAGGACTGCATTACCCATAATATCGGGACCGCGAACATATTCGCCAATGCATAATTCCGAATAGAGAATTGTACTACTTTGTGTTGCCTGCGATAATAGTTAGCACATATACGTAACCCGGCCAGGGGAATAAGAGCCCATAATAATACCTGGTAGTATTCACGCAAATACGTGTTTTTTGCAAAAAAACTTACAAATAATGGTGGCAGAATAAAATAGAAACAACCAGCAAGTACAATTGCAGCAAAAATAACCAGAGTGAGGCTATAAAAAAATACGCGTTCGGATTCATCATTATCTGCCGAATTACCGGCATTTCCGCGAAATGAAACTATCGCGATATCCAATCCCAATACTGCCAAAATTGAAGTAAAATTAAATATAACCAACGCTATGGAAAAGTCACCAAGGAATGCTGCCCCAAATTTCTTTGCAATAATCAGGGTAAATACAAATCCTAATCCCATCCCAAACACTTTTAAAACTAAGGTTAGGAAGGATGATTTTATTATTCCGAATTGATTAAGATCAAAGTTATTCTTAATATAACTAACAGAATTTTTATAAAACTTACTGACTAAATTGCTCAAAATGCTTATTACTGCTTTTCTAAATCTTTTGAATAAATTTGTGGTACAAGTTAAAAAAAATACAGCATATATACTGTTCCTCGGCTGTTTTTTCGTTGACCTTGTAATCTCTTCTATGTCTGGCCCCGGCCGTGGGACTTTCGCCTTAAAAGCTGCGGGAAGCCTTATTACCTTCATAAGCGTTACATTCTTTTTACAAACCGAGCAGAAAAAACCTTTACATTTTCCTAAAATTCTTTTTACACTTTTATGCCTCTGGTTGTGTCTCGCTGCGCTTTCACTAACATACTCTCTCAACCCCATCTATGGAGGTTATAAACTTGGCAACCTCCTCGTTTCAACTTTCCCTTTTATTGTGTTCAGCGGAATATTCTTTGCTACTCTTTCACAGGAGAAAATAAAAATTCTGGCCTCATTAATCGGAGCCATTTTATTCTCTTTGTGTTTACTTGTCATTGCATTCAAGCCTTTCCAATACCAATCCCTTTATTCTTTTAGTTTATTAAACTGGAGCCACGTGGTACTCGGAAGAATTTTAGGAGTAGGATATATCTTTGGTGTCACGATGGTATTTAAGGCAAAGAATCACAGGGACCGTTTGATTTATTCACTGCTATTACTGCTTCTTATCGTCGCTAATTATATTACCGGTCTTCGGGCGGGGCTATTAGGCATTAGTATTATATCTCTGAGTTATATTCCATGGCTTTTTGTTAAAACACGCGATAAATCCGCTCTGTTGCACGTATTTAGCGCTATAATTATAGGGATTGGCGCGATTGTATTACAACCGGAATCAAAAGCTACTCCCCATTTCGAGCGTATTGCTGCTATTACCGGGAATAATGCTACCGAGGATATATCAATAGGAGTAAGAAAAAAAATCTATGAGCTTAGCCTGAGGATGTTTAGCGAAAAACCGTTTCTTGGCAGTGGTCTGGGCGGCTATTGCAGGCATTATGAATCAGAAGTTACTGTAACCACCCGGTACTCTCATAATATTTTTTTAGAATTCGGTGTAGAGCTTGGCTTACCTGGTCTGTTTATTCTTGGCTGTATGTTATGGTTTATCTTTAGCCGGGCCAAATACTCGGCAGTACAGATGGCGACCTTTTCTTTTGCCCTTTGGTTAGCATTGTTTTCAAAAGACATGGCCTCCAATACTCTTCTTTGGGCCGGTTTGGGGTTGTTGTTCTTACACGGTAAGAATGCACTCAGTTCAATGCAATCCGAGTGAGAAATAGACGAACAACTGGTGTTGAACACCATTTATCCAATCTTCGCCCATAAGATGCATCGGATCATGTGTATTGGTAAACTCGTACTTTGCAGCCACCATCAACTCATGCATAAGATCATATGTAACATCAAAACGTATTCTCGTCTGGGTTGAATATCCACCTTGCAAAAATTTAACATCGATGAATGGACTGTAGTAGAGTTGTGAGATATCGAAGAGCAATCCCTTCCGAATAAACTCTGTGGAAAATTTATACCGTAATTGCGGAGACATTGCATAATCAAACTGCACGCCAAATAAATCAGCATTTTGGCCCAGCCAATGCCCTAACTGATAATTAAGCGATTTATACGTAGTTGTAACATCTTTGTGCTCATAGAGCCAAGGGTTAACCCGCGTATACTCTATTGTTGCATCGAGATACGGAATTCCGGCATCGATTTTTTTTAGTCCGAAGGTATAAGCGAACCAGGAGGTTTCCCAGTCGCCTTTCAGCATTTTACGGATTTCGAGTACATCAGCAAAAATTGATCCGTATAGCTGCATCTTATATGGCAGCTTAATCCGTATATCGGAAAACATTTGTCCGTTGCCATCTTCTTCTTCCATCCTGCCGGTATTATGATCCATCACCTTATAATACATGAATGGAATAAACATTTCCGGACGCAACGGCCCACTGTATATAAATGAATTACCAATTGAATATTCCAACCAACTCAGTGGTCGGGTCTTTATTATATTCGCCGCGATATACTTGGGGACATAACGTTTTCTCAGCGTTGGATTGGCCATCCCCACATTCGTGTAGTAAAACTGACTGGAATCATAGACTTGAGAACTCAACCACCCGTGCATGTATTCAAAACTCAACCACTCTTTGGGTGTTAATACCAGGTGGATTCTGGGATAAGACGGTGCTTTCTGAGAGAATATAACCTGTCCAAAATTGCCACTACCCCAGGTAAACTCATCCTTTGCCAAACCAAAACTACCCCAAGCCCAGTTCACGTACATTGATCCGGTTACTTCGCTGAATTCAATACCATTGGGGGCGGTCTTGAAATTTGCCCCTGGTTTATCTGAAAAATATTTATTGGTGTCGATATACGTACCAAATTCACCACGATCAACATATTGAAATTGCCCGGAGAACCAATTGCTTAAAGTGACATATGTTCTGGCACCTACCCACTGCTCTTTCATGTTCTCGCCCTTATAATGACGTATGCCATATCCACCTATGGGTGAGAAAACAAAATGCATCAGAGTATCTGAATATTCATATAATCGCCAGGAAGGCTTTGATGTGTCTCGCGTTTCAACTGAGAATTCGCTTAGATACCAATTAAGAAATAATTGGTCCTGTTCTGAAATTTCATTTTTCTTTTCTTGGATTCGTAACAGCAGCGTAGAAATGGTTGTGCGCGAAAAGGGTAGTGTTGCCGAATTGAAATAGATTACTTCCTTTGCCCTCATTCGTTCCAGAAATGAGTACACCGGGTTCTGAATTGGTTCGTACACTATTTGGGCCTGAACAAGAACTGAAAGAAAAATAGTTACGGCAACCAGTATCCAGAATCTGTTTTTATGCACTTCGTGCACCTTTCAACACAATGTTTATAAAAGCTTTTATGAAATATTTAATATCGGTTAAAAATGGATGCTTGTCAAATTCATCCAAATATGCCTCTTCCGATTTGATAATCTCATCGAAAGTTTTCGGAAGATGAACGTAGAACGGAGGCACAAGTCCCGGCGTATATTTTACTCTGCGCTGCCTGAACTCAGCCGGATATAGACTAAGATAATGTTCACTTAAAGGCCTGACCCCGACAATTTTCAATTCTCCGCGAAGCATATTTATTATCATCGGCAATTCATCAAGCCACATTTTCCGCATAATTCTGCCCCACTTCGTTACCCGGAAATCGTTTTTAATTTTGCCACCTTCCTGCAATTTATTTTGCTCGAAGATATACTTTTGTAAATACTCCGAATAGGGGTGCATAGTTCTAAATTTGTAGACACGTACTATTTTACCGCCTTTTCCAATTCGGCGCATTGTAAATAACGGGCCATACGAAGGATTTAGATTTTCATCAGGTCTGCCGGTTTTTTTAACTACGAAATAAATATAATCGTTAATATTCCTGTATTCAACAATTTGGAAACCACAGGATATAAGACGGCCTAAGATTTCAGCCAGTGGCAATGCCCTGCTGGTACCTTTGGTAACATAGAAATAGAGTCGCTTGAGATATCGTAGTCGGGGGAAAACCCGATTTATAATAAAATCGAGGAAATAAAATGGGTAGGATACTGGTTTGGGGAATTTATTGATTTTTCTTTTATAGCGTTGTTCTATCGACTCGAACCGGCCGATAAAATAACCATCCATTTCAAGCTTGTCGTTAATTGCCTGAAAAAATTTATTGATATACCGGATATCATTAACCAGCTTCAGATTCACCAATGCAGAAAATCTGGTGCCATTCAATATACTGATGTTAAAAAGTGATCCTGTTTCCGTAAAATATGTTCTGCCGGATTCAACATCAACATACTGAAAAATAAAATCTATTACTTCATCACGAATTAAATACTTTAAATGCTCGCGTAACGGCAATTCTCTCAACCATATCTTGTTATACATTCACCTGACCCCGCTCTCTCCGACGGAGACCTTGCTCTGCTCAAACAAGGTATGCAATAATACGGTTTTTTAATCAGAATTGTGTGATATCACTCAAGATTTTTACAATTTTTCTTCAATTTCTTCCAATTCACAAGAAATAACGGAACATTCCGATAAATTGCTTTAAAATTTATTTGTTTCGGGCAACAATAATTTTTTTAACCTGGTTTTTAATGTTTTGCATTACCAGCTCTTTTGCCCACTTAACCGGGTGATTAGACCAGCGTTCAGGGTGAATTGTTAACATAATTCGTTCCGGCATCCCGGTAATTTCTTTCAGAAAACCATGAGTATGTTTAAAATTGTAGGAATATTTTGATTGCACCTTATCACGAACACTCATTTTATCACCATTCCAACGGCGACCGGTATCGGTAAAATATGCGAACTGGTTAAAATCGGTATCGTAATATGGCTCGCCTATCAAACCAAGCTCCTTATAACTATATTTCCGCCAGAGGAGTTTATTATCATAGGCCGAAAGCGGGCTGCCGTGCATGCAAATGGTCTGTACAGGAGCTACTGATCGGACTGTGGCCAGGTTTTTCTGAAAAAATGTAAAACCGGCATCAATTAACTCTGCTTCACTAATTTTTGATACATCTTTCCCTTCGCGTTTCATAGCCTTTAGAGCAAGATCAATATCTTCATAGTGATACCCGATCTCATGCCCGAGTTCAGCGATTTTTCGTATTACCGGCACATGAAAACTTTCAGGGACAATACGGAAGTAATATGAGCCTCTAATACCCAAACTATGTTCAAGTTGCGCCATCATGAGCGAATTTCCGGGACGGCGATCTACATCGTGACGCACAATTATCATTGGCAAATTAACATCCTTTGCCTGTAGAAATTCTTCAAAGGTGTAAAATTTCCTGCCCGTTTCTATAAAACGTCGCAAAAGTTTACTGTAAATCGTTAAGGTAAAATCTGCTGTCATAGTATTACATAATTCTATTTACAAATAGTCCGCAATCGCGAAAAAACTTCATCCTGAACTTCTTTGCTATTACTTTTTACGCAACTTTTCAATGAGTTAAGTTTCATTACGTAGTCGCTAATTTCATCTACCGAGCGAGAAAAAAGAACTCTTTTTTCGCTGAACATTTTTTTATCTACCGAAAGGAAATCATCACCGGCAAAAAATGAAACTGCCGGTTTTCCCATACATGCTGCTTCTCGGGCAAATGTTCCTGCACCGGTTAAAACTGCCATAGAGTAATAACAAACATCAAGACCGGAAAGTGCATGTTTAGGAATAAATACTTTATCAGACTCTTTACAGTATGCTCTATCTACCGCGTAGCGTGGTAAATACAAAACATTAAATCCTTTAGAAGTAAGCCGTTCAATCAGTTCCGGTATAATCGAGGTGCGATTCTTTGGAACATACGATGCATGAATATTTTCCGGCCGAACTGTTACGAATTCAGAAAATGGAATCTGATCTAAGAATCTTGGATCAGGTTGATAATCGGCAACATAGATATCCTCCTTAAATCCGTTATAGGGAATTATCTTTTCCTTCTGCACACCCACGGAGGTAAGCAAAGAAGGATCGACACAAGAAGGAGTAAATACATTCGATACAAATGGCGCGTATAACCAATTTGGCGATATATCATTATCCTCAAAAACGATTGATTTCTTTCCCTTTACCCAACTAATATGTGGGGCTTCATACGAGGATGATATACTAATATCGAATCCATTCATTCTCACGAAAAGCTGTATATCTCTGCTCGCCAGTTTCCAAAGCTTCATCAAGTGCGATTTTCCGCCATGGCTGCCGATGAGTTTGAATGGAATATTTTTCAGCTCGAGCAATGCGGTTGTTTCAACAAACTCGCGTGCCGTAGCTTTTATTTTATAACCCTGACTATTAAAAAACTTAACCAGTGGTTCGAACAAGTTCACGTGTGGCGGATTGCAGAAATCAAACCAAACTGTTTTCATCCGTGCCTGTCCGCCTATTCAGATATTAATTTTGCAATAGGTGTAATACCGGCAAATACCTGGTCACCCTCGCGAACTAAAATATCACAGTTACGGGGAATGATGAGATCTGCCTGAGAGCCGACCCTGATTTTACCAATCACACCGCCCTGTTTTACTTCTGCGCCTTCAGCAACAGACATGATACAGTTCTTCACAAACCTGGCTGCTATCTGAACGACACCAACTTTAATATTGTTTTTCTCAATTACAATTGTATTTCGTTCGTTATTTAAAGTTGAATGCGAATCCTTCAATCCCAAATACAATCCGGCGGTTCGTTGGGCAAGTACTACTTTTCCAGCCATTGGAGCACGGTTAATATGCACATCAAACAAAGTCATCGTTATTCCGACAAGATAACATGGTTCCTGCAATAAATCAGTTTTCGTTAATTCATTCAGACGCGACATACGCCCTTTTTTAATCGATACAGGAACCTGATTCTGCTCCAGTTCTTTTATATAGATTATCTGCCCATCGGCAGGAGCATAAAACAGGCTATCATCCTGTGGCGTAACTCGGTTAGGATTGCGGTAAAAACGAATTACCGTTAATAAAATAAAGTGCATAACAATACTTGCAGGAATTATAAACACGAAGAAAAGGGGATCCAATTCCGGCAGTAACGAATGTATTGCTATTGTTTGCAAGAAGCCGGTAATCGTCAATAAAAAATTATCCCGATAAAGGAAGCGTTTATGAAATGCACCCTTGACGATAAACAACACGAATATCATGGTGCTTATAAAGAATGAACCTAATAGAAAAAGAAGCGTTAACATTATAACCTCACTATAACTGCGTTTTATTAAAAACCTTTTAATACCTCTTGAAGTTTCTCCTTCACTTCAGAGGCAACATTTTTTGACCTTTGCAAATTATTATCACGTCTTTTGGCTGACATGATATAATTCATTATATCTTCCGGATTTCTCGAAAAGAACATCCAGCCATCACGAATCATTTTTTGGTCCACCGCCAGCAGTCGTGTCCCGGAAAAAAATGACACCGAAGGAACACCGAGACATGCCGCTTCACGGGCAATGGTTCCCGCACCGGTTAAAACAAAATCGGCATGATAACATAAATCCAACCCGTTTAACGGACCATCGGGAATATAAATATTCTTTATACCTTCTGCATATTGCCTGTCTGCCGCGTACCGGGGAAGGAAAATAATATTAAAACCTTTGGCTTCCAATAATTCCATTAAACGCGGTGTTATCGATGTAATTCCTGAAGACGGCACGTAATTGGCCATCAGGTTTTCAGGACGCACAACCACGTAATTATCAAAAGGAATCGAGTCCATAAAGTTGGTATCAGGAGTATAATGGCTAAGGTAGATGTCTTCCTTATAGCCGTTATACAGATATATCCTATCCCGGCGAAGACCCTGATGAATCAACGGATCCATCGGAAAAGCATTGGGGAAAAAACTAAATTCCGTAAAAAAGCTATATGTCCAATGTTTTGACAAATCATTATCGCCAAAAGTAATTGCCGGTTTATTTTTTATATAACTATTCCACACGGCTGATTCACTACCACATGAAATTGAAACATCGAAATCACTTACTTCATGCAGTAAATCACTAAACCGTAATAGTACACCCAATATCTTTTTCATACGGCTTTTCCCTTTATAATCTCCATATACTGTAAAGGGATCCTGAGAAAGCTTTTTGAAAAGCATAATTGTTTCAGAGAAATCCCGCAAAGTAAACTTTGCGTTAACTTCCTCTTTATCAAAAAGCTTCAGTACAGCCAACAGAAAATGCACCTGCGGTGTATTTGTAATATCAAACCAAATTGTTTTCATCGATTCCTGAGAAATTTAAACATATTTTGTATGTATGCCACAAAAGGTTTATTATCTTCAGGGTAAAGCAAAGCATCGATAATTTCGCCTTCGTTTTGCTTTACCAGTTCTTCTAAAGAGAACTCCCCTGTTAATACACCAATCGTGCTATAGATATAATCGGTAATCCGGTTGCGCCACTTTACGCCAATTCTATACTCAGCCGGATAGTTTTGTTGTAGATTATTTACGTAATTATAAATCATTACCGGATAATTAATCCCGCATGCAATTGCAAGGCCGACCCAAAGCCAGGTTCGGGGGTTGATTTCAATGAGTTTATACTCGCCATCCCGGGGATCTTTAAGATATTCAATCTCGCAAACACCGGTATATCCGATTTTTCTCAGCAGAGCCGCCGATGGCGCCAGCAATTCCGGGCAGGAAATACTTTCGCTCATCGTTGCAGTCCCAAATCGAATGGGATGCTCACGTACCTTCGATCCAATCCAATAAGAATGAATTTCTCCATTAACACTGAACGAGGTAAATGAAATTGTTTTAATTGATTTATCAAAGGGAATAAGCTCCTGTAAAATCAAGTCAGAAGGGGCTATCTTCGCTTCGATTTTGGCCAATAATACATCTAATTGTTCACGGTTCGCAACAAGAAATGCTTTTTGGCCAAGTTTCTTATAGAAAGATAATCCATATTTTCCTTTTACCAAAAGCGGAAAATATAATTTTTCAGAATCCAACTCATAAGTCGACGGGAAATAGCTCCGGGGGGCCGGCACACCATTCTCAATTGCCATTTCTATCAAATTACCTTTATTTGAGATGGTTTCCAGTTGTTGCATATCGGGTGCAACAGTTTTATAATATTCCCGAATACGTGCAGCATTTCTGGATATAGTAAATACTGCATGGTCATTCGATGGTATCAATACCCACCCTTGAAGATTTTCTTTACGGGCTAAATCAACTAAAAAATCGGCAAATTCATCCGTTTGAAAATCAGGACATTTAAAAAATCCTTTACAATATTGAGAATGCCGGGCCACACAATCGACTTTATCAACTACTATTACCGGGATACCTTCCTTCGACAAGGCACGCAAATTTGCCAATCCCTGAACATGCCCTTCAATTATTACCGCACCTGGAATACTCATTCTTTACTTCCTGCTAACATATATGTGCTAAAAGCCAGTAACATCCAAGCCTGGCCCCAACGCATATATGAATTTTTGTTCATAATATTTTTATTTTTTCTATAATAATAATTCCCCTTTGGTCCCTGCATATTATCAATGGTCCATTCAAGAACCCGCCCCGCGAAAGGCAGATACTCAGTATTATATGAGTGTAGTTCAGAGAATGTTATTACACCTTGCGATTGATTATGTATGTCTATAGGGTAAACTTTGGGCACCCTATAATAACAATACCCCTCAGGCGAAAATTGTTCCCGTTTATAATATTCCAGACCGTGTTTAATATTTTTATCGATGTCCGGATTTTTATTTATTGCAAACTCTCTCAGGTGATAGAGTGAGTTCAACACGAAACCCTGATGGAAATCAATTTGCTTCCGTTCTACTCCGGTCGCCGGTTTTTGACTGTAATACCACACTCCTTCGGTTTTTTGCCGGGAAAGAACAAACGATACTGCATCCCCGATAAGCTCGGTATAATTTAATGTAGAATCCACTTTCGTACCTAATGCAAGTACCTCGGCAGCCAGTAATGATGCATTGTAACAACAATCTGAAGACAGGTGTGTATATGAAAAACACAGCCCGGTTTCATCTCTAAAGTGATGAATATCAGTCATAATATATTTGCAGGCATCCGTAATCAGCTTAGCCGCAGCATCAGTTTGAAAGGCTTTGTAATATGCATAAACTCCCTGGATAACAAATGACGTAACCACGGAGGATGGAGTGTATTTAGGTATATAACTGCCGGGGCTGGCCCAATCGAAATTATACCCCCAGCAGGCACCAGCGTAGCCAGGAGTTTTAATCTTCAGGATTTCGCCGAACAATTCATCACAGATAGATTTGTACCTGCTATCCCCGGAAACCGTGTAAAGATTCGTATACGCGTGCAATAATAGGCCTAATCCCTTGGGGTTTAACCCTTTCTTAATTCCCAAAATCGGCCGAATATTTATCGGGTTCCTTTTGTGGAATTGAATAGCAATAGCCGCCATGTATGGGGTTTTACCACTTAATGGCAACCAACTGCTATTAAGAATATCGTAAGGATCATATCCGGCAAATTTCTGCCCGTAGATATACGACTCAAGTAAATGAAGCGATTTCTCTATCTTGGAATTCATGCTAACCGAATAACCTGTTTTGTTGCCAGAGATTCGAGCACTTTAAATGTTGCAAGAGTGGAATTAAAAATATCATCTGCAGAAATTGGAGCAGCTTTTCTATTCTGCATCGCATCGAGAAACGCTTTTACTTCATTTTTGTGCCCTTTATCCCGCGATGGCATTTTAATTGTTTCTGCCTTGCTGCCGTAAATATCCATCTTTTTATAATCATCGATTATATATACCGTACCGGCATAAAATACTTCCAGATATTCTTTGGGAAGCGCTTTGCTGCCATTTGCCAAATAATTAACACTGGCAATACTGCCATTGGCGAAAGTAAGATTTATCGTCAAAATATCGTTAAAATCATCGGCGTTGCTTACCGAAGTAGCATAAACAGAAGTTATTTTCGCACCTGCGACATATGCAGCGAGATCGATAAAATGACAAACCTCACCTAAAATACGACCGCCTCCAATTGATGGATCCTGTGTCCAGTGCCCTTTCGGGATAAACCCGGAATTCACCCGATAGATTATTGATTTCGGAACATCATCTTTGGTCCGCTGTTTAATTTTCTGTACCAGCGGCGCGAAACGCCGATTATAACCAATCATTAATTGACCGGCAGATTTTGCTTCAAGGGCCTGTATTTCATGCAGTTCTTCTTCTTTCAGGCATAATGGTTTTTCAACAAACACATTCTTTCCGGCACGCAAGCATTTCATTACATTTTCTGCATGCAGGTTATGCCTCGTCATAACGAATACTGTTCCGATTCTGTCGTCATTAATAACGCCATCAGGATTAGTAAGGGCATTTTCAAATCCAAATTTACGGGCTACACTTGCTGCAGTATTCCCATGATTAGTAGCCACACCGATGAGTCCGGCACTTTTGGGAATATTCGGGAGGATTTCATTCTGAGCAAAAGATCCGGCTCCGACAAAGCCTATTCCACCCTTTACAACTTCAGATTTATTAGCCTCAATTCGAACTTTATCTTTTAGATCGGGCTTATCATATTGAAGCAGCACGCCAATGAATGGTTCATTCTTGCCTAAAATCATATCGTATGCGGCTTTGGCATCATTAATCTTATATGTATGTGTAATCAGCTTTTCCATATCGATCTTTTTCTTTTCCAACAAATCGATAAAAGCCTGCATATTTCTATTTTCTGTCCAACGGACATACCCGATAGGATAATCAATACCATTTTCTTCGTAATCCGTATCGTACCGCCCCGGGCCATACGAACAGGACATGCGTAATTCTAATTCTTTTTTATAGTAAAACTCTCTGCTAAACCCAGTTGGAACTGCGCCAACAATAATAACCTTGCCCTTTTGTCTGCATAATTTTCCGGCTAATTCAACCGGATCGGTGGATGAAGTTCCCGCAGTAATTATTACCGCATCGCAACCAAAACCACCAGTTGCATCCCGAATAATTTGCTCAGCACCATCAGCATTCCTGTTTAAAGCCACTTTCGCGCCGAGTTCATTTGCCAAAGCGACCTGACGGTCGTCGATATCAACACCAATTGCATCAACGCCTGCGGCGTTCAACAGTTGAATAGTAATTTGCCCGATAAGCCCCAGACCAATAACAACGCAGCTTTCACCCAGACGTAAATCCGCCTGGCGAATACCCTGCATGGCAATAGCAGCCACAGTAGTAAAAGAAGCATACCGCATATCAACCGATTTATCTACTTTTGCGCACAAATTCACCGGAATGGCAACAACTTCAGCATGTACAGCCCCGCTACCCCCGCAAGCTACAAAATCGCCTACTTGTATATCACGTACTGAGCTGCCAACTGCTAGAACTTCGCCCGCGCAGCTATACCCAAGCGGCGAAAGGGCATCCAGCTTATTCATCACTAATTCATAGGTCTTTTTCAGACCTTCATTTTTCGCGGCTTCTATTACCAGTTTAACTTCCTTCTGGCGCGCTTTAGCCTTCGCAATGTATCCCATTCGGGCATCTTTAACGTTTTTACCCTCAGTGCCTGCACTAATAACACTATAATAGTTTCGAACCAATACACTATTCTCATCTATCATGGGTGCCGGAACATCGATTATTTCCATTGTTCCGTCTTTTAATTGCTGGGTGAGTTGTAACATACTAAATACCTTTCGGGTGGATATTTCTTATTAATTCTTATTTTCAATTTCTTTATAAATTTCGCGGAACGTACATATTATTTGCTTTTCATGCAGCAGATATTTAATGTACTTCTCCAATGTTTCATGGTCAAATAAATTTTTCGAATGACCGATTAAGACAATCGGCTTAATGGTGTTGGGAGTCTTATTATCAAGTTTTATAAGTCTGCCGGTCATCTCCTGCATTTCTTCAAGATCCATCTTACAAAAATCAAGTTTTGTAGGGTAGAAGAGCCGCATTTTATCCAGGTAACCCTGAATCTTACCTTGTTTGATTTTCTCATCGCCTTCTTTTTTGGCTTCATTCATTTTTTTGAAGGTGGTGATACGTTTTGCCTTCAATAATTTCCAAATAGCTTTCTTTTCGGTATAGATTGGCATTTCAATCATTATACCATTATGTTCAGGCCTCAGTAAATCTTCGGTAAACTTCCACATAAAAGGCGCCGCAGGAGCCTTACGGTAATCAAGTTCAATTTCTCTCTGCCTGCCGCCTTTGAATACGGAAGAATCTATCCTGATTCCGAATTCGTGTAAAACAGGAATAACATGCGAGCACGGCTGCATTGCCCAAGTACCTGCCCTGAATGATAATGGCAGAAAATCCGGCTCACGGGTAACCTTACGCAGATAATCAACCGAATCCCTAAGGTATTCCCGCACTGTTTCCGTGGGCAATTTTCCAATATTAAACTCACTTCGGTTTAATTGCCAACGATCATTTAGATATTGTGCTTTGCACCATTGTGTGTGTATATGTGGAGCCAGTTCAAAGCCATCCCGATGCATCTGAAAGAGTTGCTCTTCTACTGCATGAATTCCGCTATCGGTATTAAACTGACTTACCTTGGACATCTCAGCAGTTTCAACAAAATTAACATACCGTACATTATGGCGGTAAAAAATATCATTCATCTTTTCAGCAGGCGCAAAAACGAGTTCCTCCATGGAACCCGTGCCATTACCTAATATTTCATAATCAAGGGTAAATATAAATCTAAGCATTGCCTAAAACCATTTGGTAAATATGCTGAATTTTGCCCGCGATGGTTGTATCTTTCAACCAATTAATTTTTTCTCTCCCGTTCGATTTAGGACAGCCGTGATCAATTAGATATTGCAATTTATCCCTAATGATTTGAGGATCAAAGTCGCAAACAAAACAGTTATCAATTCCACTAACTACTTCAGGGACATCTCCAACTTTTGTCGAAACTATCGCGCAATTTGTAGCCAGGCTTTCTTTTATAACATTCGGGGATCCTTCATGGAATGAGGTCAACAGAAGAATATCGCAAGCGTTGTAATAGTAGTTCAAAGTAGCCTGGGGATGCCCGACTACACTAACCAATTCCACGTTATCGTTATGTAGTTGCCGTACAGATTCTACGGCAAGCGCATAATTTTTCTCTGTTGTTTTCGGATCGGCTGCAAATATAATAATAATCTTATCTATTGGCAGACCCAGTTTTTCCCGGGCTTCCGATTTGGGAACCGGGTGAAATACCGTAAAATCTACACCATTGGGAATAATTTGTTTTTTTGTCGATTCCCACAGCCGTTCAAACAGGTTCTTGGATTTTACTATGGAATACTTATACACAATTTGCGATAAAATCCGATGAATTACCGCGAGTATTTTCCCTTGTAACTTTGGTTTACCATGCCGGTCAACGCCACCCAATAAATCGCTTCCCATATACGAAACAACTATGGCAGCAGAAGGTGCTGCCAGAAATGTAATAATACCGCTCAATCCATTGTGAGCATGGAGTATATCATAATGTTTATGCTCTTTTAACCATGCCCGTAACGTTTTAACATTACCTAAATACCCTTTTAAGCCTTTACCCCTGATAAGAAAATAGTCGAGTTCCACGCCTATTTTTTTCAGAGCTTCGCCCGGGCCCAATACCTGAGTAGTAACACCGTTTACACCACAGTTGGTGATATTACCCGAAGATATAAAAAGAACTCTTAGATGTTCGTTCATCGTATTACTGGTATCTTTTATTACGGACATACGTTAAGAAGCAAATTTTGTTAATGCCGCCTGTAGGCGCAAGTCGTATGATTCGTTCGTGTTAAATTCGCCTTCTTCAAATTTCCACGTATCATTTTCATACACGTACCGTCCAATTTTCCCATCTACTTCAAGGATGAATTTTTGCACATGACCAAAAACGGTTTGAAGTTCATTAACAACATAACCACCTTTGCCATCCTCAAATAAGTCAATAGACATACAGTCGAAATTATTGGAATCGCATAATTCTTTCACAAAGTTCAGAAGTTTTTCAGGGGGAGTTACATAATTAATGCCCTTGGAACCGCTGGCTTTATCTCCAAATTTTATTTTTTGATGAGCAAAATATGAATTGCCAATTTTGGCCGCGCGCCATTCATAATCATGCGGAATAAATTCCTGCAATATTACGTAGCCCTGTTGGGTATCGCGAAAAACCGCTTTGTAATATTTCAATTTTTTAAAGAAATATGCCGGATCACTCATAGCTTTTGTCAGCCACTTTTTCGGCGAGCCTGTTACTCGATTTGGGCCCAGTCTGCGTCGAATGCCTTTTCCGTTAAAAGCTTTTTTTATGTATGCCAATGCTGACTCGGCACTTCTGATAATCTCCACGCCGGAGCCCGATGAACCAATACTCGTTTTTGCAACAACCGGCATTGTAGTTTTTGCTATATGCTCAGCAGCTTCTTCCTCATAATAAAATACATCGGTACGCGGATGAGGAATTTTGCGGGCTTTCAAGAAATAGCTTAACGTTTTTTTATTTTCATGAATTACCAGTTCCTCATACGAAGGGTAAACGGGTAAACCCATAATTTTATTCAAAATGTATATACGCTCATCGTAGAGCGATTTAAACCGTTCCACTTCACCGGGGGGTTTTAATAAATAAAAGGTATAACTCTCTTTTGTGGCTTCCTGCAGCCATGTATTTTTTGTTAACTCTACGACATCGTATGCCACGTTGTATTTTTCGCATGCTTTTACCCATGGTACGTGCGAATCACTTTCCTCATTTTTCAGTATACAAACTTTCATAAGACCTCACTTACATAATTCTTCATATGTTAACATCATCTGAATGACATTGGAATATTTAAGCCAATAACTTTCCTTCGGGATATGATTTGCTGATGTAAGATTTTCCATCATGCTATCAAGCTCAAATGTATTTTTTAAGAAATTATAATCATACGCCCGTTTGATATTCGATGTAATATAATCTGTCATCCACTGCCCAAGTGGAAAATTTGGCGGGAATTTTGTTTTTACTACTCTTGTACGTATCCCCTTCATTAAAGCAGCGTAATATGGAGATATGTTAACTTCCCGTGGATAGAACCTTCCCGTATATTCATAATTACTCAACGGCGCGTATAACTCATTCAATAGAGCAGCCCCGAAGCGTGGATTTTGAATGCGCCGAATCATTTTATTTCCGATTGCATTTTTCGCCATAAACGAATGCTGTGAGCTAAATAAAGCTTCCAGATAATCTATATCAAGAAATGGCGTAATAATTCTGTTAAAATGATACCCATACAAATTAATATCCTGCGCATCGTGTAAACGAGAAGTAATCATGGAAAGCACATAATACTGATCTGCATTTACATCGCCGCTAAAGTATTCTGATTTATTACAGAATTCTAATACAGCCTGTGTATTTACACCGGAAAGCTTAACCATCTTCATCTGCATATACGGTGCAAGCAATTGTTCCGCCGATTTGCCTGATTCCCACATCTGTTGAATGAAATCCGAGGTAATGTAATCATCTCTGGATACTCCTTTTATATATTCGCCACCCAAGGTACCCATATACATTACATCACCAAAAACTGACTCCTGCGCTATCGCCTTAATTCTATGCGCCCGATGAATAGAAGCCAGCGAATTACCCTGTGTAATTATCTGTTGTGCCAGATATCCAAACTCTTCAGGTGAGAATTGAATGTCATGCACGGTATATGGTAAGTTCAACCCTTTGGCAATCTTACCGGCAAATACTCCATCATCGGATAATGGATTACCATATGTGTATAAATGTGGAGTTATACCAATACCCAACAAAGAGGCAAGTACATTTCGGGTATCCATTCCACCGGTTAATGAAAGACTTATCCGGTTACCAAAATGTTCAACAAGCTGTTTTACCGCACCGGAAAAAACTTTTGCCATTTCAGGTACGGTAATTTCCCTGTGATCATGTTTTACAAATGATTTATGATCAAAGTACAGTGTATCCGTAAGCTTTCCATCCCGATAACCACACATAGCAGCCGGAGCGCTGTACGTGATTTCCTTAAACATGGTAAGCCCATCGATGAAATGATAGAATACTGCATAAATCGCAATATTATCCTGAGAAATAGTAACAGGCGCCGCGTTAACAGCGGCTTGTACAGTATTGGAATAAAAGAACTCTGAGCCGGCTTTTCTACTAAAAAATTTTATAATTCCACTATGATCAGAAAATGCCCAAAACTCGTTTTTACTAAATATCAGAATTGAAAAGTTTCCTTTTACATTCTGAATAAACTGTTCCCTTTCAGCGGCAAACCCTGCGGCAACCAATTCTTCATCCGCTAAATTGCCTATACTGCTTACAGCATGTGCTCTCGGCAATACATAACCATTAAGAATTATGTAATATTCTTCATTATCTATTTGAGTCTTAAAACCTTCGTCTGAAAGACCAACCTTAAATCCATTAAATTGAAATAAGAGTTTTGAATTTCTAATTGCAAAACCGTTACTTGCAACACTCCATTGAATCATTTTTCTATAACCTTCGTTATTCCTGACTATTTAGCGGTATTAAGTACAACTTCTAAAAATGTTTTTGAATTCTTATTCTCATCAAAATACTCCCGGCACTTTGCATACCCATTTAGCCCCATTTGAATTGCCCTGCTCTGATCCGCAAGAATATACTCCATTCCCCGCAATAAATCTTCTGCATTCTCCGGTTCTGCAAGATACGCATCTTTCAGATGCTCAAGATACAGCGGTATATCACTAACACTGGTTGCCAAAACTGGATTACCTGTCGCCAGATATTCACCAAGTTTATACGGAAAGCCCGCGTTCGCGTACTGAGAATTTACCCGGGTCATGCACAGTACATCAGCAGTACGTAATGTTGTATAGAACTCATCATCGGGCAGCATCCCCACATATTTTATTGCCGGGCAGTCCTGTATCATCCCGGTAAAATACTGTATCCGGTTTTTTTTTGCTTTTCCGGTAAGCAGCAATCGCACATTTGTATTCTTATTGGCTAACATTTTAAACGCCTGAATCAGGTACTCCAAACCTTCTTTTTCACCGAATGTACCAGAGTAAACAAAAGTTACAGGCGCGGCAAATTCTTTTTTAGGTACTATTTCAGAAACATGTGCAGAAACAGGAATCAATGTTAGTTTTTTAATACCGGTCTGCTGATATTTCTCTTTCAATCTGTTTGAAATTACTACTATTGCATCGGCAATACTCAACATTACCGAAGAGTTAAGAATCTTGGAAATCTTCAGATATATGGCACCGATAAAATCTTTACCTTCAGAAAGAAACTCATCATAATCCTCAACTACATCAAAAACTACTTTGTAGCCGAGTAGTTTCGCGAATAAAAATACAGGTAGAGTTAATGGCGCTACGCCAAAACCTACAAGTACATTTTGATCGTTGTTCTTTCTACTTTTAATAATTTTAAATGCTTGCAGCCAGGTTTTAAGGATTTCAAAAACGAGTGAGGGGTGTTTACGTGGGTTCCTACACAAAATTTTGTACGGAACCAAATTAATGGTTCCTATTTCATTCTTCAAAGCACTCGAATCATCAGACACCTGGAACGTATTCAATACGAAAACATTTGCCCCGGCTGAAAGACAATATTCCAAAAATTGTTGTTTTCTTTTTGTTGCAGCCATGCCATGAGGATAGATGAAACTGCCAAAAAAAACAATATTTATCACTTATACTCCTAATTGCTTAATAACAACTGCAGGATTACCTCCTGCAACCACATTTGGAGGAATACTTTTAACTACCACACTATTGGCGCCAATAACAGAATTTTTTCCAATTGTTACTCCTTTCAATACCATAACGTTGGCACCTAACCATACGTTATCTTCAATAGCAACTGGTTTTGATGGTGGATCTCCAGTGCGTCGCTTATCAGGGTCAACACAATGCCAATCAAAATCAGTAATGAAAGTATTCCCACCACACAAAACATTGTTCCCAAGTGTAATGCTTTCCTTAGCCCCTATTACCGTTCCGGAGAAACCACATTGATTACCAATAATTATTTTTGCTCCTGAATAGTGTGTCGCCACCGTACATGACCTGTCAATACCAACCATATTTGCCCACGAAGCTGAGCGAAAACCACAACGATCGCCTATTTGAATTACTGAATCCGGTTTCCGATAGAATATCATTTTACCATAAAATGTACAATGCCTCCCCAACCGAACACCTCGTACTCTGGTAACCAAATAATAATATGGAGTCCGTGTGTACCTGCTCAGATACATTCGGAAAAGATGTGCATATTTAAAAAACTTGCCGCTAAAGTCCATTCCTCGGGTCCTCGTCATCTGGTGTGGTAAATTGGGCCTGTACATTCTGGAAATAACCAAGAAGACCCAAAATCATAACGGAATAGAATAGAGGTGATCTGGAAACGGGATTGGAAAACAGTTCGAGGAAAAAGACCGCCAGTGGAATCACCAGCGTAATCAATGTCCTTCCAGGCAATAGCACCTGAAAGAATCGGTATGGCAGCGTCATCAATAGCACAAGGCCAATGATGCCCCAAACAACAATAAAATCTGCCAGACCATTCGGACCACCAATATATGCTCCGTATACTGTTAAACGCCCCGCGAGATTAATTCCGTGCCCCAGCGGGTATTTAAGGAAATCACCCATGTATATAGCAAATCCCATAAATCGACCCGAATCTTTGTACCCTCCCATCCCTGAAGTTAAAGTCTCCTCAGAATATTCATATTGGTACTTAATTTTTTCTGCCATGAATGGCAGGTCATAGATATAATATGAAAGGAAGGCAATTCCAATTAGCGCAATGGGAAGTACCAGAGGGCTTACTTCACTTCGTCTGTTAAGATAATAAAACAACAAAAGCAAAAGTAGACAAATGAAAAATGTAGTACTGAAAGTTAAAATACCTAAAACGATAAACACTATAAGCCGTTTGTTATACGTAAATTTAGTCCTTACCATATTAAACATAATGGCAAGTGATACTACCCACCCATAGGCTCCAGGCTCCCACATAAACCCGGCAAAGCGAGGGTACTCAAGATTTGTATGCACGGTAAATACATAAAAGTTCCAAATTCCAACACTCGCGCGCAAATCAGTTGATTGATTAAAACCCCATAATACTGATGAATACATTGAAGGGTAGATAACCTGAATGATAAATAAAGGAATACCTATTAAAGATAGTTTATAGACAACATCCTCATAGAGCTCAAAGAACCTGCCCTTTAAGATTTTAATCATAAAGAATGGGTAGATTATCCGCATTGTCTGCCCAACCAGCGTTGAATACTCTAACTGAGATCCGAGTACAATAATGGAAACCATGTTAATTAACAGAAAAACTGCTATTAATGCCGAGAATTCAAAATTGATTCGTTCGCCAGATCTAAAAAATAAATACATGAATACCAAAAACGTAACAATAATTGTTGCGTCCCATGTAACCAAGTCACTAGCCTGACTTGCGATAAGAAGCATCCAAAACACTAAAAACTTTTGTAACCGATCACTATATACCATTCATCCACTCTTTAAAATTTCTAATCTATCTTGCTGATTTTTTAGGTAGTTTCATTACCTGATAGGATTTGTAAATCTGCAATAATAAGATTCCGGATAAGAAGAATTTTATTAACATATAAATACTACCGCCCTTGAATAACAGTACGAATAAGGAAATAAATACGAGCGCTAATAGCGTATAATTCAATTTTCCAAGTATAATTTCTCGTTTATCCATGAACATATGAAACATAAATGCAATAAAGAAACCAAATAGCATCACACACACAACCAATATAATCGGGTAATACACATAATGTAATTTATCAGATGATTTTGACCGCTCAACAGGATAGTAACCGTTGTCTTTTGCATTTAACAAAATTGGTACCGGAAGGATATATGATGGTACCCGGTTCGATTCAAGAAAGACATGATCATATTTATTCCTGTCTATATCACCGAAACTGCATATTTCACAGTTTTTATACCGCTCGATATCTTCAACTAATGTTGCAAACCTTTCAAACGAGAACGATACACTCTTCATATATCTATCCCACTGCGGCTGATAATAGAAAGATTTATTTTCTACGAAGTCATATCCATGCAGCAATACTACAACAACTTTACCCTCATTTAATACCGCCGGGATTGTTTGCAATACACGATTTATATCATCCAGAGTGGTACTATATGGCAAATATCGTATGCCGTTATTCACAGCAGGGGCGCCATAAAGAGCTCCGGATATAATCTTAAAACCCGCCTTTTCAAGTGCCCATAGGGTATTTTCATCGTAGGTATTCCATGGGGGAACGAAAATATTTACTTCTTTATGAAATACTCGCTCCAGTTCAGACTTTCCACGCCGTAATTCCTGATATTGTTTTTCCATAGGACGCGAGATATACTCGCTGGGTGCCAGTTCGGTATTATTATTTCTATGTGTCGCACCATGCATTGCCATTTCAACAACCCCCATGTCAATGCCGCTTTGTAAAATCTCTCGCTGCTTTGATGTAAGCGCTAATGTATCTTCATTCCCTTGCTTAAAAGGCACAACAGCCAGTGTCATTCGAATATTTTTCTGTTTTAATACAGCAAAGAGCCCTTGATAAAATTCAGCGTTATCAATACCAAAATCATCAATTCTAAATATTATATGCACCTTGCTTTGTGCTAAAAGCCCCGTACCGGGTAAAAGCAACGGTATGGTAAGAATCAAAATAAGAGCAATACGTAAAATGTTGTTAGTTCGCATGGAATAACGTCCTTTAATTCTTACAATTTATCTTTTGTTTTAAAATTTGCTGATGCCGGATTGCCGGCTATAGTTACACCTTCAGCAACGTTCTTTACAGCAACGCTCCTTACCCAAATAGTTGTACTTTTGCCTACTGTACGTCCCAGTAGAACTGTCGCTGAAGAACCTATATAGCAGGAACTGCCTACTGTTACTTTACCCAATAAGACGGCATTAGGGGCAATGGTGCTATAGGCACCTACATGGGAATCATGCATCACATTCGCGAATGTATTCAGGCGAACAAAGTCGCCAATATTTGCATTTGCTGAAATATTCACTCCATGCTGCACCATTATTCCGGTACCTAAATGCGCGGTTCGTGAAATTGCAGCAGACTGCGCTATAAGGTTACAAAACCTGTAGCCTATACTTTGGTAGAGCCTGGCCAATTTTTGCCTGATATGAGGATAATCGGGCGTAAGAAATACCGGGATCTCTTTATAAACAGAAAAGAATCTTTCTGCATCTGAATCAGCCCCCAATATAGGATACCCTGAAAATTCACCGGTGAGTGAATGATTAAAAATTCCCTCAATCCGGTAATTGTTGTTCTCGCACAACTCTATTATTTCCTGAAAGGCACCTACTATTATTACTTTTTTCACCGGTAATCTATCCATTAAGTATTATTTGCAATCAGCTAATATACTCTTTAAAGTACTGGCAATATAGGCAATATTTTCCCGCGTAAGCGATGAGTACATCGGTAAGGTTATTAATCTCTCAGCAACATATTCGGTTACCGGAAGCGGCACTTTGTTATCTGCATAAATTGAGAATTTATGAGCCGGCGGGTAATGAATACTTGTCTGAATACCTTGCGCGTGAAGTTGATCCCGGACTTCATCTCTTACAGCTTTACACTCGGGAGTTAAAACGATTGGGAAAATATAATTTGATGAAAATTCTGTTCTATCTGCGAACGGAACAATAACTTCCGGAATCGCGGCCAATTCTTCAAGATACCAGGAGCGCACGGTTACTCTTTTTTCCAGGTCACCCTGTAATTTTTTCAGCTGAACTAAACCAATCGCTGAACGAATGTCTTCCATACGGTAGTTGTAACCCAATTCCACTACATCGTACGCGGTTGAATGACCTTTAGCACGCTCATAAGACATTGAAGTCATGCCATGTGAACGTAATAATTTGGCCCTGTCAAACAGAGCTTCATCATTCATTACAATCATTCCGCCTTCACCCGTACTAATGTTTTTATTTGAGAAAAAGCTAAAACAGCCCACCGAACCAATTGTTCCAAGTTTCTTGCCTTTATACTCAGACAATGGCCCGTGGCAAGCATCTTCAATCACCTTCAGATTATGTTTATTTGCAATTTCCATAATTGCATCCATATCGCACGCATGCCCGCCAAAATGCATCACGGCAATTGCTTTTGTCTTGTGAGTTATTTTCTTTTCAATATCTTTAGGGTCGATGGTTAAATCGCCGTAACCTTTAACATCGGCGAATACCGGAGTAGCGCGGACGTATTTAACGGCGTTTACCGTGGCAACAAATGTTAACGAAGGACATATTACTTCATCACCTTCTTCAACGCCACATAGTATCATTCCAAGATGTAAGGCAACCGTACAATTAGCCAATGCTACTGCATGCTTTGCGCCTAACATTTCGGCGAAAACTTTTTCAAATTCATTTGTCTTGGGGCCTGTAGAAATCCAGCCGCTGCGAATTGTTTCTACGGCAGCTTCAACTTCCTGCTCATCAAAGTTTAAATCAAATAACGGTATTTTGTAATCCATAGTCGTAAATTAAATGTTATAAATATCTGATTTGTAATACTGCATATTATCACGCAGCCAGTTTATGGTAGCCTCTAATCCCGAGCGTAAATCATAGTCCGGGGCCCATGCGGTATGTTTTTTCACTTTCTCATTATTACACACCAGTCGCTCTACTTCACTCTTGCCCGGCCTTACACGCTCTTCGCCTGTATTAATAGTCAGCTCGACTTGCATTATTTCACTTATCAAATCCACCAATCCTTTAACGCTTATTTCATTGTGCATACCGACATTGGTAATTTCGCCAAACAATGAATTTGATTGTGAAATTTCATAAAAGCCTTTGCAGGTATCTTTAACAAAAGTTAAATCGCGCGTAGGGGCCAGATTTCCTAATGTCAGTTCGCGTTTTCCATCAAGAATTTGCGAAATAATTGTAGGAATAATTGCGCGAGCTGATTGACGGGGCCCATAAGTATTAAAGGGACGAACTACCTTGACGGGCAAGCCAAAGGAGCGGAAATAGCTGATGGACAGCTGATCCGCTGCAATTTTTGTTGCAGAATAAGGAGATTGACCAACCATTGGATGCAATTCGTCAATTGGTACATATTGTGCGGTACCATAAGTTTCACTTGTTGAAGTAACCAACACTTGTTCCAATTGCAGTTCTCTTGCTGCCTGTAAAATATTATATGTACCGGTAATGTTTGTTTCTATGTATGCTTTTGGTGATACATACGAATAGGGTATACCAATAAGCGCCGCAAGATGAAAAACTCCGTCACAATCTTTCAAAGCGCTATACACGGCATCATAATCTCTGATATCTCCTGTATAAACCTGAATATTGTTCTTAACCGAAGAATTTTCTAACCATCCCCAATTATTTTTCGAATTATAACGAACAAATGCTTTCACTTCAAAACCCTTGTTTACCAGGAATTCTGTAAGATGTGAGCCAATGAAACCGGCTGAGCCGGTTACTAAAACTTTTTTCATAAACTATTTACCATCAAAATGTTGTTTATATGCTTCCTGTGCCTTCTCAAAGTCATTTAAGCGGCCGATATCTAACCAGTATTCCTTTAAATCATATTTGGTAACCGAATCGCCTGCTGCTAACATATTTTTTATCAGGCTATCCATTCCGAAATACTCATCTTCGGGAAAATATTTGAATATTTCCGGCTTCATTACGTATATACCCGCTAAAATATACATCATAATATCCGGCTTCTCTTGAATCCCCGTTACCAAGTCGCCATCAAAAAAGATATTACCAAATGCAAAAGGTGTAATTTCTTTTTTGATAGAAATTGTCATCAGCGATTTCTGTTCAAGTGCGAAATCATAGAGCTTCTTAAAATCAATCAGGGATAAGATATCGCCATTCATTACTACGAAAGGCTCAGTTAAAACCTCCTTTAGCAACATAAGCGGTCCGGCCGTACCGAGTGGTTTTTCTTCCCTGCTAATTGTGAGCTTTACATCATAGCGCGAACCATCACCGAAGAATGATGATATGTAGTCTGATTTATAATTCGTTGCTAAAAAGATTTCATTAAAACCGAAACGTTTTAACCTGTCGATTTGTATTTCCAGAACCGATTTTTCACCAATCGGTAATAGCGGTTTTGGAATTACTTCCGTAAATGGTTTCAGGCGTGTACCTAAGCCACCAGCTAAAATAACAGCCTTCATGTATTATTGCTTTCTTATAACTAATAATAAAATTTTCAATAACTTTTTTATATTTTCCTTTACCCGCGATGGGCGCAGGAATAGCGCTTTTCCATACCTGTCAAGCGCTTTTTCAGTATTACCGAGAGACGCTTCGATTACAGATAAAGCAAGATAATGCGTATACGCGCTCTTCGGCTATTTCTCAAAATACTTTTGGTATTTTTTCAATATGTACTCATGGAACTCCTGCATCACATATAGCTGTTCGCCTGTATAGTGGTTTACTTCCTGCATACGAACATATGGATGCTGAACATATACTACCATAAGGTTCTCTGGTACGAAAGAGACCGTGTAATACCGACAGATGCTGCATCCAAATTCCCAATCAGCAACATATCGGATATTCCGCTTCAGGCAGCCAGATTTCTCATAGGCTTCCCGCCGTACCATTCATGTTCCAAAAGCGCCCAGTGATTGTTTCTCTAATTGTTGTTCTAACAAATCGCCGAATTTTTCGGTTGATAGTAATTAACCACTTCCAACGTTTTCGAGTGCTTATAAATTGCCCATGTATAAACTAAACCAACATCAGGCCCCGATTGTTCAAATACAGCTACCTGTTTTGCTATTTTCTCCGGTAAGAACTCATCATCATCATCCAGATAGCAGATATATTCACCCAGTGAATTCTGCAATCCTATTTCCAACGATTCGGTTCTACCCGGGTCAACCGGCAGACGAACCAGTTTTATCCGGTCGTCATGATATGATTTAAGAAGTAACTCGGTATCGTTGCCTACACTGCAATCGACAATTACAATCTCAATATTCGCGTACGTTTGGTTTAACGCGCTGTTTATTGCCCGGGGCAATAAGTCAGAACGGTCTTTTGTTCCAATTACAATACTAACAAGGCTACTCATTCCAAATACCCTGGGCTTTATCGTTTAATAATTTTCGTACCTGAACAAATTGCAGTGCAATTAAAGGGGCCTTAAGCGTAATACTTGATAGTGTAAGACCGGCGACGCCCAGGTTAAATACATGTTTTACCAGTAATACAAATGGAATAAATAAAATTGTTTGGATGCTTACATAATAAAGCACAACCTTCAGTTTGCCAATTCCATTTAAAATAGCTGTATAGGGGCTGAATATGATATAGATTATTGTATCTAATGCAATAGCAAATGACAACAGAAAACCTATCTGCACTTCATCACCTACCCACATTTTATACATAAATGGTGAGACAACAAGCATTAATATAACAGCACTGATTAATGCTGCACTTATCTTGTTGTATTTTTTTAATGCATTTTTAATCCACCCGTATTCGTGCCTATAATATGCATCAGTTGTGGCAGACCAAAACGGTGTAAGCAGTATTCCGTAAAACATGGTAATAGTACTGAAATATTTATATACAATGTTATATTTCGTTACTTCTACCGGGTTAAACAGATGTGTTATTAAAAAATTCAATGAAGAAAATGTAATCAGTCCCGAAATCTGTATTACAAAAAATTTCAGTCCCAGGTCCAGAATGTTTTTGGCATAACTCATTTTAACGAACGAGAAGCTTGGCGCAATATGCCTGTATCTGCCCGCAAAGAAATACAAATTTGCAATGATAAATACCAATACGGGTGTACCGCTAAATATAATTCCTAACCAAAAGAAATTACCATGAGAAACCCGCGTTAATATCCAAACAAAAATAAAAGAAAAGGCTACTCCCATAAATTGCAGCATCGAAGCAGCTGCTGATCGCTGAACCGCGAACAGAACGTTTTGAACCGGTTGAAGTATGAAGCGAAAACAAAATGTAATAAATACAACTAAAACCAGCAGATTCAATTCGTTGGATTGTATCTTCGACGCGTTCAGCATTGAGTTCCAGTTAAGGAACGGGTTAACAATTACGAACAGAACCGCGAGACTGGCAAAGATCATTATCATGCAGGCGTAGGTTGTACTTACATACGTTCGCGCTGTAGCCGTATCTTCGGCAGTGATAGCTTCGGAAAGTTTGTTTCGCAGACCGTTGCCGAACCCAACATCAAAAAAGCTGATCCAGCCGACAACAGAGCTCAGTGTTAACCAAATTCCATAGTTCTCCGGATTTATATAATGGATCGTTACCGGCACAATTATAAGATTTAATAAAATTCCCGCGATCTTAATCAAGAAAGAATAAATAATATTCCATTTGATTATTCGCGTACGCTCATGACCAGAATTAATTTTATTGAGAATAGCCTTAAATACCAACTTTTGTACTGCCCTTTACTTAACTAAGTGATCAATAGTGAGTTTAAGGCCGTCAAGGAATTGAACCAGCGGGCGGTAACCAAGAATATTCTTTGCTTTTTCTATACTTGCTAGAGATTCTTTTACATCGCCGGAACGCGGTGCTTCATATATCGGCTTTACATCTGTTCCAAGGAATTTATTAATGTATGCAATTAATTCGTTAATTGTAATTTTCTGTTGCGTTGCACAGTTTGCAATTAGGAAATTGAGGTTGGGATGCGTGGCAGCTAATATATTCGCTTCCACAACGTTACGGATGTAGGTAAAATCGCGGCTTTGTTCGCCATCGCCAAAAACTACCGGGCTCTTACCATCGTGAATAAACTTAATAAAGCGAGGTATTACGGCTGCATATTGAGAGAATGGATTTTGACGCGGGCCGAACACATTAAAATATCGCAAGATTATTGTTTCAAGGCCATAGATTCGGTTAAATACCCTGCAATAGTGTTCCCCTGCTAATTTTGAAGCAGCATAAGGACTCATAGGATAAGGAATCATTTCTTCGTGCTTGGGAAGTTCGAGTGTATCACCATACACTGAAGAAGAAGAAGCGAATACAAATCGTTTCACTCCTTTATCCTTTGCGGCATTCAACAAATTGAGAGTACCCGAAACATTCACGTCATTCGAAGTGATAGGATCTCCTATAGAACGCGGAACTGACGGCAGGGCTGCCTGATGAAGAATTACATCAACATCCTGTACGGTTTTTTCAACAATATGATAGCTCCTGATATCGCCTTCAATGAATTCAATCTCTTTTTCAAATTCTCTGATATTCTCAACACGGCCAGTTGATAAATTGTCGATTACCCGAACCTTATAGTCTCTGCGTAACAGTTCTTCAACAATGTTCGATCCAATGAATCCGGCTCCGCCGGTTACTAATACTCTCATGTACATTCTTCTCTGTATTATTTAAAGTAAAATTTATATAATTATGCTGTCTGCAAAATAAAACTGAGATTCCCCAACAAAAAGTCAGGGAATCTCATACAAATTGTGCATAGTATCAAACTATTCTACTTCAACTACCTGATTATTTTCGAATTTGTACTTCTTATTGCTCTTTGCACAGAACGCATATCCATTTTCGTCAAATTGTAAGCGTTTGCCGGCTTCACTTACCCAACCAATAATACGGGCGGGGTTACCAACAACCAATGCAAAATCAGGAATGTTTTTCGTTACTACTGCACCTGCACCAACAAAAGCGAAACGACCTACAGTATGGCCGCATACAATTGTTGAGTTAGCGCCTAACGAAGCACCTTCTTTAATGAGAGTTTTAATATAAAATTCTTTACCTACCTGCGGGTATTTGCAACGTGGGTCGAGGATGTTGGTGAATACCATCGAGGGGCCGCAAAATACATAATCTTCCAAAGTAACGCCTTCATATACAGAAACGTTATTCTGAATTTTTACAAAATTACCAATTTCAACATCATTTGCTATGTTTACATTCTGGCCCATAACGCATTTTTTACCAATGCGCGCACCAGACTGGACATGAGAAAAATGCCAAATTTTTGTTCCATCGCCAATTTCAACATTATCGTCAACCACTGCCAGCGGATGAGCGTAATAGTTTTTCTCACTCATAATATAACCTTTCAAAATTGTTTCTTTTGATGAATGATTTTTCCGTGTTTACGGAATTCATTTTCACATTTATTGCGTAAAGCCGGGAAAGAAATTTCTTCCCCGATCTTTACAAAATTTGAACCTACATAAACCTGGTTACTAACGTTGAGTTTTTTTGCCGGCTTCTTCGAGTATCTTTAATACTTCTAAAGCATGCAGGCCGTCAGTTAACGGTTTTGTATTATTCAGAATACTGTTATAGAAATGCATTTGTTCTTCTGTTAAAGGCTGCTTCGCTTCGGTTTGAACCACTTCAAATTCACCGTCGAATTTCTGCAACTCACCGTTAACATTGGTAAAACCCTTTGGATAGAATTTTAATTTCCCTTCCTTAAGAGTATCTTCAAACGAATACATTCCTTTATCACCAATAACTACCAGCCTTTGTTCCTTAAACGGGTGCAGCCAGCTAACAAAGATATGAGCATGCACATTGTCCGGGTAGTTTAAATATGTGATAGTAGAATCTTCAATATTCCTCTGTAGAAAGCGTGCGCCAAAAGCTTCTATACTTTCGGGATTACTTTCTGTAAGATATTGAATGATAGAGATATCATGCGGAGCAAAACTCCACAAAATATTCTCTTCACTACGTACAGTACCCAGATTAAGTCTATTGCAATAAATATACTGCAACTTACCTAACCGGCCTGAATTCAAGTCTTCTTTTATTTTGATAATCGCGGGATGATATAATAATACATGCCCAACCATCAACTTCAAATTGTTCTGTACAGCTACTGTATGCAGTTCTGCTGCTTCCTCAGAAACTAAAGTAATGGGTTTTTCCACCAAAACATTCTTTCCTGCTTTCAGGCATCGCAACGCAACTTCGTAATGTGTTTCCGCGGGTGTTGCAATAATTACCGCGTTAATTGTTGCATCGGATAATACGTCGTCTAAGTTCGTGGTAAATGAAATATCGCCAACAGCTTTCACTTTTTCTTCAGCACTCGGGAACGCGTCGCACGCATATTTAAGCCGAGGCCCAAGTAGTGAATAAGCCGTCTTTACATGGTTCATTCCCCATCTTCCGCAGCCTACTACTGCGGCATGGATATTTTCAAATGCCATTTTCAATTACCTTTCCTGTTAATATTCGAAATTATTTCGCGCTTACTCTGTTTCAGATAACTACGCTTTTTTAACAAATTCAGCAATACATTCTACCACATACTGAATCTGTTCTGTTGTTAATTCCGGATAAATAGGTAATGCCAGGGTTGATTCGGCTGCCAGGTTTGAATGCGGGAAGTTTTCATCCTTTTCATTCAAATATGTAAAGCATTCCTGGCGGTGGAACGGTACCGGGTAATAAATTTCAACACCGATTTCTTTTTCAATCAAATAAGCTTTCAGTGCGTCGCGGTTCTCTACGCGAATAATGTACTGATTGTAGATATGGTAATTAACCAATTCATTGCTTCCATCAGCTTTGTAAACAGGTTTAGGCAACAATACCTTATTGTTTGCATCAAAAACCTGAATGCCTTCTGCTTCAGCTAACCCTGCTTTTACAAACAATTCAGTATATAACTTCGCATTTTCCCGACGTTTAGCTGACCATTTTTCCAGATGTGGCAACTTTACATTTAACACGGCTGACTGGATTTCATCGATACGGAAGTTACCACCAATAACTTTATGATAGTATTTCGGTTTACCGCCATGAACGCGCATGATACGCAATCTTTCAGCCAATGTATCGTCGTTTGTAACAACCAAACCACCATCGCCAAAACAACCAAGGTTCTTTGACGGGAAGAATGAGAAACAGCCGATAGAACCGATTGTGCCTACTCTTCTGCCATCTTTGTATTGAACGCCGATAGCCTGGGCACCATCTTCTACTACTGCCAAATTATGTTTTTTAGCCACTGCCATAATGCCATCCATATCAGCACTCTGTCCATAGAGATGCACGGGAACAATAGCTTTGGTTTTTGCAGTAACATGTTTTTCTACATCTGCTGCATCAATGTTAAATGTTACAGGATCAATATCTACAAAAACGGGTGTTGCATTCAAACGTGCTACTACACCAGCAGTTGCAAAAAATGAATAGGTAGGAACAATAACTTCATCACCCGGTTTAATATCAAGAGCCATTAATGCAATTAATAATGCATCGGTCCCTGATGATACGCCGAGCGCGTATTTACAGCCGAGATACTCAGCCATATTTTTTTCTAATTTTGTTACTTCCGGACCAAGAATAAAGTACTGTGATTCTGCTACTCTGATGAGGGCTTCATCCAATTCATTTTTAATTGATCGATATTGTGCTTTTAAATCTAAAAGAGCTACTTTCATTATAAACTCCAACTTTCACTTTTTATTACGCGGTAATTACTTTTTTACTGTTCTTTTTAACGTATTTCAGCGCGTTACGTGTATCAACAACCAGATTAGAATGCTTTAAAATAAAGCTGTAATCATAATCTGAGTGATCTGTTGAAACAACAACCGCATCATACTTCTTGAGATTTTTCTCAGTAAGTGGAACAGATTTCATTTCAAATTTGTATTTCCTGGTTGGCGGTAAATTCGGAATGTACGGATCATTATAATCTACTTTCGCGCCGCGTTCCTGGAATATCTCTATAAGTTTTAACGAGGGTGATTCACGCATGTCATCGATGTTCTTCTTATAAGCTGCACCCAATATCAGGATCTTTGCACCTTTCATTGCTTTACTTGCAGCAGAGTTTAAGAACTCCATCGTGCGCTGAACTACATAGTATGGCTGATATGTATTAATCTCACCCGCTAATTCAATGAACTTTGTATTGATTTCATATTCACGTGCTTTCCAGGTAAGATAGAAAGGATCGATGGGGATACAGTGCCCACCTAAACCAGGACCCGGATAAAATGCATTGTAGCCAAAGGGTTTTGTTTTCGCTGCTTCAATAACTTCCCATACATCAATATCCATTCTGTCAAATACCATCTTTAATTCATTAACTAAAGCAATATTGATTGAGCGGTAAATATTTTCGAGAAGTTTTGTTGCTTCTGCAGCACGGGTTGATGACACAGTAACGGTTTTAACAATTACCTGATCATATAAAACTTTAGCAAGCTCCAAACATTTAGGCGTAACACCGCCAACAACTTTGGGAATTGTAGCTGTTGAGAAATCCGGGTTGTTCGGATCTTCGCGTTCTGGTGAGAATGCTAAATAAAAATCTTCACCAACAACAAATTTCTTTGGCTGGGTTTTAGTATCTTTCTTAGCTGCAGCCTGTGTTAACGGGCATTCTTCAAACATCGGTAACAAGATTTCATCTGTTGTACCCGGATAGGTTGAAGATTCGAGAACCACTAATTGATCTTTCCGTAAATATTTTGCTATCGCTTCACCCGATTTTTCGATATAGCTAACATCTGGTTCGCGATGATGATCTAATGGCGTGGGAACGCATATCAGAATTGCGTCTACTTCTGGTAAACGTGAAAAATCAGCAGTTGCATCGAAAAGCTTTTCATCTACAGCAGCACGAATCCTATCGGCACTGATGTGCTTTATATAGCTTTTTCCCTGCAACAAAATTTCCGCTTTCTTGGGATCAATATCGAACCCAATAACATGCATACCTTTATTGGTAAATTCCAAGGCCAAGGGGAGCCCGACATATCCTAAACCTATCACCCCTACTTTAACGTTCCTTGTTTTGATTCTTTCAAGCAATCCGGAATATGACAAATGAGTATCTCCTAAAAATGTTGTAAAAATGAGGTTCAATTAATTAAAGTTGTAAAATTTTTCCTGAAATATTAAGGATAAGAGAAATTTTAAACATACCTCCGGTATGTGACTCACAGTAGTGGGCCAACTAATCAGAAAATACGCACGGGAAAAGCTTCGAACCTCAAAAAAAAATATATATCGACTCAATTTAATAAATCAATAATTGATAACCAAACCTCTGCCGTGACGTAAATCATTAGAATGTAAACAGTAACAGCAATTTACCCCAAATAACATTATGCTAACTTACCGGTTTGGTTAATTATCTTCTTCTCATTTTCTTCTGCCTGCCCCCTCTTTCGTCCCGGACGATTCCTTATCCCTCAGGTTTTACTGAGCTGCCCCTCTGCCAAAATTTTTACCGAAAAATTACATTTAATTTCCAATTTAAAACTTCTTACTATATATATATCCATCAAATAACCTCATACAATCGGCAACCCGGCTGCCTCAACTGAAAAAAAATTAACATAAAATATACTTGCTTTTAAAAATGCTATTAAGTATTTTTATATCGATAAATATTTATCGATATAAAAATAGCGATTATGAACACAGTACAAATAAAGCCAACACCCGAACCGACTCTTCGTCGGCTGCCCCTCTATCATCAGGTTCTTATCCAATTGAAAGAAAGAGGCGTAAAGGAAGTTTCCAGCACAACGATCGCGAATGAGTTAAAACTCGACTCCGTTCAGGTACGCAAAGATATTGAACACGTTCAGATCGTAGGGAAGCCCCGAATTGGCTTTAATATCGATGAATTGATACTTGCCATTGAAAAATACCTAAACTGGGATAATTTAACCGAAGCTTTTTTAGTTGGATCCGGCCATTTGGGTTTTGCTTTGGCCGGATATAAAAATTTTGCCAAATACGGCCTTAATATAATTGCGGCCTTCGATAATGATCCTGAAAAGATCGGCACTACAGTTCATGGTATTCCGGTCCTGGATCCCCTTAAAATACCCGATTTAGCCCGTCGTATGCATATTCATATCGGCGTGCTTGCAGTACCGGCCGAGGCAGCACAGGAGAATGCTGATTTATTAATTGAAGGCGGAATTAAAGGAATTTGGAATTTTGCCCCAACACAAATAAAGGCGCCGTTTGGAATTGTAGTTGAAAACGCGCAGTTAACTGCCAGTTTATCATTCTTAAAACGCAAATTAACAGAACAACATTAATATAAAATATTACGTAACAAGGCTTACTTAAATGAATAATAATGAAGAACAAGTTGCAACTGAAGCTCGTCAATTCGAGAAAGTATGTAAAATTATTGAAAGTTATGGAAAATCAGAAAGTAAACTGATTCCAATTCTCCAGGCAGTACAGGAAGAATACCGCTATTTGCCGGAAGAATTATTAACATTTATTGCGGTCACTCTTGATATACCTCCGGCTCGAGTATTCGGTGTGGCCACATTTTACGCCCACTTTGCCTTAAAACCAAAAGGTAAATATGTTATTAAAGTTTGTGATGGCACAGCCTGCCATGTTAAAAACTCCGTGCCCATTATCGAAGCAATAATGAAGAAATATGGCCTTACAGAACAGAAAAACACTACCGGAGACATGCTTTTTACTCTGGAAACTGTTTCCTGTCTTGGCGCCTGCGGCATTGCACCCGTGGTAGTTGTTAATGAAGATGTTTACTCGGTAATGAATCCGGAAAAAACTTTGAGCGTACTTAAGAATATTGAAGAAACGGAAGGCTTAAATGAAAGACGCAATTAATCTTGCTCTCGAAACTGGTAAGTTCGAGGCTCGAGTACAAAAAATACAAAAAAGAATCATTATCTGCGCGGGCACTGGTTGTGTCGCTAACGGCGCATTGAAAATTTATCGCAGGTTTCAGGAAATCTTCACAGAAAGAAACCTGCCATTTGTTGTTGAATTAAAAGAAGAACCGAAAGAAAAAAGCTTTTATATAAGCGAAAGCGGGTGCCAGGGATTTTGTCAAATGGGTCCGCTCGTTACGATTGAACCCGATGGAATTTTATATGTGCAGGTTAAAACTGAAGATGTTCTTGAAATCATCGATAACACTCTTGTGCAAGATCAAAAAATCGAACGCCTGCTGTTCAAAAATCCTAATAACGGCAAAGCTTGTGTCGGGCAGTCAGAAATCGAATTCTACAAAAGACAATCTCGTACCGTATTGAAAAATTGCGGGAAAATTAACCCGACTGATATCAGGGAATATATTTACAATGGTGGTTATTCCGCAGCTGAAAAAGCATATTTAAGCATGACACCTGACGCGATTTGCGATGAGATTACATACTCAGGGTTACGCGGCCGCGGTGGCGGAGGTTTCCTTACCGGTAGAAAGTGGTCTTTAACACTAAAACAAAATTCTGCAAAAAAATATATTATTTGTAATGGCGATGAAGGCGATCCGGGCGCATTCATGGATAGAAGCATCATGGAAGGTAACCCGCACGCGGTAATTGAAGGTATGATGATTGCCGCTAAAGCTATTGGTGCCGATGAAGGTTATGTCTATGTGCGCCTTGAATACCCGCTGGCAGTTCGCAGAATGAAGGAAGCCGTTAAACAAGCAATGGAATACGGTATCCTTGGGGATAACCTTTTTAAAACCCAAAATAAATTTACAATTACCATCATGGAAGGTGCGGGGGCATTTGTCTGCGGCGAAGAAACAGCTCTCATCTCTTCAATAGAAGGAAAGCGTGGTATGCCGGCTCCCAAACCTCCCTTCCCCGCTGAATCAGGTCTATGGGAAAAGCCCACGGTTATTAACAACGTTGAAACGTTAGCAACGGTTCCTCTTATTATTGATAAGGGTGCCAACGAGTTCAGGAAATGTGGTACTCCAAACTCACCGGGAACAAAAACCTTTGCTCTAACGGGACACGTTGTTAATACCGGGTTAATTGAGGTTCCTTTCGGAACAACACTCCGTGAGATCGTTTATAATATCGGCGGTGGAGTGGTTGATTCAAAAGGAGAAATTGATCCTTCCGGCTTCAAAGCAGTTCAAATTGGCGGTCCTTCGGGCGGCTGCTTGACTCAGGAACAACTGGACTTACCTTTGGATTTTGATTCATTGCGCAGCATTGGCGCTATGGTTGGCTCTGGCGGTCTTGTAGTTATGAATCACGATACCTGCATGGTTAAGTTCGCGCAATTCTTCATGAAATTCACTCAAAATGAATCGTGCGGTAAATGCGTCTTATGCCGTGAGGGTACGAAACAAATGCTTGCTTTAATGGATGATATTGTTGAAGGACGCGCGGATGAACATACACTTGAATTACTGGAGCAGCTTGCCCCGGCAGTACAAAAAGGTTCACTCTGTGGTTTGGGCAAAACAGCACCAAATCCTGTACTTTCAACCCTCGCGCAATTCAGAGCAGAATATGATGCGCATGTATTCCAGAAACGCTGCCCTGCAAAAGAATGCAAGGCATTACTTACACCGGAAATTATTGAGGAAAAATGTAAAGGCTGCGGCGTTTGTATAAAAAAATGCCCTGCTAATGCTATTACCGGTGAAAAGAAACAAGCACATGTTATTAATGAAAATCTTTGTATTAAATGTATGGCTTGCGTTGAAGCTTGTAAGTTAAATGCAATTGCCGTTGGAGCGTAACAATGACAACTAAAAATATAGTAAATATTAATGGTATTGAAGTTCCGTTTAACGGAGAACGGAATCTTCTTGAAGTAATTCGAAAAGCAAATATTGAGATTCCTACTTTCTGCTATCATTCAGAATTAAGTGTGTATGGCGCTTGCCGTTTATGTCTAATCGAGGTAGAAGGACGTGGCCTCGTTTCAAGCTGTTCATTAAAGCCTGAAGCGGGAATGAAAATTAAAACACATACAAAAGAAATTCGCGATATCAGAAAAATTTCGATGGAGCTGATTCTCGCGAACCACGATCAGAATTGTACATCTTGTGTTAAGAGTTCAGCCTGTAAATTGCAGGAAGTTGCCCAGAAAATTGGTGTTACTTCCGTACGCTTTAAAAAAGCCGTTAAGGACGCCCCTCTCGATCTTTCATCAACCGCATTGGTACGTGATCCGAATAAATGCATCCTTTGTGGTGATTGCGTTCGCGCGTGCAGTGAAATTCAGGGTATCGGCGCAATCGACTTTGCCTATCGTGGTGCAAACGTAACTGTTACACCCGCTTTTAACAAAGATCTCGCTCATGTTGAGTGTGTCGATTGCGGCCAATGTATGCGAGTTTGTCCAACGGGGTCCATTACGATAAAATCTGAAATAGAAAAAGTATGGAAAGCTCTGGACAACCCACAAAAATATGTGGTGGCTCAAATCGCTCCTGCAGTTCGTGTAGCTATTGGTGAAATGTTCGCCATGAAATCCGGTGAACTTGCTACAGGTCAGGTGGTAGCGGCCTTAAAGATGCTCGGTTTCAAGAAGGTATTTGATACTTCCTTCTCTGCTGACTTAACAGTTATCGAAGAAGCAAACGAGTTTTTACATCGTGCTGAATCAGGTGAAAACCTGCCCCTGTTTACTTCCTGCTGCCCTGCATGGGTTACCTATGCAGAACAGTATTATCCTGAATTCTTAAGTAATCTTTCCAGCTGTAAATCACCGCAACAAATGCTGGGTGCTATTATAAAAGAATCATTGCCGGAAATGGCAAAAACAAAACGCGAAAACGTTGTAGTCGTTTCAATAATGCCTTGTACAGCAAAAAAATCCGAAGCAGTAAAAGATGAAAAATCCGTTCGGGATGTTGATTTTGTATTAACCACGCAGGATTTAGTGCGCATGATTGCGCAGGCGGGAATCAGCTTCGATAATCTCTTACCGGATTCATTTGATATGCCATTCGGGTTTAAGAGTGGTGCAGGAATTTTATTTGGTAATTCCGGCGGAGTAACCGAAGCAGTTTTGCGCTATCTCAGCAATGAAGCAGATTTCGAACAGTCGCGCGATGGCGGTTTCGCCGAAGTTCGCGGCACTGAAGGGCGAAAAGAAATTACCTATGTTCTTAACGGGAAAACTTATAATTTAGCCGTCGTTCAGGGGTTAAAAAACGCGAAAGAATTATTAAAAGACGTAAAGTCTGGCAAAAAACAATACGATTTTGTTGAAGTAATGTCCTGCCCGGGTGGTTGTATCGGTGGCGCGGGGCAGCCGGTGTGCTTCGATGAATCTACCCGCTCACAAAGAGCCCGTGGAATCTATGAAGCAGATCGCATGATGCAAATTCATAAGTCGCAGGATAACCCAAGCATTAAGAATCTTTACGATTCACTCTTAGGAACTCCGGGCAGTGAAAAGGCACATGAATTACTGCATACACATTACCACAACAAGAAACGTATCCGCCAGGATGAAATTAGCCTGATATTCGCGCACAATGCAAATACAATTGATGTTAAAGTATGTGTGGGAACAAGCTGTTACATTCGCGGCGCGCAGGATCTGTTACATAAACTGGTTCGACACATCGAGTCTAAAGGCTTACAGGATATAGTTTCAGTAAAAGCTACATTCTGTTTTGAGCGTTGTGACCAGGGACCAACAGTAACGATTGGCAAAGAAATACTTCATCATTGTACGTTTGCCAAAGCAACTGAAGTATTGGATAAGCAAGTAAAAGAATTAGCAATGAAAAACTAAAACTGTAATAGTATGAATTCGCAGATTAACGAAAGCCGGATCATTTTTACAAATAAAGCACGGTGTACTGATTGTTACCGATGCGTTCGCTCATGCCCTATTAAGGCAATTGGTATAAAAGACGGGCAGGCATATATTGCTCAAAACCGTTGCGTGCTCTGTGGTAACTGTATTAAAGAGTGTCCACAAAATGCGCGGTCGTACCGAAAAGATATCGATCTGGTAAAAAGTTTTCTCAATAAAGGTGAAATGGTTGCTATTAGTATTGCTCCTTCATTCGCGGCTATTTTTACTTCCTGGGAAATCGAGCGGCTGCCCTCAGCACTTCGTAAACTTGGCTTTGGCTATGTAAGCGAAACCGCTATAGGGGCATACTATTCAGCTCAAAAAACTATGGCATTAGCTGCACGGGCAGGGGATAGTCCAAAACTCTGCTCTGCATGCCCGGCTTTTGTTAATCTCATTGAACGGTATTACCCGGCTCTAACCGAATATCTTATTCACGCTGTTTCACCTATGATTGTGCATTCTAAGATGATCCGTGAGAAATTTGGTGCAGATGCAAAAATAGTATTTGCCGGCCCGTGTATTGCGAAAAAAGGAGAGGCAGAACGCCCCGAATTTGCCGGCTTAATTGATGCAGTAATTACTTTTGACGAACTAAAGGAATTACTATCGGATTCCGATATAGACCTTGGCAAGCTTGAAGCGAGTGATTTTAATGACAAACCAGCGGGTTACTCTGCACTCTACCCGTTAAGTGGCGGATTATTAAAAACTGGCGGCAAGCCTGATGCTAACTTAGATCCTCAATACCTTTCAGTAACCGGTTATGAACAGATTGCTGAAATTATCAAAGATATACAGGAAAACCGTTCGAACTTGTTCGTGGAGCCTCTTTACTGCACCATGGGCTGCATTAACGGAGCCGGTATTTCCTCAGAAAAGAACTTATTTGAGCGTAGGAATTCGTTGTTATCATATATCCAGTCACGCCCGGCAGATACTATACCGGAAGAAACTACCCTGTCACTTTCGACGGGTTTTACCAATCAGGCAATTACCCCAGTAAATTCTATAACCGAAGAACAAATTAAACAGATCCTCAGGAAAACAAATAAATTCACTCCCGAGGATGAATTGAATTGTGGCACGTGTGGATATTCCACCTGTCGCGATAAGGCAATAGCAGTTCTGAATGGCATGGCTGAATCAGAAATGTGCCTCCCCTATATGCGGCGCGCAGCAGAGCAGCGCATGGATAAAGTAATTCAAACCAGCCCTAACGGTATTGTTATTTTAGATGAGCATCTCCAGATTCTGCACATGAACCTTTCATTTAAACGAATGTTCCGTTGTTCAGAATCTATATATGGTAAACCAATTTCTTATCTTATCGATCCCGATGATTTTGAGCAGTTGGCAGCGGGAAATGCTGATCTTATAGAGAGCGATATAAATTTTGCCAAATATGATATTACCTGCCACCAAAAGCTTTATGTCATAAAAGAAGAGAAGCAGTATATTGGTATTTATGTAGATATTACCACATCGCTTGCAGATAAGAAACAACTTACATCATTACGGTCCGAAACTCTTCGTAAAGCTGAAGAGCTTTTAGAACATCAGCTGACAATGGCTCAACAGTTAGCCAAATTTCTGGGGGATAGTACGGCCAGAGGCGAGGAACTTGTTGAAAACTTAATGAAACTAACTGAAGATACTGAGAAAAAACGGAATCAGGATAAGAATCAATGGCTGAAAAATATCTACACATCGAAGTAGATCAATATCAGGCTTCAAAGCGCGATTTACGCGTTTGTGGCGATGTCGTCGAGTTCAAGCGCTCTTCTGATGCAGTGACGATTTTTCTATGCGATGGTATGGGCTCCGGTATAAAGGCAAACCTTTCGGCCCAGATGTGTACTTCACGATTTTTTACGCTCCTGGAACGGGGTTTTTCATTTCGCGAAGCATTTAATCATATTCTGCAAACTATGGAAGAAGCTAAGCATAAAGAATTACCCTATGCCGTATTTTCTGCAATCCGGGTACTTAACGATGGCATTGCTTCTGTTCTAACCTATGAAATGCCTCCCCCCCTGCTTTGTTCACGTTTCACCTGCGATATAATGAAACAACATATTACAACACTCGAAACTGCTATCGTTGGCGAATCGAACGCTTACCTGCGGCCCGGTGATGGAATTTTAATTATGAGCGATGGTGTAGTGTACGCGGGAACTGGTGCAAAATTACGCGCCGGCTGGAAATCCGAAGGTGTAAACCAATACGCTGCACAACTTCTTTCCCGGGGCACAAAAGCGAAAGAATTACCCAAAAGTATTGTTAAAGAAGCTAAAATGCTTTGGGACAACATTGCACGCGATGATATTACGGTTGTATCTGCATCCTGCCGCAAAGGCAGAATCCTTAATTTACTTACCGGGCCTCCTTCAGATAATTCAAAAGATGAAGAAATTGTATCTGCCTTTATGCAGAAAGAGGGTCTGAAAATTGTTTGTGGTGCTACTACATCGAAAATTGTAGCCCGCTATTTAGGAAAGTCTGTGTACTTAAATGACGAAACTGACTCGGATATTACACCGCCCGATTATTCAATAGATGGAATAGATCTCGCTACCGAAGGTGCTATTACACTAAATCAGGTGTATAATATTTATGGCGAGAAGCGCGAAAATCTTAAGAAAGCGAATCCGGCAACTGAGCTCTATTTACTTCTTGAAGTTGTTGACAGAGTAAATTTCTTTATCGGTAACGCCATTAATCCCGCAGTTAACGACATTTCATTTACCCAACAGGGCATTCTAAGGCGCGATAAAATTATCCCCCTGCTCGCTGACAAACTCCGGGAAGCCGGTAAGTTTGTAGAAATGTATCAGTTTTAAGCTCGTTTAATCCGGCAGGAACACTCTGCCGGATTATATTTCTCCCCTTACAGAAAGATACCCGCTATTGCTCTTGCTTTTATACATTTTTTTTCTATTATTGTATTATATAGTTTAATAAAAGTGAAGAGCATGAAAGCGTTTATTTGTATTGTATTCCTTGCCGCCAGTTCGTTGTTATGCCAGCAAATCGGACAGCTCGCGCCACCGAAGGCCGGTGTGATATTCCCGTCAAATAGCGCGGGTGTAGACATTGTAATGAGCGAAGGCGGGTTCGGTATAGGCGGTTTCTACCGCTACGCCTTTCAGAATAATTTCACGGTTTCAATGGATTTGTCTTTTTCTGAGGCTAAAGATCCGAATGAAGAAAAGCTGTATAACCCTTATACAGGTGATTTCGATGCAATTAATAAAAAAAACCGCATCTTTATGCTTCCCCTGCTCTTTGGTGTACAATATCGGTTATTCAGCGATGATCTTACCGACAATTTCCGACCCTATGTATGTGCCTCCACAGGACCAACAATGGTAATCACCACACCATACTCGGACGAATTTTTCACTTCTTTTAAGAAAGCAGCGCCTATCTACGCGTTAGGTAGTTATATTGGGTTTGGAGCTAATGTAGGCCTGAGCAAAACCAGCCTCGCCGGTATTAGCGTCAGGTATTACATCGTCCACATGTTTAATGGCGGCGTTGAAGGCCTCTATAATCGATTCCAAAATGATATTGGAGGAGTCTTTATTACCCTGAATATCGGCACTATGTTTTAATATTCGTCGTATATGCCTTCTGAAGGCGGAATATAATACGAGAACTCCTGCTGGTTAATATCGTTTACCGCAGTACGGTATTTTTGATCTTCTGCTTCCGGCACCAATACCAGGCTGCGTAAGTCCTGCTCTTTAGGTAATATTTTCATCAGTTTCGGCGGAATTGTTATTACGCCTTCTTTACTTATACGAATGAGGCATTCATAAGCTTTCATAAACTATCCTAACCTATTAATTTTCTGGCATTCGCCTGTAATAATTCTCGAGCGCTCATTAAACTTGCTCCGGTAATTACTTCCCCGCTCAATAGTTTAGCTACTTCACGGACTTGCTCTTCAAACTCAATTTTTCTAATTGAACTCACTGTACGGTCTTCAATTACTGATTTTTCAACCACGTAATGCGAATCGGCTAAACCGGCAATTTGCGGAAGATGCGTAATGGAAATTATTTGATGATGTGTTGCAAGCGCGTGCAAAGTTTGACCAACTTTTTGCGCTATCCTGCCACTTACACCTGTATCGATTTCATCAAATATCAATAATGGCAAGCGTTCAGTTTTTGCCAAAACTGATTTCAATGCCAACATTACTCGCGAAATTTCGCCGCCCGATGCGGTTCGGGAAAGCGGTTTCAAATCTTCACCTTGATTTGTGCTGATAAAAAACTCAATCTCATCAATACCATTTTCTTCTATTGCGTACGATTTGCCATCGAGCATAAGTACTCCCGTATTACCTGCTGCCATACGCGGAGAAATTGCAACGTGAAATTTAGCATTCACAATCCCCAGTTCTTTAAGAACATCTTCAATCTCCGAAGTAATGTTTTTTACGATCTTCTGCCGCACCAGTGATAGCTGTTTTGCTGTTTTGCCGTATGAATTAATAGCCTCGCTCAGTTCTCTTTGCAGCTTTTGAACCATCTCCTCAGAACTGTCATTGACCATACACTGCTGTAGAAGTTCTTCTTTTGCTTCAAGCACGCTTTCTATTGTACCGCCAAATTTCCGTTTAATCATTTGTAGTGAGGCGAGTCTGTTCCGTAAAAACTCAAGCCTGCCCGGATCAATTTCCACCCGCTCCTGCGAAGATCGAAGGGATGAAGCTACATCCTTCAATAGAGTTTGCACAGTCTGCAGTTCTTCGGAAAGCGGTTCAAATGAGCTATCTATTCGTACCAACGCGCTAATTTCATGCAGAGCGTGTTTTACCATTTCATAGGCATTAACTTCTCCTTCGTAAAGCGCGTCAGAGGCCGAATGAGCCAGTTCGATTATTTTTTCGGCATTTTCAAGCAGGTTCAATTCCTGCTCTATTAACTGATCCTCATTCATCTGTGGATCAATCTTTTCAATTTCTCTTAATTGAAATTCAATAAAATCTTTCTTCTGGCTAAGCTCATCCCGCTTTTTCAGGAATTCTTCTAATTCATTTTTTAAACGCCTCAGTAAAAGATATTTCTCCCTGCACTCTTCCCGAACGTTTTCATTGCCGCAAAATTCATCAAGAAAATCAATATGAGTTTCTTTCCGTAATAATGTTTGGTGTTCGTGTTGCCCATGTAAATCTACAAGGTTGTTACCAAACTCTTTTAATTGGGTTAAAGAAACCGGGGTATCATTAATAAAACATCGGCTGTTTCCCTTTTGTGTAATTTCCCGACGGGCAATTAACTCATCTGCATATTCAATTTCGTTCAAATTGCATAAACGCTCAATACGTTTATTACGGCTTACATCAAATACCCCTTCGATAATTGTTTTAGCACTGCCCTTCCTGACCACATCGCTTGAACTACGCTCACCAAGGATAAGTCCCATCGCATCAATAATAATAGACTTTCCCGCTCCTGTTTCACCGGTTATAATATTTAGCCCGGCCGTAAATTCAACACGCACAGATTCAATAACTACATAATCCTGAATATATAACGAGCGAAGCACTGCTTACTTCCTCCCCTCATAGGCCTGGTACATTACGTAAGCCGAAAGTGATTTACTATCCATTAACTTTCCGGATCTGATATATTCATTAATCTCTTCCGCACTTAATTCAATAACTTCCATGCCCTGCTCTCCCTCTTCGCGAGCATGTTCTCCTGGTTTAAGACCCAATGCCGCGTAAATAAACAATCTCTCGGTGCAGAAGCCCGGTGTAGTGAAAATTGAGCCAAGGGGAACAATAGAGTCCGCAGTATATCCGGTTTCTTCCTGTAATTCTCTGCCCGCGCATAGAAAGGGGTCTTCGTCCTTTTCCAGTTTCCCTGCCGGAAACTCCAGCAGCCATTCTGATAAAGGATAGCGATATTGGCGAATAAGTACAAACTTTCCCTCCGGCGTTACCGGTACAATAACCGCACCACCGTTATGCAGTGCAACTTCGCGCCAGGCTTCGTTACCACTTTCATATGCAATTTTATCGACCCGAATATCAAATACCCGGCCCTTATAGATTGTTTCACTGCTTAATAATGAAAATTTCATGACCTACGCGCCTAATGATAGAATAAGTTATTGAATACCATTAATAATTATTATAATATGGTTTTAGTTCACTACCCATATATTTTAATACCGCGGCAATTACCGCCATATCATCAAGATAACCTATCAGCGGGGTAATATCGGGAATCATATCAATAGGCGAAATGAAATATATTAATGCAGCCACTACAATAGTTTTTCTATACCATTGAACCTCGGGATCTTTAAAATAACGGTAAAGCGCCTGTATGTCTTTCAAGAAGGAAATTTTCTTGCCATGCTTTTCAACTTTTTCCCATAAGTTAGCATCTACATAGCGTGCCTTTTCCTCGTATGATTCACGCGATTCATCTTCATCAAAATGGATTTCACGCCATTGCAAATCATCATTCTGCATACCTGCACCTCGATTATTTTTTTGAATTATTATAATTCAATTTACTAAAATTCGCCTTCTTATTGAAGATTTCTTCGGTGAGTTTTTAATTTACCCGCCTTCTATGTGCATATTTTCACCAAATTTTTCATGGAAAAATTGTAAATTTGCCCGAATTAATTGGAGCTTTTTTGAAAAGATTATTATTTATAGTATTTGGTGTTTGCAGCTTAGTTCAATCGTTTGCCGGAGAGCCTTTAAAGAGTACACCGGCAGCAAATTCTTTCTTCCCGGCAAATGAAAAAGTTGCCCTTATTTACCAGACTTCGTTCGGTGATTCGAAGACAACATTTTGTAAGAAAGGGAATTACACCCAAAGCCTTAGCGAAGCAGATAAATTTGTTTACCGCCAGCTCCTTTCGGTGCAGGACAATGGCGTTTATGTAAAGGAAACCCATCAATTATTAAGAATATTATGGGGAATTAAGAAAACTGGCGACTATACTTATAGCAGGCCCTTACTCCGCTTTCCCCTGCCGCTCGTACCAGGTAAAACCTGGACTACCGAATGTATGGAATACAACGACGGCGATTCTTCTTTGGTTAAAGTCACCGGTAAGATGTCTAACTATGAAACTGTAGTTACTCCTGCAGGTAAATTCCAGGCAATTAAAGTAGAATCTACTATTAGCAAACCGGGTGAAGGCTCGAATATTGTTACCGAATGGTACGCCGATGGTGTTGGAATGGTTAAATCTGTTATTCTGATAAAGGGCGGCGGACTGATTGGCATGCTGCGCGATTTTCTGGGTTATGGTACAATTGAGTTTGAATTAAAGGAAATTAAGAAACTCTAAGTTGTATCTTAGCGATACAATAAAAAGGAGGCTGCCTTCACAAAGACAGCCTCCTTTTTTGGCTTTAAAACAGTCGCGGCTTCTAAAACAGAAGCCGCGATTAAACTGTATGTAACTAATCTACCTTTATAGTAATAAGACTGATATCATCCTCAAATTTACCACCGGTAAAAGTAGTTAAATTTGTCTGGAGGAATTGCAACGGATCAGTCGAGTCTGGCATCGATGAAATGAGTTTAATTAAATTATCGGTACCAAGAGCCTCTCCTTCAGGATTACGTGATTCAATCAACCCGTCGGTAATCAATCCAATAATATCTCCCGGCTGCAAATTAATCACCTGATCTTCAAAAAAACCATCGGCAGAAAAGCCCAATAACATTCCACTTGAGCTAATTTGCCTGGCCTGGCCTGTTGAGGCTTCTTTGTAGATGATCGGTAAATCACCTGCACCGGCATAACGCAATGTTTTTGTTTTATTATTTATGAGCAATACCGAAAGAGTAGCAAACACTTCAGATATTTTTGCATCCTGGTAGATGGATGTGTTTACCTGTTCAAGTATTTCTTTCGGTGTATATTCTTTGCTTGTCTGAAGAACCATCCTGATGGCTGTACGCACGTACCCTGCATAGGCAATAGCAAAGTACCACGCGCCCCAACGTTTACCCATAACATCGCCCAATACCACGGCCAGATTATTATCGTCCATGACAAAATAATCAATAAAGTCGCCACCGGGTATTCCTTTAAAAGGCATATGCCAGTGCTTTACAACAAAACCAGGGAATGACGGGGCTGAATCAGGCACAACTTTTACCCGCATTGTATCAGCAGCCTTATGTAACTCCGATACAACTCTCTGGCGCTCTTTCCCCAAACTTTTAATAATAGCCGAGACCTTGGCAACTACAACCCTTGGGCCCGCAGTCTTTAGCACATAATCGGTAATGCCTAAATCATATCCTTCCAAAATATCGTCTTCACCACCCTTTGATGTAAGAAAAATAAAAGGAATGGACTTCAAATCAGAATCTTCCAATATCATACGCCTGAATTCGAAACCATCGTGTTTGGGCATCATGATATCCGAAATAATTATATCCGGCATCGATTTTTTTGCCATTTCCAAGGCTTCTTCTGCTCCGTTGGCAACCTGGCATTCAAAGCCGGCTTTTTTCAGGTTGTACTGAAATAAGCGCGATAGAGAAATATCATCATCGACCAAAAGTATTTTTGGTGTTTCTTCAGCTACTGCATATTCGATGTTCTTTTTTGCGGCGTATGCTTTATAAATGTCTGCCCGGCGCACCAGAGCCTGCACTTTCAGCAGAAGCTCCTGCACATCGAATGGTTTCGTGATGATATCATCACCACCGACTTTCATTGCTGTTTCTTTATCTTCAAGACTGCTTTTCGCAGTAACGAAGATAAATGGAAGAACCCGATGTTTTTCATTTTGCCGAACTTTTTGGCAAAATGTAAACCCATCCATTCCGTCCATGTTAACATCACATAATACTAAGTCAACCCGTTCAGAATTCAGATAAGAGAATCCTTCTTCCGAACCGCCTGCTTCAAGTACATGGTAATCCTTTTTTCGTAAATGGAAACTCAACAATTTGCGGACTGTCAAGTCGTCATCTATAATAAGGATTGTTTTATCCGAGTTTTCAGACATTGATAATCTTTTACTTAAAATTTAACGCCGAAGCTTTCAACTGCTGCCTGCCTTGTCTGGAAGGCTTCAAATACTCTGTACATACGTGTTAACTCGAACATCGAGTGCACAGACGGTTGAAATCCAACAAGACGAAGATCACCACCTAAGGCAGTAATTTTCTTTAACGATACAACCAACGCGCCGAGAAATGTTGAATCGATGAATTCACATTCACGCAAATCGACAATCATTTTCCTGCTGCCGCGGTCAATTTCTTCCGAAAGAACTTTCTTAAATTCTTCGGCTTCTTTCAGAGTTGCTCTGGTCAAATTAACAACTTCCACTACTACGTCTGAATAGACTTCTCTGGTAAAATCCATTGTGTTTACCCTTCTTTAGTTTTAGTTTCGAACTCGTTTGAATCTATTTTATATTTTTCCATAAGCCGGTATATAGTCGCCCGGCCAAGTTTTAACTTCTTCGCGGCATTCAAAATATTACCATTCGTTACCCTTAGGGCATGCCGAATGGCTTCTTCCTTTATCTTTTCAAGCGGAATGATGGTATCATCGCTGAAGAACGGTGAGGCCGAATCATATTTTTTCCCGTCATCGGATGAACGGATATGCATTGGAAAATCTTCAATGTCGATGGTTTCATTATCTGTAATAATAACGCAACGCTCTATTGCATTTTCCATTTCGCGTACATTACCCGGCCAATCATATTCATACATCATTTTGGTTGAACGGCGGGTAAATCCTTTTATGCCTTTGCTCAGCTTTTTATTAAAAACAGCTAAGAAGTGGGATGCCAAAAGCAATATATCACTCCTGCGCGAACGCAATGGAGGCAATGTTATCGGGAAAGAATTCAACCGATAAAATAAATCCTCGCGGAACTGCTTTTCGTCAACGGCTTTTTTCAAGTCTCGGTTGGTTGCCGAAATAATACGGACATCAGTCTTAATGAGTTCATTACCGCCAACTCTCTCGAACTCACGTTCCTGAATTACGCGGAGTAGTTTTGCCTGCAGGGTCATTTCCAATTCGCCTACTTCATCAAGGAAAATCGTTCCGCTGTGAGCCAATTCAAATTTGCCGATCTTCCTTTGGTGAGCCCCGGTAAATGAGCCTTTTTCATGGCCAAACAATTCACTCTCCATCAATTCTCTGGGAATTGACGCACAATTAATCACTACAAAAGGTTTATCCTTTCGAATTCCATTATAATGAATTGCCCTGGCAATAAGCTCTTTACCCGTACCGCTTTCACCATGAATCAGAACCGTAATATCGTTATTCAACACCTTCGTAATCAGTTTGAAAACATCCTGCATCTTTCCATCAACAGAAACAATACTCTCAAACTTATACTCCTGCCTCACGTTTTCGCGCAAGTTTTCAAGTTCACGGGTTAAATCATAATTTTTTATCGCATTCTTGATTGCCGGCTCAAGACGTGAAGCTTCAATTGGTTTTGGGAAATAATCGAAAGCGCCATATCGCAATGCTTCCAAAGCAACTTCTACCCGTCCCTGGGCCGAAAGTATAATAACGGGCAAATGCTCATGGGTAGTTTTAATTCTTTTCAGAACATCTAAACCGCTAAGGCCGGGCAGCATTATATCCAACAATACCAGGTCGGGGTTTTCGTGCAATTTCTCGAGCATAGCTTCGCCCCGGTCAAAGACCTGCACGCGGTAGCCCCACTTATCTTTTACCCAATAAGAGAGGAGCTTTGCTATGGAAGGTTCGTCATCCACTATAAAAACCAGCTTGCTCAAGTTTTATCCTTATTCTTGTTTTAAAATTGGAAGCTTAATAATTGCCGTCGTCCCTTTATGTTCTTCACTTTGCAAGGTAATAAAACCTTTATGCAAGTCAACTATCTGCTTAACAAACGCGAGCCCTAAACCTGTACCGGGAATTTCAGCACCAGGGCGGCTTACCCGGTAAAATTTCTGGAATATATAGGGCAAATCTTTTTTCGGAATTCCTATTCCGGTATCGGTAATAATAATTTCAAATTCACGGTATAATGTCTGAGCCAATAATGTTATACGGCCTTCATTCGTAAATTTCAAGGCATTTGAAAGTAAATTTTCAACAACCTGGTACAATCTTCCCTTATCACCAAACGTTATAACTTTGTGCTTTGGTAATTCATACCAAAAGACAATACCCTTATCCTGAATCTTTTTCGCGTATTGCTCAATCAGCGGCTCAAGTATTTCAACGAGATTAAATTCAGATTTATTAAGAACAACTTTACCTTCTTCAATCTTCGATATATCCAGCACATCGTTTATGAGCTTCGCTAGCCGTTTTGCCTCATTCAGAATTATTTGGTTAAACTCTACCCGCATTTCTTCGGGCATATCCCTGTCCGAATCCATTGTTTCCGCGAAACCAATAATAGATGCAAGCGGCGTACGAAGTTCATGCGACACATTGGACACGAATTCATTTTTCAGACGATTCAATTCTTCGAGAATCGATATTTTCTGTTTTGCCCTGTCGCGTTCAATCGAGATGATTCTATTAGCTTCTATTAGCTTATTATTCAACTCTTTCATTTTTTCCTGAGTAGCACGCCGGTTCGTTATATTCCGACCGATACCCAGTACGCCGTCAATCCGCGCACCTTCATACATCGCACGCGCATTTATCTCAAAAATTATTTCTTTACTGTATTTACTAATAAAAAAGGCATCAAACGTAACAACTTTTTTGCTCTTAAGAATTTCCTGAAAGGAGCGTGCTATTAATGCCTTATGTTCTTCACTCACAAATTCCAGAAAATGTTTCCCGATCATTTCAAATGGTAAATATTCCAGATTCAACGCGCCTGCATTATTTACCGATGTAAAATTACCCTGCCTGTCGAGAGAAAATATCAGATCATCGGCAGTTTCAATCAGCCCCCGAAGTTTTTCTTCCGATTTCCTCAGTTGCAATTCATTCAGCTTTTGCGATGTAACATCGTACACTACCCCGTCAATACGAACTATTTCATCGTTAAGAAGTACAGGGAACGCTGTGTGCTTCAGATAGACAATTTCTCCCCGCTGATTCCGGAGTCGATATTCTACAGTTCCCGGCATTTTCCTTCGGACTGAATCAATTAATGCCCTGAACTGCGGATAATCCTCTTTCAGTATCATCCGCAACAGACTCATCGGGTGCTTAATTACCTGCTCAGCACTTAAGCCTATTATCCGTTCGATCGCTGAAGTAATGAAGTGATACTGCCCGCCATCCGGCGTTGATGAAAATATAATTGCGTCCAGATACTGCATAGTATTGGCAAGATAATCGCCAAACTGTGCAGCCCTGTCAGGTTGCAATGTATCCGGACTAACTTTTAAGTATTGTTCACCTTGTTCGAGCATAAAAACCGATTCTGCAGACAAATACACTTTCTTCGAAAAACAGAGAATTTTCCTTTATAACTTATTAAAATACATAATTTACGGCATTATGAAAACAATTAATCAGGTTACGGGATTATTTTTCAATCTTCGGGGTTGCAATTCCATACTTTACCCTCCAATTGTTTCATTGCAGCTTTAAGGAGAGATATTATTTTCATCATATCAAATAAATGAAACTATTTGTATCTTTACTAATTGAATTATATGTAATTCCACTCACAGCAAAGTACATTTCGTTTTCATATTTATTCCGGATATTTTTCGGATAGCATAGTGTGTTTTCATCCCTGCGAAACCAACCGGAAACGAATTTTGTTGTAGAGTAAAAGTATTTATAACAAGGAAAAAAATTATGTCGAAAATTACTCGGGAAAGTGTCCTTAACTCATTGCGAAAAGTAAATGACCCCGATTTACACCGTGATCTTGTCACCTTGAATATGGTAAAAAATGTTTCTGTTGAAGGCAATTCTATAGCCGTTGAGGTTGAATTAACAACCCCGGCCTGCCCGTTAAAAGATAAAATAAAATCGGATTGCTACAATAGTATAAAAGCCGACCACCCCGAGGCTGATGCTATTGCCGTTTCCATGACCGCACGCGTACTGGGGAGCGCAGGCTCTAAAGTTGAAGATATATTACCCGGTGTAAAAAACACAATCGCCGTAGCCAGCGGCAAAGGTGGTGTAGGAAAAAGCACTGTTGCTGTTAACCTTGCCGTAGCACTTGCTAAACAGGGTGCTAAAGTCGGCCTTATTGATGCGGATATTTATGGCCCTAGTATTCCTTTAATGCTGGGAACAAACGAACAACCAAAAATGGTAGAAACCCCTACGGGACCAAAGATGATACCGGTAGAAAATTTTGGCATTAAGCTTATGTCTATTGGCTTTCTTGTTGAAGATAATGCCCCAATTATCTGGCGCGGCCCAATGGCAAGCGGTGCAGTTAAACAATTTATGTCAGAAGTATTGTGGGATGAATTGGATTATTTGGTATTTGATATGCCTCCCGGAACCGGAGATATTCAATTAACGCTTTGCCAGACCATTCCGCTTACCGGTGCAATTATTGTAACTACACCACAGGAAGTTTCCCTTATCGATGCCCGCAAGGCCCTTAAGATGTTTAATCGCGTAAACGTGCCGGTAATTGGCGTAGTAGAGAATATGAGCTATTTTATTGCTCCTGATACCGGTAATAAATATGATATTTTTGGGAATGGCGGTGGAGAAAAACTCGCGCTTGAAAACGATACACGCTTCCTTGGAGGTTTACCTATTGACCCGAGGATTCGCATCGGCGGCGATAATGGTGTGCCAATGGTTTATGATATGCCCGATTCAGATCATGCTAAGTGCATTCTTGAAATCGCCCAGAACATGGCTGCACAGGTAAGTATTAACAATATCAATGCGGCTCTTCAACCCAAACTGGATATTATTTTAGGTGATGAGGACTAACGTGCCTCGCATGATTGCTAACAACCCTGATATTGTTGTTCAGTCAGTTTTTTTTTGAAGTTAAGCCGGAATTTCAGGATTCCGGCTTTATAGTTCTCTACTACTATGGATAATTTTATTTCAACAAATGCCGCCTCTATTTTACAGGCACGCCTATTTGTTTTTGACCTTGATGGCACATTGATGGATTCAAGTGCCACTATTTATAATTCAACCCGCGCAACCCTACAAAAGCTAGGTTACAAATACGATTTTCCCAAGGAGGAAATGGACAAACGTATCGGGGCACATTTTCAGGATGTATTTGATGAATTGGGAATCGTGGTAAACGATATAGAAGGCTACCTGGCAGTGTACAAAAAAATTTACTTCGAACATATCAACGACACAACATTATATGATGGTATCCCCGCGTTACTGGCAGCACTCAAAGAGCAGGATAAAAAAATTGCGTTACTTACCACCAAGGGGCAGGAACAAGCTGAACGAATACTCTCTATTTTCGGTATTGCTCAGTACTTCGATATGATTTGTGGCAGATATCCTGGTTCGTTAATTAAACCGGCTCCGGAACCCTTGCTTGCTATATGTGAAAATCTTACTATTTTGCCTTCTGAAACTGTAATGATTGGCGATACCGAGTTTGATGTTTTGTGCGGTAAAAATGCCGGTACGAAAACATGTTGCGTTACCTATGGCTTCCGCTCGCAAGAGCATTTAGCTTCGTTTCAACCGGACTACCTGGTTGCACAGCCACAGGATATTTTATGCTATTTGGCTGAATCAGTACGATTAGTCTGAATCCTTTTTATCATTATTGCATCGGAATTATGGAAGATAAAGAACTTATTGAACTTGCAAAGACAGGCGACAGAAAAGCTCTGGCCGACCTCGTCAGGAAATATGAAACAACCGTTTACAATTTTTCCTATAAAATTTGCAGGGATCGGGAAAAGGCAGAAAACACCATGCAGGAAACTTTCTTAAGCATGGTAAAATCTATCAATCAATTTGAGGGCGATTCAAAACTTTCTACCTGGTTATATCGAATTGTTTCGAACCATTGCCTTATGTTGGCCAGATATACCAACAAATTCCAATTTGTTGATGTTGAAACCGAGGATAGCCTGTTCGATGACAGATTTGTTGTAGATTCGACTAAGATTCCGGCGAAACAATTTGAGAATGAAGAACTTAAAGGAATACTGGACTCTGCTATTCAAAAATTAGCTCCGGAGTATAGGATTGTGTTTATGCTTCGCGACGTTGAACAATTATCTACCGAAGAAACCGCTGCCGCAACAGGGTTAACGGTAGCTGCGGTCAAATCTCGTTTGCACAGAGCGCGTGCGTTTTTAAGAAATGAAATTGAAACGGCTTTTAGGAATTAATGCTATGAATGATGTTACTTGTAAAGATGTGATGAGCCATATCTGCGAAAGTCTGGGCGAGCAATTACAATCGGAACGCTGCAAAGCAATTAAGGCGCACTTAAATAACTGTCACAGCTGCCAGCACTACTTTATGTCGGTTGAACAAGTTATTGACTTCTACAGGAAGTATGAAATTGATATGCCTAATGATGCTCACAACAGGTTAATGAATTTACTGAATTTGAACGGGGTGTAAACACTCCGTTCAAGCTCGGGTTAACCGGCCTATTATATCTGCCGACGGAGAAAATTCTTTTACCAGTTGCTCACGTTCGGCCATACGAAAATCTGCAAAATCAAAACCGGGAGCAACGGTACACCCCATTAAAGCGAATCCTGTTTGCGAAGCCAATTCCGCAGCGAACCAGGACCCCGCCGGCACAACTACAACAGGATACTCACCTTTTTCGGAAGATAAACCTAAACGGTGTAATGTATATCCTCTTTCATCCAATACATGTATCAGTATCGTGTCGCCAAAATAAAAATGCCATAGTTCATCAGAACTTATCTTGTGAAATGCAGAAAAGTCTCCCTTTTGCAGGAGATAATAAATTGCAGTTGAACAGTTTCTTGCACCTGAAAATGAAACGGGTAAAGCGGTTTGCGGTATTTCCAGATTACTACGGTAAATTTCCCGGTAATACCCACCTTCGGGGTGCCGCTGCAAATCTAACGTTTTTATAAAATGCTCAGCTGTAAAATTCACATATACTCCATTATCAATGCGCCGATTTATTCCTGAGCCTGTTTCCAATTGCATCAGGGATGTAATCGTCCAACCACAAATAAAATGCACGTACCTCGGCCTCGCCAGCCTTCGCGGCACAGATTTGCCCGTACAGTATTTTCCCTTTTCGAACTACTTCTGCCTCTACTTCGTTAAGCTCCTGACGAATCCCCGTTCCGGATTTGTTTAATAATTTCCCGAGAATAATATAATTTTCCTTCGCATCGTTAAGTGCCGGGAATACCCGCTTTTTTAGGGTCATAGCTATAGCGTTCATTCGCGCATCTTTCCCATTATTACTCTGAAGTAGTGCAGGGATAGCACCATCAGGAAGCAGCCAGACGGGAACTGCGACAGAAGTTAATGGGAAGCCCAGAATAGTCCACATCATCATTCCCGATTTTTGTTCACCGGCAGCAACGCCCTTTATAACCGTTGCGGAAGCAGACGAATATCGGGGAATATAATCCCTGAAAGGAACATACGTAGTATCGCTTTCATTTTCAGGCAAGGCCTGTTCCAGGTTACTGCCTGTTGCTTTTTGGATCAGGCACCGGGGCACTATTCGAATAAGAAACTCATCGGTAAATTTCGAATGACTGTATTGCTCGCCAAACAGTTCGGATGCTGTACCATACCGGATATATCCAAAACCCTTATTATCCGCACCACTGCACGAATAATTGGTCCGTATCAAATAGCCGTCCGGGGCAACCTGTGGATCGTTTACATCATATTTAGTAAATGTATAATTGTTTACTTCATAATATGCTGCACCGCCTTCCGCATCGATAACACCAAAATTAGCTTCAACTCCTAATGGTTTAGCGGCTTGCCTCAAAAAATTTTCAAAATCAGCCAGGGTACGGCAGCTTGCAAGCGCAGCCTTCATGACACGCCCCTCCTGATCAGTCAGTTTGGTTGTATCATTGCCTTTTAGATTATATGAGGCTGAATTCATAATACCAAAACCCTCGGCATTAAAGCCAATCCAGATTTCTTCATTTTTCAGGTCGGCAGTATTAACCACACCAATAAAGTGAATCGGTCCGGTTGTAAAACTTACAACCTTATTCTGCAGGTAATCTGAGTCACGATTTTTTAATAACATAGGCCGCCCGTCAGCACTGGCTTTAGCAGATATTATCGCAGTTGTACAGGGGTAAGTAAATATCGAAATAAGCAGCAGCAAAGTGAAACAGTATTTAGCTCTCATATTTCCGCCCTATTTTTTTCCGGGAGTTGGTTTAAACGGGCTGCCCTCCAAGGTGCGCATTGGCAGAGTAACATCAAAATAGACATAAAAATCATCATTACTACCCACCTTGGATACTCTAAAACAATCATATTTACGTCCCTTAACATCCAGCAGGTTTTGGTCTTTGGTGTGCCAGTTTGCGGCCTGCATAAAGGCATATTCTTCTTCTGTTGAAATAACAATAAACGCCGTTTCCGGGCCTACTCCATCTCCCGATTGTACTATTGATGATATAATTCCCTTATAAACCCTGGCGTGAAATTTCGCTTTAACTGTATCGCCCTTATACTGATACAAAGCAACAGCCATCATATGAGCCCTGGGATCAAAATAGTTTGTTGCCAATATCTCCTCCAGGACCGTAACCCCTTCATTATACCGTTTCTGATTCATATCAAGTTGCAGTTCTTTAAATGCTTCATTATTCATAACAGAAAACGGGCGGTAACCGGGTAATCGGGTGAAAGACATGCGCAGCATGAAGAAATCTGTTTCACCGTATTTGTTCAGACTATCGAGAAAATACTGATAATCATCAGCACCCAACTCCTGTAACACATTGTCTAATTCTGCGCCTGAAACAGCGGTATGATTATTTTGTTGCGGGAAAGCGCGGAAAGTAAAGCATATACCACACAGTAAAACTAAAATAAAATTTCTCACTAACTAAACCTCAGAACATGAAACATAAAGAGTAAAAATACGAATATTCAGCGATTAACAATTCCCCGACACATGCAAAATTTGCCGTAAATATATTTTTTTACCAATATAGCATCCTATCTATTACATTGCCCGGACTAATTAATAAAAAAACTCCGGCTATTAACTAAAAGTAATAACCGGAGTCTGATAATCAATGAACGCGTGCATTACGAATTCAGATCGTTTTTACGCTGTAATACTATTTTGCAAGCACCATTTTACGTACTGCTGTATATGTACCAGCCTGCATATGTACAAAATAAACACCGCTCGCAAATTTACTTCCGTTGAACTGGGCGACATGTCTACCGGCTTCCTGCAAGCCATTGCTCAGTACAGCTATTTCTTTGCCAAGAATATCATATACACGCATTGTTACAAGTGCTTTTTCAGGGATCGAATACTCGATTACTGTAGTAGGATTAAATGGATTCGGATAGTTCTGCGACATAGTAAAACCAAATGACTTTAGCGGAACATCATTGACAGCAACGGTACCTTCAAGCCACGGCAATACCATTCCCATGAATTGATCACGCGATAACTGGGATTCATCGTTATTAATACTTTCGAAACCAAAACCCATAAAGAAAATTCTCGCGCCATTGGCTGTTTTCATCCAGCCTGCCGCTCCATCTGTTCCGTCTGCCTTATATGCAAAAGACATATGGAACCCGGAAAGTGCTGAAATTACATCAGTCGATTTTTCATTGTTAGCACCATTCGCTCCGGTAAATTTAATTGTTGTATCCTTAACACCAAACATATCGGAGGCTATTCCATAGGCCTTTGTAGCAAATACTGTATTATTCTTTACCCAGTCTATTCCCAATGTCGTAAGAAAATTAGGAAATTTTATTTTAAGATATTCAGCAATGTTCTGGCCCGCGAACATGATGCTTCCACCATGATTGATATATGAAGTTAGCGAATCAATTTCCTGCTGCGTAAATAAAGTATCCCTTATCTGACCAGTCTGGTAGAAAACAACTTTTCTATTTGATAAATACCTGGGGGTATTCCAATAAACGTATTCATACACTTTACCCGCTTTTTTGAGAGTGGTATCATAATACGCAAGTAATGACGTTTTATCGGGCTTACTCACAACAAGGTATTTAGGAATTCCAAAAGTTAATAACACACTATCACGTGCTACATTATATTCGCTTGCAGCTTCATATTTGCAATAGAGCATTTTGGGCTGATAATTAGCAGGTAGTTGAAATGCATCGGTAATATTTACAACAACGGAATCCAGTGCGTTAATGGCAACGGTCTTCGATGGTATCAATACCTGAACTGTGGGATCGCTAAAACTAATACTTACTTTTGTTTGCGCCGAAGCCATGTTTTCTATGTTGGAAAGCTTAAGGCTAATTGAACCTTTTTCACCAGGTTCCATACGACCATTTTGTGTTACTGTTTCGCCAACCGAGAACTCCTTGGCCCGAATATATGGTTTCGTACCTAAATCCAAATCGGCAATAAGTGTATCAAAATACGGATGAATATTACGAACTGAAACAAAGGTACTGCCGGTATACCCTACCGAACTCGGGGTAGTAGAATTATCAAAATTATGATTATCGGTAGAACCCGGATACGGGTCCCCTGCATCACCTCTATTCTGACCAAGATTCAAATTACGCTTGCCATCGGCTTGCATCAGATCAACCAAATAATGGTTTTCGTTCTGATTGGTTGTCATTGCCTCATCGACATGATAAATTAACAAACCGGATGTATGGATATATTTATCATACCCTACAGCCTGCCTGTTCTCTATCAGGTAATATTCTTTTGAACCCGAGCTATTTAGCTTAAATATTTTAAAACCAATATCATTCGTTTCAAGTTTTGGCACTTTTAGATCGGGTGTTGCAGCAGTTATTTCCGTAGGAACAACCCAACCAAGTTTTTTCTTACACCATAAACTCATATGAGTCGGGGTATTAGGATTGCTGCCATTACCGCCGTATGCACCGCTGGCCATAAGGCACCACTCGCCAAGGCCTTCAGATGAATTATCGGTATCATACAAATCAGGCAGCCCGAAAATATGACCAAATTCATGTGCAAACACACCGATATCCACAATTAGTCCATTGGTATTACTGGCGCCTTGCATTTCCGGTTCAAGAGCATAATCGCCATCAATAACAACTTTCTTCCCTGTTTTAGGGTCGGTGTCGTTCGTAGTATACGCGCTGTTGTTGTTTACCATTCTGAAATTCCAACGATGCGACCATATATTGGCAGCACCCGTTGCGGCATCGCCGCCGGTATGAATTGCGGCAATGAAGCCAATATGAGGTACATTCGAGGCATCATAATATTGAATGTACTTTGAGAAATCAATCAACGAATCAGCTTTCTTTACCAAATCTAAAACAAATTGCGGGCCACCGCTGGTGCCTAATCCGTTATTTGAGCCTCTATATGAACTTAATGTACCCGGAACCTTAAACCACCCCTGGCATTGACCGGTAAAATGCATCTTATTGTATGTATTTTCTTTGTAGTATTCTGTTACCGTTCCTGTGGGGTTTGGCCCGTCAAATAAATGGGTCTGCATATCCGCTACTGTATAAGTAGAATTAGCATCAGAATAAACACCCATGAGTGTTAATGCAAAAACGGTATCAGTTGAAAGCGCGCTTTTGGGCGCGTAGCCTTGTGCCACTTTTTCAGCTAACTCAGCCCGGGCAGCAAATTTCTTTGCATAATAACCCGTGCTGTAATCTTTCTCAATTGTACTCTTCAATTCCTTAAAATTAGCAGGCGGCTGAACACCTTTTTGTGGAGGTATAATAGCCCATACCTGCACTATGAAGAGCATAAGAACGCAGAGAGTAGATACTTTTTTCATACACCTAGATAGATTGTGATTAAATGTTGCCCGTAAAATACTATACTTTTTACACCTTGCAAGTGAAAAATATTAACCCCGCTTAAGTATTTTTTAAGAAATTTATCTTTAAGCAAAATATAAGTATATAATCGGTTCGTTTTCTGTTGGTATTGGCGTGCGGCAGAGATAGAAGAATTAGAGAATGAAACAGGCCCCGGGCCTGTTTCATTCCAACAAAAGATTATGCATCATTGCGAAGACAGAAAACCGGCTGCCCGTTCAATTCGGTTTTCTCAAAACCCATTTTACCAAGATACCCATCGTGCTTGGCATTCCCGGGATGCGTATAAATCCGCTGTAAATGTTTACTGGTAAAAATATTCTTGTAAACGTACTTCCCTATTTTCAGGTCTCTGTACCCCGGAATTACAAAATCCAATTCTATAAATATACTTTCATCATCATATTTTTCTGCAAGAATCAAACCCGCAGGAACAGAATTTCGCAGTACAAAAAATACCATTGAGTGTTCACCCGGCTGATAATTAAAACCCGGAATATATTTTAAGATTTCGCTTTTGTGAAAATCAAGAAAGTAATGCAGGTATTCAGAATCGTGCATTACCTCCAAAGTACGAAAAAATTCTTTTGCCTTAAAGATATCCCATAGATAATAGATATCAACGAAAACAATAAACCCATTAACTACTGCAACCGGATAAGCACCTATAATCAAACCATACATGGAGAAAAAGAATGCTCCGATAAGATTTATAATTCGCAACCGTACTATACCGCTCATCATTAGCGATATAGCAACCAGCGCCGAGGAAACA
>JAJTBZ010000079.1 GCA_021286645.1 Ignavibacteria bacterium
CAAGGACCTCTCCGCCAGAAGCGGAGCGCTCAGAGAGCTTGAGCTGTTGAAGGAATTCAAAAGCCCTGCGATAATTCTTAAAGGATTTCAGAAGTTTTTCAATATGCATAGCTTCACGTTTGGTGGGGAATGGATGAGAGATGAGAATCTCCCAAACCAGATTGGTACCATAAGTAGAACCATGGTGTTTCCTGTTATGTTGAGCAAGTCGTTGAGTCAGGTTAGAAGTAAAGCCAATATAATGCTTATCAGTATTTGATTTGATAATATATACATGAAACATAGTACCCCCGGAAAAGTTTAAAACGAAAAAACCGTCAGGGAAGACGGTTTCAGGAAGTGGGCGCTCATGGATTCGAACCAAGGACCTTCTGCTTGTAAGGCAGACGCTCTAAACCAGCTGAGCTAAGCGCCCAAATAACTAGACTGTAAAACTACAGTTTTTTTTGAATAAATGCAAATAAAAAGAAAATATTTTTACATTTATAGAGAGCGAGCAACGGGGGTCGAACCCGCGACCCTCAGCTTGGGAAGCTGATGCTCTACCAACTGAGCTACGCTCGCATTATTAAAAGAACTATTACAAAAGTACTGTTTTTTTATCTTTCACCCAAAAGCAATGTGCACATTAATTAATACTTCGGGTATTCTTCAATCAAATCACTAACTGTCATCATGTGGACTAGCTCAGCAAGTGAGGTTTTTGCTTCCCAACCTAAAAGTTCTTTTGCTTTATTCGGATTACCAATTAACAAATCAACTTCTGTAGGGCGGTAATATTTAGGATTAACAGCAATTACTGTTTGACCGGGTTTTAGTTTTTCTAAACCTTCAACTACTCTATCGGCATGTTTAGGGGCGGCATCGCGGAAGGCAGTTGGTAATCCATTCAATTCTTTAATGATACCTATTTCATTCGCGCCTTCGCCTTGCCATTCTAAGGTGATACCATATTCGGAAAAGGTCTTCACGCAGAACTCGCGCACTGTTTGAGTTACACCGGTAGCCAACACAAAATCTTCCGGCTCGGAGTGCTGAAGAATTCTCCACATTCCTTCGCAGTATTCTTTAGCATAGCCCCAATCGCGTTTAGCATCCATGTTCCCCAGTGTAAGTATTTCATTACTTCCAAGAATAATGCGGGCAGCAGCTTTGGTGATCTTACGCGTTACGAAAGTTTCGCCGCGGCGGGGAGATTCATGGTTAAATAATATTCCATTTACTGCAAATAAATTGTATGCTTCCCGATAATTTTTCACTATCCAATACCCATATAACTTTGCAACGCCATACGGCGAGCGTGGGTAAAACGGAGTGGTTTCAGATTGAGGTATTTCCTGAACTTTACCATACAATTCCGATGTGGAGGCCTGATAAAATTTTGCTTGTTTGCTTAACCCGACCTCCCGGATAGCATCGAGGAAGCGCAAAGTTCCCAGTGCATCAACCTGTGCTGTGTAATCCGGTACATCAAAAGATACTTTAACATGGCTTTGCGCTGCCAGGTTATAAATTTCATCAGGAGCAATTTTTTCGAGCAACCGATTTAGACTGCTGGTATCAACAACATCACCATAATGTAAGAATAGCCGTTTCCCCTGTATTTCCGGATTGTTATACAAGTGTTCTATCCGAGCGGTGTTAAATGAACTGCTGCGGCGAATAATTCCATGTACGATATATCCTTTTTCCAAAAGTATTTCGGTTAAATAGCTACCATCTTGTCCGGTTATACCAGTAATTAGCGCTGTCTTCATGTTATAAATCTAAACCTGTTGTTTTTAAATGGTAAAAATTAAATGTTAATCCTTAAGTTACTTAAATTTTCAGCATTTATGAAACTCTTAACGCGATGCTGTGATATAGCATACTGCAATCCCACTATTCAACATGTCAAAATAGTGAAGAATACGAGCTGAAAATGTAAAAACTTTCGGTAAACATAGGGTATCCTTCATGGATGCAGCGAAATAAGTTGTTGTGTTATTCAACACAGTGCTGGATATTTATTAATATTTGCCATTTGTTCATTGTCCGAACATTCGTATATTTATCTTGGTAATATATCACATAAACGAAAAAAATCGAGGTTTGATGAATATTGTTAGTTCTTTACGGAAAAGTAAACTGGCCATTGTTGCCATTGTTCTCTCATCTGTTCTAGTATATGGTTATCCCTCCGGCGTGAGTGGTTATACATTAAAAACTTCTACTTCAAGCTGTGGTTCTTGTCATGGTACATCTGCCAATAGCAGCGTGAAAGTCGTCATTTCCGGTCCTACAAGTTTAGCAACCGGAGCCACAGGTAATTACACCTGTACAATTACGTATTCGACACTGAGTGGTACCGGTGTTGATATTGCAGCCTCCTCAGGTTCGTTAATTGCTTCAGATTCACGTTTGAAGGTACTAAGCAGTGAGTTGACACATAAAGCAAAAGTAAGTGGTTCGGGTTCTGTTGCCTTTACTTTCCAATATACCGCTCCAACAAGTGCTGGCGTTCAGACTTTATACGCAACTGGTTGTGGAGCAAAATCATATTGGAATCATGCTTCAAATTTTTCTGTAACAGTAACTGCTGCAAATTCATTAAGTTTAATTAGTCCGGTCGGCGGTCAAAATTGGCAAGTCGGCAGTTCGCAAAATATAACATGGTCGAGTGCCGGGGTAACAAATGTGAAATTGGAATATAGCACTGATAATGGCAGTACGTGGTCTACAATAGTAACTTCCACACCTGCTTCAACCGGTAGTTATGCCTGGACAGTACCTAATACCGCCTCAACTCAATGTAAAGTTCGTGTCAGTAATGTAGATAATTCAGCATTGAATTCAGTTTCCGCGAATACCTTCACTATTAGCGCAGTACTTTCTGTGTACCCAATCAGCCATTTACGTGCAAACGATGCCAATGGTGTTTCGGTAGATACAGGTTTAACTGTTACAATACGTGGTGTTGTGAGCGTTGGAAATGAATTCAATAGTCCTTCGTTCATTCAGGATGGAACGGGCGGAGTGGCAATTTATGGCCGCGGTACAACTGCATTTTCGGGAATGTCAAAAATCGGAGATTCTGTTTCTGTAACCGGAAAAGTGGTTAATTATAATGGTTTAACTGAAATTAACCCTGTTTCTTCGTTTACAAAACTTGATTCAAATAAATCCATAACACCCTTGGTGGTCACTTTAAGTCAGGTAAACACTCAAACCTGGCAGAGTAATGCCGAGCTTTATGAAGGCCGATTGATTAGAATCAAAAATGTGCATTTTAAAACTGCAACCTCAACCTGGGCCGTATCTGGTTCAGGAACCAATTTTACCGTTACCGATGGTACTGATACTCTTCAGGTACGAGTTTATGCAACAGTAACTGACTTAGCTAATCAGACTGCACCTACAGGAAATTTTGACGTTATTGGTGCTTTGGGCCAGTATAAATCAGGAGCCCCGTATTCCGGTGGGTATCAGCTACAACCACGTAATAAAAATGATATTATTTCCGGTTCGGCAGTATCGGGTGATAAGGTTGTTAACAGATCGTACAGATTAGAGCAAAATTATCCGAACCCCTTTAACCCGACAACAACGATTACCTATACATTGTTGAACTCGGGTAAGATGAGTCTGAAACTCTACAATGTAACCGGAAATCTGGTTCAGGTTGTATCCGAGGGCGTACAATCTGCGGGTGTTCATAGTGTCCAACTGAATTGTAAAACCCTGCCTAGCGGTATCTACTTCTACACATTAGAAACCGGCGCAGGCCGTGAAACCAAAAAACTTACACTCTTGAAGTAATCTAACGGGGCTGTTTTCATAGGATACAGCCCCGCTTTTTTCCTCTATATAACACTTCCATCTTATAGCTTCGGAATTTTTGTATTTATAAAGAGAAAACCAGTAAATTTCATACTGGTATTCCTATGAATTAGTAATTCGTAGCAGGGAATCTTTAATCATTTCGAAACAGGTGCACAATGAATATTCAGGTTGTTGGAACAAAAAAAAGCAGCGATACAAGAAAAGCAGAACGTTACTTTAAAGAAAGAAGGATACCTTTCCATTTTCGGGATGTTTCCGAAAAACCCCTCTCTGAAGGTGAGTTAGATAATATTTGCAGGAAGATTAGCGTAGATGAGCTGGTTGATACAGAGGGTAAAGAATATCAGCGAAATAATTTGCAATATATGGTTATTGATGCCCGGAAGGAAATTCTCAGGAACTCGGAGTTAATTCGAATGCCCGTTGTGAGGAATGGAAATGAAGTTACCGTAGGCTATATGCCGGAAGTTTGGGCAAAATGGATTTCGGCAAAATGAAAACTATAGTATACCTGATAATTATTTTCTGTATTCCTTTGGTTGTTTGGAACTGTAAAAAATTTACGAGAGAAGAACAAAATTATATAGTAAGAATTGAAGAACAGCGGAAATTAAAGGACAAAGAAATGCAGTCTGATCCACAATCTCCGTTTTGTTCTGACAGCAGCGTAGTATTTCATCCATTAAATTACTACCCTGTGGACCCGTCATTTGTCTTTCATTCACGACTTGTGTTTCAGAAATATCCCGATACCATTGTTACCTATGGCACGAAGGGAGAAGAACGGAAGTCAATAAGAATTGGTTACTTACCTTTCCGATATAACGAAGTAGAGTATAAGTTAAATGTATATGAATCATGGTCCAGAAAAGGTGTGCACTACCATGCATTGTGGTTTACTGATAAGACTACCGGGAAAGAATCATATGGTGTTGGCAGGTATCTGGATTTTGAATTGAATAAAGACTCTCAATACGTTTATACAATAGACTTTAATCTGGCGTATAGCCCATATTGTTCATACAGCGCAAAATACTCCTGCGCTATTCCATCGAAAGAGGATTATATTGATTTAGCAATTACAGCAGGTGAAAAAAAGTTTCACCCGGATCATTGATAGTTGTCATTCGGCAAATTCGAGCATTATAAGACATAAAAAGCGCTTTAATTATTATTGGTTATTTACTATTTTGTAAGAATCACTTTTCGAACAAATCGGTGGTAAGAAGTATATAATGGCATTAGATTCCAAAACCCTTTCAAGTATTAGATCGAATAGATTATTCGAATCAATTAATCCCGATTCACTTACTCTCCAGGTAAGCAATAAAGATATTATCCTATCGAAAGACGGGGATATTATTTATCAGATCGGCGATAATGCAGAGCACATTTATTTGCTTCTTGAAGGTGCAGTAAAAATTAAACACACTGTTGCTATTGATGGACAGCGAATCTTTGAAAAAGGTCCCGGAGAATTTTTTGGTGAAAGAGAATTCCTCGATAAAACAAGTCGTACGTCTTCTGCAGTAGCTATTCGGGATTCCCGTTTAGCGATAATACGCCGAAAAGAACTTAGTGAATTGTTCAACCAGCATAGAAGTATTTTGAATAATATTCAGGGTACGGGAATTCTTCAGGAAGCCTTTGATGAAAGGCGGCAAACAAGAGAAGAGTATCCTGCTGAAATCTCTTCATTGCTTCATTCATCAGAAAGCGCTTTAGATCCTTTCGCTTACCGTTCACCCTCTCAATCCGTGGATATGTTTCAGGCCCATAAAACTACAGCAGAACCCGAGGTTCAGAAACCTGTTGATAATCCTTCAGTGAAGATGAAAACTATCGAGGATGAATTTCCGCACCGGTTTAACAAAACTTTCGAAGATAGTTTTACATTTGGAGAGTCGACTCCGATTGCGGAGGCGATTGAGGAAATTCCGAATATACCTGAAATGCATGACGATGAAAATTCAAATACGCCCGCAAAAGATTCCATCGCTTGGGATTTTAATACTTTAGATTTTATTGAACCACCCGTTCCTCCTATTTCGGAAGCAACAGCTACCGAACTTGAGTCGAAAGAGGAAGACACTTTTTCTATTGACTCAGGATTTCATTTTAATTTACCGGATACTTCAGAGCCTTTGGTTGAAATGCCAGAGGAAGAATCGCCAGGGCAGGGTGTAGATTTTGATAGTATCCAGAATGATTCGGTCCCGCAACTCGGATTCAAATTTCCTCATGAGACTGTGGAGATTTCCTCAAATGAGCCTGTTGAGGACAGTGGCTTAAACTGGTCATTTGAATCTCCTGAAAATGAGCAACATGTCTCGCCGGTGCCTTTTGAAGACAGCGAGCTTCCCGAAGAGGAAGAAAAATTTACATGGGATTTCTCCATTCCGGAAGAGGATACTGGTTCGGAAAAGCATGCTCCTTCTGACGAATTACCGGTAAGACCTGCTTACAGGGCCCAAGATAGTGTAAGTGATAATACGCTTCCTCAATCCGAATCAAATGACAAAACATCGCTCGATACAGTGTCGTCTGATGATTTCCATTTTGACTTTTCTGCCCAGGCCGAAGCAGTAGTTGAAAAAATACCGGAGCCTGATTTTGCCTTCCTTGACGATGATTTAGAACTACCAATTAAAGGTGGGACGTTTGATGAGTTTGGCAACCTGATACCGGAACTGGCTGAAGAAGAAGTTGCCAAAGAAGAAGAGACGCAAGATAATAGTTCATCACAAAATATTGATGATATTTTGGGCGCTATTCCTTTTTCAACAGATTTCCCTTTAGATAAGGTAGAAGAAGAAATAGATGATCAGTTGGATCAAGAAGATGTGCTGCCTGCTGCAATTGAAGAATCTGAGCAAGGAGAGAGCGAAAATGCTCCCGTCGCTGAAATTTTACATGACGAACAGAATATGCTGGATGATTCACTTTTAGCACGTGAAATTGCAGATGCTCAGATGTTAGTAACAGAGCTTCATGGTGAAAGCATTGGCGCGACAAATTCCACCTATGCTGATCAACAATTTGGTAAAGAGGGATTTACTTTTACTTCTCCGCTTCAGGTTAATTCACTACCGGCAGAATTGAAAATTAATGATACCGGATTAACCAGAGAGCAGCTACACTTAATTATTGAAGCGGCTCAATTGGTTAATTCGCATGTAAAACTCGATCAGGTGCTCAACCAGATTGTGCAGGCAGCCTCTGCTTTAACCGGAGCCGACAGAGGTACGCTTTACATTGTCGATAACGCGAACTGCGAGGTATGGTCAAAAGTTATCCGAGGTGACGAAATTGAAGAAATTCGATTGAAGTTTGGCCAGGGGATAGCGGGCTGGGTAGCAGAGAAAGGTGAAATTGTTAATCAGGCCGATGTGAGTGTCGATACCAGATTTGAGCCAACGATTGATAAAGTAACCGGTTACAGAACATTAAATATGCTTTGTTATCCGATTAAAAATAAATCAGGTATTATTGTTGCGGTTATACAGTTGCTGAATAGTCGGAATGGAAGATTTAGTGCACTGGATGAAACTTTCCTTGAGGCGCTGTCTTCACATATCGCGATTGCATTAGAAAACGCGGAATTGGTAGAACAGATTCTCAAAACTGATAGACTGAGTTCCTTAGGAAAGGTTGCGAAGTTTTTAATATCAGATATTAAAAAACCAATTTTAACTATTAAGCAACTTGCTGAACATATCAAGAAAAAAAATGTTTCACCTGAGATAAATCAAGTACTTTCACTGATGATTGAACAATCTAATATTGTGGCTGATTTAGTGCTTACAACTCTTAGCTATTCTGAGGGTAAAACTGTATTAAATAAAAAAGTACTCAGCCTTCACAGGGTATTGGATGAGTTGCTTGATTTGCTTGCGGAATACGTTGAATATCGTAAAACTAAATTATTTAAAAAATATGGCCCGGACGTGCTGGTTAATGTAGATCGCAGGGAAATGTATCAGGCATTTTTCCAAATAACAAAAAATGCATGCGATTCGATGCCTCAGGGCGGTGATTTATATGTAAACGCTCGCCTCACTGATGCCGGAAATGTTGCCGAGATTTGTTTTAAAGATAAAGGTACCGGAATTGCCCCGGGAATTCTGGAACGAATTTTTGAACCGTTCATGTCAATAGGAAAAACTCATGGTGTTGGACTCGGTTTGCCAATTACCGAGAAAATAATTAAAGAGCATGAAGGCACAATTAAAATTGAAAGCAAAGAAGGTGAAGGCACCTCTGTAACAATACTATTGCCGGTTGTTAAAGAGTTTTAAATCCCCTTTTCCATGAATCAAAAATTAATTACCATTTTGGGCCCCACTGCTTGCGGTAAAACCCGCTTAGCAGTGGCGCTCGCAGCTAAAATTGGCGGGGAAATAATAAGCGCCGATTCCAGACAAGTTTATCGAGGCTTAAATATTGGCTCAGGTAAAGATCTGGGAGAATACATTGCAAATAACCATGCCATACCTTACCATTTAATAGATATTGTTGACCTGCCAACTGAGTACCATATATTTTCATTCGTTACCGACTTTCGAAACGCGTTTGAATCAATTATCAGCAGAGACAAAATCCCGATTCTAACGGGGGGGAGTGGAATGTATCTTTCAGCTATCCTGGAAGGATATGATTTGATACCTGTGGACTTTGAATCCGAACGTGCCGCCGAGCTAAAAGAATTGAGTGTTCCGGAATTACAATTATTGCTGCGGGAAAAGGCAGAATCGCTGCATAATTCAACAGATCTGTTACTAAAAGATCGACTGGTAAAAGCTATCCTGATCAATGAACATAAAACAGCCCATAAAAATGACGGGAGACCTGTGTATGATTCAGTAACAATTGGTATCGCGCCACCTCGTGAAATAGTGAGGGAAAGAATTACGAAGCGTCTAAAAGAACGCCTGGAGACCGGAATGATTGAAGAAGTGGCTGGCCTGATACGTAATGGCATCCAATATGATAAATTGGAATTCCTTGGTTTGGAGTATCGATATATAGGGAGATATATCAGCGGCCAGATTAGCTATGATGAGATGTTTGAACGGCTCAATATAGCCATTCACCAATTCGCAAAACGCCAAATGACCTGGTTCCGGCGAATGGAAAAGAACGGGGTGAAAATTCATTGGATTGAGAGTCCGGATAGTGAGATTGCCGAAAGCATTGTTAGAGAGGCATTCTGCTGATATGGCCGAAAATTTTTCTGCGCGAGTAAATAAATACCTGCAAAAATATGGCAGGCCTGGCACTTATAATTTGAATAGTTCCCCGGATTTTATTGATACTATTGTTGTAATTCCGGCATTGGCAGAACGAAATAATTTAAACGCCCTCATAAATTCTCTTGCTGAACAGGACACCGATTCATTAAACCATACAGTATTCCTTTTTGTCGTAAATAATAGCGAAGATGCAGATGAAGAAGTTATTGCGGATAATTTGGACTCATTGAAATATTTATCGGGTTTGTTTAGCGATGTTCAATATTCAAAACTTTCTTTGGCGATAATAGATTGTTCCTCTCCTGGCCAAAGTTTACCCAAAAAGGATGCCGGTGTTGGTCTTGCCAGAAAAATCGGACTTGATACAGCTCTTACATTATTTACACATCAAAAACCGGACAATTTATTAATTTGTCTGGATGCAGATTGTACCGTTCCCGAAAACTATCTATTGGTTTTGCGGGATGAAATGAAATCTCACGGGGTACATGTGGCCTCCATTCAGTATGAGCACAAGCTGCCATTTGAAGATGAAATGAACCTCCGCGCGATTATATGTTATGAGCTATTTCTCCGGCATTATACGCTCGGGTTGAAATATGCCGGATCCGATTACGCGTTTCATGCAGTGGGTTCTTCAATGTGTTTTACCGCTGAGGCCTATATTAAAGCCGAGGGCATGAACAAACAAAAAGCAGGTGAAGATTTCTATTTCCTGCAAAAGGCTGCAAAATTCACTTCAATACATACGATCAATAGTACGCGAGTTTATCCATCGCCGCGAAGTTCTTTTCGGGTACCGTTTGGCACAGGTCGAAGTGTGGCACGTTTTTATGCGGACAACAGTAACGAATATAAAGTGCATGCACTTACCAGTTTTGTAATATTGAAAAAATGGCTTGCCGTGTTTAGAAAGAATAACTTTTTAGATGGCCGGAATTTATTACTGCTTGCTGATGAAATAGATGTTCATTTGGGAGAATTTTTGCGTGAGCAAAAATTTATTACAGAATGGGATAAAATCAGGCAGTGTGGCGGAAAGCTTGAACAGCAGCAACGAATATGGTTCGACGGATTCAAAACAATGAAATTGCTGCATTATTTACGCGATTACGGATATCCTGACATGCCCACTTTCGAAGGGGTGGATGCTCTTCTCGGGCAGATTAGAGGCGTTCTGCCACTAACCCGAACAGAGCGGCTTCCCGATATACAAAAACAAATTGAATATTTATTGCTTATGCGAAAAATTGCTTCCGGTGAATTTAGCATAGGGAATTGATACCGGGAACTATTATTTTATAGTATTAATAATCACTGATTTTGAATATGGATCCACTCAATATAATTGCTGCTGTTAATATTATTGCATTATTAAGTGCAAGTGCAACCGGAGTTAAACGGGAGTTTCGTTCACAGTTGAGTTCGGTAAAAGAAAAACCGAAAACATGGCTGCAAAATATTCCTAACTTCTCAGCTTTTATTGTGTTATTACAAATAATCTCACTGTTTCAAGTCGGGACATTTACATATTCCGATAGTAACTTTAAGATCCGGGTTGTGGCACTGGTTGTGTATGGATTTAGCAGTTGGATGCAATTTTGGAGTTTCAAATCTCTGGGTAAATTTCATTCTCAAAATATTGTAATTATGAAAAACCATGAGCTGATGCAAAAAGGGCCATACAAAGTAGTACGACACCCACAGTATTTGTTTCAGATTATTACTGATTTAGCTCTCTCCATAGCTATTCTTAGCTATCTGTCCTTACCTCTGGCCTTAATTCAACTGCCGTTATACATCATGCGGGCCAGCCTGGAAGAAACGTATTTACTCCGTTATTTTGGAGAAGCTTATACCGTATATAAAAAGAAAACGGGATTCATTATTCCTTTTATTGGCTAAAATTATGGTAAGGAAAAGTTTCATACTAATTCTTGTATTTCTGATTACCTTGAGTGTCGTAATACTTGCCCAAAAAAGTGACCACGTTGTTCTTACTCATTCCGGCAGGCAGGTTTCATATCAGGGGTATGTAAAATCCGGTATTCAATATATTTCAATTGAAGATTTTGCAAAAAACTGTAACATTGGATGTTCTTCAAATAAGAAAGTTCATAAAACAGAGTTAAAGAATGCTTCATACATTCTAAAATTCAGTGGAAATAACCCCTTTATATCTGTTTTTAACAGAATTGATTCAACCATTTCAAATTTTCAGTTGCCAGTTTCTACCTTCCTTATAAATGATAAAATTTATGTACCTTTTACGTATACCGCTGCTTATCTGCGTAAGTATTTACAGCAGGGTATTGATACAAGTATTCAGGCCGGGCATACTCCGGTCGTACCTGTTAAGACATTGACGGAGAAAAAGAAGGCACTAAACGAGAACAATGCTCAGTTGAAAGTTGAAGAAAAAGTTAACGGTACTCTCGTACGGCTTAATTTTCCCGGTAAGATCGGGCAGCCAACAACTGAATATTCTTCAGGGAAGATAATAGTTACTATAAAACCAGGGACACAAAATTGGAATTTGTCTTCAGAGCTTAAAAATGAAAGCATAGTTCGTGATATTTCATACAAATTCCAAAATGGGCAGGGGATTTTTACCATTGCTATAAGTGATAATTATGCTGCGCATGAATGTATTAAAACCGGGGATAAAAACTTATTGTTAACCATTCATAAGAAACAGTTTGGCGATTTTTCGCGTGCGAATGAAACTAAAAAAGGGAAATGGAAGTTTGATGTAGTAGTGATAGATGCAGGTCATGGCGGTAAAGATTATGGAGCGATTGGAATACACAATACCGTAGAAAAAGATGTGAATCTGGGAATAGCTCTAAAACTTGGTGCCATTATTGAATCTGAAATGAAAGATGTTAAAGTAGTTTATACACGTAAAAACGATACATTTGTTGAACTATATAAGCGTGGTAAAATAGCAAATGAGAACAACGGGAAATTATTTATCTCTATTCATTGCAATTCAGTAGCAAGCAAATCACCACAGGCGAATGGATATGAAGTTTATCTTTTACGGCCAGGCAGAACAGCGGAAGCAATTTCAATAGCCGAGAGAGAGAACGGGGTGATTAGTTATGAGGATAATCCGAAAAGGTATCAAAAGCTAACGGATGAGAATTTTATTCTTGTATCAATGGCTCACGCATCGAATATGAAATATTCTGAAAAATTCGCCGACTTGCTGGATAAGCATTTACGCCAGAATGTATCAATTACATCGCGTGGAATTAAACAAGCCGGGTTCTATGTTCTCGTGGGGGCATCAATGCCGGGAATTTTATTTGAAACAGGATATGTTACGAACGAACACAATGCGGCATATATAAAAAGTAAAAATGGGCAGGATGAAATTGCCCGATCGATGTTTCAAGCTGTAAAGTCATTCAAAATGTTTTATGCCCGCGAATTGGGTGATGATTAAATAGTACTAGTTACGTAAGGAAAAATATGACAAAAGCACAGATATGGGTAGCAGGTTTTTTAGCTGCCTTTATTTTATTACTTGTATTACAAAATTTTACTACGACAGAAAATTCGCATTCTGCCGGCATGGGCGGCATGCAGCAAATGGCAGCCGGTCCGGCAAACAATCCTTCGGTTGGAGGTAAGGAACTATTAACAAATTTTAACTGTGTTACCTGCCATGGAGCCGATTTGAAAGGGACTAATTTAGCACCCGGCCTCTATGGATTAAAAGGCACGTACAGTTCGCAGATGTTGGTTAGTTATTTGAAGAATCCTCAATCATTCGAGGGAGGTGCGAGATATAAGGCATTGAAAGAAAAATATTCAAATAGAGTTATGCCTTCGTTTGGTAATCGGGACGATAAAGATCTTGAAGCAATTGCAACATATTTACTCAGTTTAGAGTGAACAATTAGGGCCCTGTGAAGGGCCCTTTTTTTATTCTTGTGTCCTGCTACGTAAGACCTCAAACATCATTATACCTGCCGCTACAGAAACATTCAAAGAGTTGATTTTCCCATCCATAGGGATTTTTACCAGAAAGTCACATCCTTTTTGTATTAAAGGACGCATCCCTTTGCCCTCATTACCGAATATCAGGACAATCGGGGAATTGTAATCAACTGACCGGAAATTCTGTGTCGCGGATAATGATGAACCAATAACCCAATATCCTTTTTCCTGTAATTGCTTTAACGCTTGTGCAAGGTTATCAACCAGGCAGATATTCATCATTTCGAGTGCGCCGGCAGAAGTCTTCAGAACAGTGTCATTGAGCGGGGCGCTATGGTGTTTGGTAAGCAATACTCCATGTACGCCGGCAGCTTCAGCGGTACGCAGTATTGCCCCGACATTATGGGGGTCTTGTATTGAATCAAGAGCAATAAGAAATGGTTTATTCACATCCTGGAGCCTGGCTATCATTGCATCCAGGGTAAGAGTTTTATAAGTGGCCCGTAAAGCAATTATTCCCTGGGTCTCCTTTTGCTTAGCCTGTAATGCAAATTTCTCGGCTGGCAACTCTTGTAGCGGAACCATATTTTTTCGGGCAATTGATTTGATTTCGGTAATCACATCGCCATGTACCCCGTACTGCAAATATATTTTAGTAATTGGGGCGCGGCTTTTCAGTGCTTCCAGCACGGGCTTTCGGCCATAAATAAGCATAGAATTCCTAAAAATTAATCAGCAAATCTACGGAAGTACAGGCTTGAAACAAAGAGAGAAAGGGAATGGGCAGCCAGGGGCTCAGGCTGCCCTGTAATTTGTCTGATAAATTCTATTTAAAGATACTAATGTCGCCTGCTCCCTCGCGGATAATTTCCGGCTCATCGTCACTTAAGTCAATAATACTGGATGGTTTATTTGCCAGGACTCCATTCGCGAGCATCAGATCAATGAAAGGATTGAACACGTTGCGGATCTCCTCCGGGTCCGTAAAAACTTGCCCGGTTCTATTGGTTACGCTGGTGCTAACAATCGGATTCCCCAATTCACTTGCCAGTTGCAGGGCAATTTTATTGTTGGGAACCCTGATACCCACAGTTTTACGCTTTGTCCATAGCTTTTTCGGTACTTCCCTGGCAGCAGGCAGTACAAAAGTATAAGCACCTGGCAAGAGGTGCTTCATTGTGCGATAGGCGTAGTCGGAAACTTTCGCATATTTTGATATGTCCTTCAGATCGGGGCAGACAAAACTAAATAGCTTTGTGCGGCCGTCATTTTTAATCTCAAAAATTCTATCCAGAGCAGCTTTGTTAAAAATATCGCAGCCGATTCCATAAACAGTGTCGGTCGGATAAATTATTACACCACCATTTTTCAGTGTCTCAACCGCTTTATTGATGTATCGTGCCTGCGGGGTTTCCGGATGTAATTCATAATATTCCATGTAAATCTCCAATCGGATGGTTCGTGTAACTGTTAACTATAGCACAAGTCAAAAACAACCAGTGCCTTTTATAATATGGAGAATAAGTTTCTTATTGTCAAGTAAAAATGCGGGTACTTAAAAAATAATAAAAGGGAACCCTGCACTTAACGTACAGGGCTTTCAAGCAGGGTAATTTTTCCTTTGCCGGCATTAAGCTCAATATGAGCACCATGAGGCATTGTGGCAATATCTTTAATATGCCCATGAGGAAAGTTCCATAATATAGGCTTCCGAAGCTTTCCAAAATACTGGTCAAAAACTTGTTCCATTGTAAATGAACGTGAAGGTGTGTTAGAGTCACTATCGGTTATTTGGCCAAGAATAATACCATTTACCTTATCGAGGATTCCGGAAAGTTTTAATTGATTAAGCATTCGGTCTATTCTGTAGGGCTGTTCACTAACATCCTCAATATACAGGATTGAGCCGGCAAAATCCGGTAAATAATCTGATCCGAGTAAAGCAACCAAAGTGGCTAAATTGCCACCAAGCAGAGGCCCGTCAACTGTACCGGCTTTCAGTGTCTCTGTTTTCCATCCTTCCGGAACCGGTATCTCATAGCCCGGTTCAATTTTCGTTACCATTTCCCAAAATACCTTTTCCGTATACGGAGCAATTTGTCCGGAAAAATCAACAGCAGGCATGGGGCCGGCGAAAGTTATCTGATTTGCTTTTTTCTGGAACGCGTTATGGAGCGAGGTAATATCGCTGTATCCAACAAAAATTTTTGGATGGCGGCGTATGAGGCTATAATCGATTCGATTAAGCAGTCTGCCGGAACCATATCCGCCCCGTAAGCAGAAAATGGCTTTTACTTCATCATCGTTGTACATTTTATGAAGGTCACTTAACCGCATATCATCCGAGCCGGCAAGGTATCCGAAATATTGTCCGAGGTAATCGCCAAGTTTAACAGCGAATCCTTTCTGAGCAAAATAATTTTGAGCTTTTTCTATACGAGTCAAATCATCCGGACTTGATGCCGGTGATATGAATCCGATTGTATCGCCAGGATACAAACATGGTGGTTTATTATAAGAATGAGAAATCATATTTGGGCTCCGCTACTTTCGATAATATGGTCAAATGACTTCGTTACTAATGAATGGGGTTCAATACCAGCCTGTTTAAGTTCTTCAGGAGAAAAAGCGCCGCATTCGATGCCTTTTAGCAAAAAATTAATCATTCCCTGCCCGGTGGCTGCATCGTCAAATACTCCCGAAGTTTGGACTGCTTTAGCAGCCATGGAAATAAAATTCGTAAAGCGTGAAAATAAGGTATCCCGGTCATTTAGAAAATAGTAATATATTGCCGCCAGGCGAGCTGGTATTTGAGCGGGATGCAGATCCCATCCCTGCAATATTCCGAATCTGGCAGAATGAAGTACATTAGAAAAATGCATTTGCCAGGCTGTCCTAATGATAGCGCTATTTTCATTGTGCTGTTGATCGGTCAATCCACTCTTCCTTTTATGTTTTTCAACCGGCAGAAATGATGTAGCCCCGTCAGATATGTTAACCCCTGTATTCGTGTGTACCGCCTGTAACTGATGACGCAAATAATCACAATTGGAATGTGTGTATAATTGATCCGGGGCAGGTACGCCAAGATCTGACATATAATCGTACAGTCCTGCATGCAGTGCATATAAGCGGGGATGGGAATTGAGTACAATTTGTTCAAGTAATGATCCGTTTGAACCAGTAGACAAAAGTGCCTGTACCTCAACCATTATTTCCGACCGTAAAAAATTTTGCGGTAATAAATATTTTTGTGTTAGCTCTTCAAGTGCTGAATGAAAAATATTCACCTGTTCGGAAGAACTTACTTTTGGCAGTGTAACAAGCAAATTCCTGGGGAGAATACCTTGAGATGCATCGAGAAAACTTTCGATAAAAGTTTCCAAAGTGGAGAAACTCCTGTCTATGAGCAATGGTGTAAGGGCTTTCACTCTGAATCCGAATAATCCGGGAAGTTTTTGTTGACTGGCTAAACGGCCTGCTGCGGATGCTGCCTGAATAGCATGTTCATGTTCCTCCTGTTTGCTTCGGTAACCATAACCATCCTCGAAATCGATACGAAAATCCTCTACAGATCCTACTTCCAGTTTTGAAATTATGCGTGTGTAAATGGTCTCAGCCAGGCAATAATTTTCCTGTAAAATCGGAAATATCGTCATTAGCGTATCAGGATCCGGGCAATAGAAGCAAAAATAATCCTTGGCTATATCGGTAATTTTCTTGATTGTGCTTTCACTAAACAAGTGTGCCCCGCCATAAACTGTATGAATCGGCTGGAAGGAGCGGGTAAATAAGCGGGTAGGCAGGGTCTGTTTCAATATCGCCTGATTCCGGCTTATATATTCGTCGTTTAACAGTTTACTCATATGCAATTATTATGGGCTTGTGAAAAAATCATAATATTATAAATTTCATTTCAATTAAATTTATATTTCTTTTTACAATTTTATTAGAGTTCTTAATGAAATCAAAAAAAATATTGTGGGTAGATGATGAAATTGAGCTTTTCAGGTCACATATTATCCTTTTAAATGATAAAGGATACGATGTTACAACCTTAACCAATGGTGCAGACTGCCTGGATACCTTAAAAGAACAGGAATTTGACCTGGTATTTCTGGATGAAATGATGCCTGGAATGGGCGGGCTTGAAGTACTTGCACAGATTAAGGATATTTACCCGCAATTGCCAGTAGTAATGATAACCAAAAATGAAGAAGAAGCAATCATGAATGAAGCTATAGGAAGTAAAATTCATGATTATCTTACCAAGCCGGTTAATCCCAGTCAATTATTATTGGTATGTAAAAAACTGTTCGAAGCAAAAAAAATATCCGAGCAATATGTTGCGAAAGATTATTTGCAGGACTTTAATCAGATCGGGATGCAGGTCACAAATCGCCCTGATTTTGGTGAATGGATAGAGATATATTTAAAACTGGTAAACTGGGAAATGGAACTTGATAAACATAGTGATACCGGTTTGCAGCAAACATTGGTTGAACAGAAAAAAGAATGTAATCAGGAATTTTCCCGGTACGTTGAAAGACATTATCTGGATTGGGTAAATACAACAAAACGCGAAGAGCGTCCCGGGTTAAGTGTTGATGTACTTAATGATTATGTACTGCCTTCTGTGAAGGAGGGTACCGAGAGTGTATTCTATTTCGTTATTGATTGTCTTCGTCTGGATCAATGGTTGGTAATGGAGGCATTTCTTAATGAACTCTTCACGATTAAAAAAGATTATTATTACTCGATCTTACCTACTGCAACTTCATACGCACGTAATGTACTGTTCGCCGGTTTGTATCCGCTTGATATTGAACGGCAATATCCCGATTTGTGGAAAAATGCCGACGAAGATGAAAAGAGTATGAACAGGTTTGAGAAGGATTTTTTACAGCTTTATCTGGATAGAAAAAGAGTAAAACTGCGTAATGACTTAAAATATATTAAAATTATTGATCCCGAAGTTGGCAGGGCTTTTGAGCAGAATATTGGGTCCTATCAGAATAACCATTTAACTGCGGTAGTAGTTAATTTTCTTGATATGATCGCTCATGGCCGTTCGGATTCTGAATTGTTAAAGGAAATTGCACCTGACGAACCTGCATACAGATCTCTCACAAACAGTTGGTTCCAGCACTCATCGCTTTATGGAACATTTAAAGCTTTGGCAAAGATGAAAAATGTAAAAATTGTATTAACAACTGACCATGGTAGTGTGCGCTGTATGCGTGGTGCCAAAGTTCTTGGGGATCGCGAAACTTCCACGAATCTACGGTTCAAATTTGGAAGGAATCTAAAGGCGGATGATAAACACGCGTTGTTTATTAAGGATCCCGCTGAATATAAACTACCCCGCAGGGGATTGACGATAAATTATATTATCGCCAAGGAAGATTATTACTTTGTTTATCCAACAGATTACCACCGCTACCTAAGTTATTATAAAGATACTTTTCAGCATGGTGGTATTTCTCTTGAAGAGATGATTTTGCCCGTGATTACCATGGAGCCGAAAAGTTGAGTGAGATAATTAAAACCTGGCATTCTTTAACTGAAGAAGATACCCAAAAAGCCGCCGAGGAATTTGCTAGTATAGCATCGGCAGGAATATGTGTTGGCTTCGCGGGGCAATTGGGTGCAGGTAAAACAACTTTCATAAGACATTTAGTAGCCCAATGGAATATTCGCAATGTTACCAGTCCAACTTTCGCGTTGGTAAATGTATATCATGGTACATATCCCGTTTATCACTTTGATTTTTACCGATTAAATGATGAAGCGGAATTGTTTGAAATTGGATATTATGAATATTTGGAAGATGGGGAAGCCCTCGTGTTAATTGAATGGGCAGATATGTTTCCCGGGGCGCTGCCTCCGCAGCACTGGTATATAAATTTTGTTATTAATGAAGACGGCAGCCGCACCATAAGTCTGGCTCGCTCATAAAATAAATCAGGAATACTTTTATACATGATACTTGCAATTGAGACATCGCAATCTGCCTGCGGCGCGGCCGTGTTTGAGAATGCTGATAAATATGCTGAATCAATCTTACGTAAAGAACGAAGCCATGCTTCAATGATTACGAGTGTTATTCAGGCTGCCATGATTCCATATAAAGCCTCCGTACAAGATATTAAAGCAATAGCCGTATCAGCCGGGCCGGGTTCTTTCACGGGTCTGCGAATTGGCCTAAGTACTGCAAAAGGTATGTGTTACGGGTCTCAAATATCTCTAATTATGGTGCCTACATTCGAGGCAATTGCCCTGGAAATTGTATCCACCTGCAACTACATAAATAACTTTGTTGTTATGTTTAAGGCTAACACAACTGAATTTTTCTGTGCAAAATTTTCCCGCGCTGATGACGGGTATGCTCAGGTGACCGAAACCAAGCCGATCTCAATGGAAGAAATTGAGGATATGTTGCAAGAGGAAGATTTTTTGGTGAGTGATAAGAATTGGCTGAATGTGAAAAAATATGTAAATTTATCGGCTCCGAAGCCCCGCTTTATTGCGTCGTGGGCCGCGCAGTATGGGAAAGAAATTCCTTATACCGAAATTGATCTGGTGGAGCCATTATATCTTAAAGATTTTATTATCAAAAGAAAAGAAGTAAAGAAATGAAGAAAATTTTCAGTTTAATTTTGCTGCTTACGTGCGCTGTATTAGCACAAATGCAAGGACCAAAAATATACTTCCCTGAGGATCAATACAATTTTGGGTTAGTCCGTCAGGGAGATACAGTTCGGCACGCCTTTATAATTGTGAATAAAGGTGATGATACTTTGAAGATTACAAACATTATTACTTCCTGTGGTTGTACTGCGGCAACACTTGCCAATAAAATTCTGGCACCGGGTGAATCGGTACCGTTGAGCATACAGTTTAATTCACATGGCCGGGTAGGTGAACAGGTGAAATACATCTCTATTATGTCGAACGATAAAGATAAACCGTCGGCTCAAGTAATATTAAAGGGCAGTGTCTCGGCAGATGATGCACAAAAAGTAGTTGAAATAAAGGGTCCGAAGATTGAATTTAAAGAGTTGCAATTTGATTTCGGGGCAGTTCCCGAAGGTACAATTTGTACTCACGTTTTTGAGTTTAAAAATATTGGTACTGAAATTCTTGAAATCAAAGATATAAAAACATCATGCGGCTGTACTGCAGCAGTGGTAAGTGAAGCTTTACTTTCACCGGGTGAAACAGGTACGTTAAAAGTTGATCTCAATACAGCAGGCCGGTTTGGCAGAGTGCAGCGCGATGTAACGATTACAACTAATGAAAAAGATACGCCGCTGAAGTCAATTAAAATTTTCTCGGAAATCATTCAGAAAGAAAAGAAATAATGGCTTGGTTCAAGCGCACAAAACAAAATATTGCTGCAGATACACAGGCAAAAGATTTGCCCGATGGTTTGTGGGAAAAATGCCCGGATTGCGGTGAGATTATTCATAAGAAGCAACTGGAATTAAATTGCTGGACCTGTATTAAATGTTCACATCACTTTCGCATTGGCAGTGAAGAGTATATAAAAATTCTTATTGATGATGGAACGTTTAAAGAAATTAATAAAAAAATGCGGTCGGCTGATCCCCTGGAATTTACAGACAGTAAAAAATACACCGAAAGGGTTTCATCTACGATAAAATCAACAGGCTTGTTTGATGCCATAAAAACCGGACTTGGAGAAATTGATGGAAAGCAGGTTTGTTTAGCTGTAATGGATTTCCGTTTCATTGGCGGCAGTATGGGCTCGGTTGTAGGTGAAAAGATCTCGCGCCTTTGCGATAAAGCCCTGAAAAACAAATCACCATTGATTATTGTCTCTGCCAGCGGTGGTGCGCGTATGATGGAGGGAGCTCTTTCATTAATGCAGATGGCCAAAACTTCTGCAAAATTGGCTTTACTTGCAGATGCTCATATTCCGTACATTTCAGTTTTAACAGACCCGACCACTGGCGGCACTACAGCCAGTTATGCTATGCTGGGTGATATTAACATTGCCGAGCCTAATGCGCTTATTGGATTTGCCGGGCCGCGTGTCATTAAGCAGACTATAGGTCGGGATTTACCTCCCGGATTTCAAACATCTGAATTTTTGCAGGAACAGGGTTTTGTTGATGCAATAGTGCCGAGAAAAGAACTGAAACACAAAATATCCACATTCTTGAACTTAATCAGTTAGGTGTATTATTATTACTATTACTTCACCCGGTGAATTGCGTCAGTTTATCAGGCAAAACAGGCTGGCAGGTAAGTCTATCGGCTTAGTTCCTACAATGGGTTTTCTTCATCAGGGACATATTTCTCTAGTTGAAGCTTCGAAAAAAGAGAATGATATTACGGTAGTTTCGATTTTTGTTAATCCGACACAGTTCGCTCCTAACGAGGATTTTTCCCGGTACCCCCGTGATTTTGACCGCGATGCCGCGTTACTTTTAGAGGCGGGCGCTGATGTTATTTTCACTCCCGAAGCAGGCGATGTGTATGTTAAAAATGCACAGACTTTTATTTCTGTTGAAGACCTGAGTAAGATTGCCGAGGGAGAATTCAGGCCGACTCATTTTCGGGGTGTAGCCACTATTGTTGCCATTCTTTTTAATCTGGTGCAACCCGATAAGGCGTATTTCGGCCAAAAAGATGCTCAGCAAACAGTTGTTCTCCGCAGAATGGTGAAAGATCTTCATATGCCGATTGAAATGGTTGTCTGCCCGATTGTTCGCGAAGCCGATGGACTGGCAATGAGTTCCCGGAATATTTATCTGACACCTTCTCAACGAAAAGATGCACTGGTACTTTCGCGTTCACTGAAATTGGCGCAGGATTTAATTTCCAACGGAACTCGGGATGCAAAGGAAGTTATACATCAAATGAAATTACTGTATAATGGCTTGCAGGAGTGTAATCTGGATTATATCAGGATTGTTGATGCTGATACCTTTATGGAGGCCTCAGCCATAGAATTAGAAGGATGTTATTTTATTATTATCGCCTGTAAGTTTGGCACCACGAGGCTTATTGATAATTGCTTTATCTCTATGCCTAATGGTCCGATATTTCAATAAAAAAACGGCTCACCTTTTTGGATGAGCCGTTCTTTTTTATGTCTGAATACTACTTTGTAACGAACCAATCGCTTGAATCTTCAAAATAATGCAGTAACCGGTTAGCCAACGCGTGTGGATCTACCAGGTCACCTTCTGTTAACTGAGCAATTTCGTGCAACTGAATTATCATATTTTTCAAATATTCACTATTGCTATCAGTCTTGAAAATACTAATCAGATTTCTGACGAGTTTATTATTTCTGTTTACCAGAAGAATTTTTTTAGGCGCACCCATATCTTTATTTGCCATGCGCATAATTCTCTGAAAAGTGGCGGAAAAATTATCATCTTGATTTACCAGACAAATCGCGCTGTTGGTTAAGCGGTTAGATTCTTTTACTTCAAGGACTGCGTCGCCAAGAATTTCTTTCATTTTTGCCAGTAAACTTCCGAATTGCAATTCATCGTCATTACTAAGTTTTTCGAATTGAGAGGAGACTTCGTTAATATCGTCAAATTTCTCAATCTTTTCTGTATCCTTTGTATTCGCCGGGCAGAATTCCAGGTCCTTATAATTTCTTATTGAAGAGAGAACAAATTCGTCAACCGGGTCAGTAAGATACAGGATCGGGATCCCTTTGCGTTTGAAAATTTCAAGTAAGGGGTCAAATTCAATTGCAGATCGGCTGGGACCAAAAATATAGTATATCTCTTTCTGTCCATCACGCATTTTTTCTTTGTATTCTTCAAGTGAAGTTAATCCTTTTTCATCTTCATTCAATGAAGAGTTAAAACGCAATAATTCAACAAATTTATCTTTATTTTCAAAATCACCATAACCCATTTTGAAAACTTTAGCATGCTCTTTCCAGAATTCGGCATATTTATCCGGATTTTCCTTTGCCTTTTTAGCCAGGTGAGAGTAAACCTGAGAGGTAACCGCTTTGGAAATTTTTGTAAAAACAGCATTCTCCTGAAGCGTTTCGCGAGATATATTGAGTGGTAAGTCTTCGGAATCTACAATGCCTTTTACGAAACCTAAATATTCGGGCAGAAGATCCTGGTTCTTGTGTTGAATCAGCACTCTGCGAACATACAGGTCTAAACCATGTTCTTCTTTATGGAATCCGAAGATATCCATGTTTTTTTGCGGGATGAATAATAGAGCATTAAACTGAATAGGAGCATCTACAGAAACATGGATTGAATCGGCCGGTGAGGAATTATCGTATGATAAGAATTTGTAGAACTCATCATATTGTTCCTGGGTGATCTTGGACTTCGGTTCACACCACAGTGCCGCAACAGTGTTTACTTTTTGACTTTCGAGATAAATAGGGAATGAAATAAAATTTGAATGGGTTTTGATTATTTGTTCAAGACGGTATTGCTTGGCAAATTCTGAGGCATCATCTTTTAAATGTATTTCAATTGTAGTTCCACGGGGTGTGTCATCTGCAACATCCGCAAGAGTGTATTCACCTAATCCGTCTGAACTCCATTTGATAGCAACCGCATCTTTTTTATAGGAGCGGGTGGTGATATTAACTTCTTTTGCGACCATAAATACACTGTAAAACCCTACACCGAATTTACCAATAATATTGCTCGCGTCTTCTTTTGCTTCGGTAAGCTTCTTTACGAAATCGGACGACCCGGATTTTGCAATAGTTCCAATATTGGATATTAGTTCTTCGCGGGTCATGCCAATACCGGTATCGGCAATTGTTAAGATATTTTGTTTTTCGTCGAAAGTGATTTTTATTTCTAACGGAAGCTCCGGGTTGGCGTATTCTGACCCCTTTAACGATTCAAAGCGAAGCTTATCCAGGGCATCGGATGCGTTTGATACCAACTCACGGAGAAATATTTCTCTGCTGGTATAGAGTGAGTGCACCAGTATATCGAGCAACTGCCGAATTTCGGCTTTAAACTCGAATTTATTTTGTTCATTTGTACTCATATTCATTCTCCATTTTATTTCTTGATTCAAGTGCAAAAATAATTGTTTCAGGAAGTATTTTCAAAAATCCAATCAAATTCATTTAGTACAAAAAAAGTAATTGATTGGCAGATAAGACGTTAAAATTCTAAAAAAGTTTCTCATCCTTCCAGGTTATACAGGTAAAATTCCTTGGAAAGTGAAATAATATAGGCAATTAATTTCATTATTAAAGTTAGAGAGGGGCTGGAATTAAAAAAATTAATATGTATGCTATATCAAAAGTGCCCGCAAAACCCTATATTTATAAACTAATTCCCAAATAATATGACTTATATTGTTCGGACTTATGAGTAATAAACCAAAAGTAAAGTTTATATTTGTAACGGGCGGAGTTGTATCGTCGCTGGGGAAAGGTATCACTGCTTCATCACTCGGGCTTCTCTTAAAAGAACGCGGCTACAAAGTAACAATCCAAAAATTTGATCCATATATAAATGTCGATGCTGGTACTATGAATCCATATCAGCATGGTGAAGTATATGTAACAGAGGATGGCGCGGAGACAGACCTGGACCTGGGGCATTATGAACGTTTCCTGGATACGAACATGACTCGTGCAAATAATGTTACGACCGGTCAGATCTATGATGCAGTAATCCGGCGCGAGCGACGTGGTGATTTTCTTGGCGAAACAGTTCAGGTAATTCCACATATCACCGATGAAATCAAAAACCGAATGAAAAAACTCAGCGAGAGTGGTGAGTATGATATCATTATCACTGAGATTGGCGGCACAGTAGGCGATATTGAGAGCCTGCCATATATAGAAGCCATGCGGCAATTGATGTTACAGGTCGGACGAAAGAATACAATTTCTATTCATGTTACATTAGTTCCATTTATTGCCTCGGCAGGCGAAGTAAAAACGAAACCAACCCAGCATAGCGTAAAAGCATTGCTTGAATTGGGGATACAACCGGATGTTCTTGTATGCCGTTCAGAAAAAAAATTGGCTACAGGGCTGAAAGAAAAAATAGCCCTTTTCTGTAATGTTGATACCAAGTCTGTAATATCTGCTTATGATTGTTCCACTATTTATGAAGTGCCATTAGTGCTTTATAAAGAAAAATTGGATCAGTTGATCTTAAGCCGATTAGGCCTGGCAGACAGGAAAATAAAGCTTGATGACTGGACAAACCTAGTGCAGAAAATTAAATCGCCTGCGCATGAAGTTGAGGTTGCGTTATGCGGCAAATATATTCATCATAGCGATGCTTATAAAAGTATAATGGAGTCATTTATCCATGCCGGAGCGATGAATAACGCAAAAGTTAAAGTACGATTAATAAATGCGGAAGAGTGCGATCCGGAAAAAATGCATGAACTTCTTGATGGTGTGCACGGTATTCTAATTCCCGGTGGATTTGGTGAACGTGGAGTGGAAGGAAAAATTCAAGCCATTCGTTTCGCGAGAGAAAACAATATCCCTTTCTTTGGAATTTGCCTCGGGATGCAATGTGCAATTATTGAATTTGCCCGTAACGTATGCGGAATGTCTAAAGCAAACAGCTCCGAATTCAAGACGGGTAAGTATTCTGTAATTGATTATATGCCGGACCAGAAAAATATTAAAAACCTGGGCGGTACTATGCGTCTCGGTTCTTATCCATGTATGATTGAACCCGGGACAAAAACTTTCGAAGCGTATCGTAATGATTACATAATTGAACGCCATCGTCATCGTTTTGAAGTAAACAATAAATTCCGACGCGAACTGGCCGATAAAGGAATTATTTTCAGCGGGCTTTCTCCGGATAGGCAGCTTGTTGAAATGATTGAATTAGAAGGGCATCGTTGGTTCGTTGGATGCCAATTCCACCCTGAATTGAAATCGCGTGCAGTTAAAGCGCATCCGCTTTTCAGGGAATTCATAAAGGCTTCATTAGATTATAGCATAGCAAAGTAGCGCCATACATGAAATTACTCTTGAAAGCCCTCTTTATTGTGTGGGCATGTACTTGCTTTCTCTTTTCTGAAGGGACCCCTGATGAATTATTGCAAGCAGGAAATGAATACCTTTTTAATTTTGATTTCGCCCAGGCAACTCAATGTTTTGATCAGATAATTCATAATAACCCTGAGGATCCTCAGGGTTATTACGGGTATGCCCAATTATACCTGTGGAATTATATGGGAAACTCTTCATCAAAAGATTATGACCAATTTGTAAATTATTCGGGAACAGCAATCGAGAAAGCGCGTAAACAATTAAGTGATAAAGCAAAAGCCCAGCGTGCTAATCTCTTAATTGGTAATTTGTACACGCAACGTGTAATAGCGTTCGGAAAAGCTGAGAAGTTTCTCGATATGATTTGGGCAAGCCAAAAGGCAAATTCATTCCTTAAGGATGTATTGGAAGTTAACCCAAAAAATTATGATGCATATCTTGGCCAGGGGCTGTTTAAGTTCGCTTTATCGCAGGTTCCTGCTACATTCCGTTGGGCGCTTTCGGTTATTGGCTTTGATGCAAACTTTAAGGAGGGTATTCAATTCCTGAATACAGCAGCTCATAAAGCCGTTCTCACTAAGGTTGAATCTCAATTCTATTTCGCGCAGATATCATCCGATTACCTGATGGATTACGAAGGTAGTACAAAAGTCCTTTTGGAACTTCAAAAAAAATACCCGGCAAATGCCCTTTTCCAATATACGCTTGCCGTAGTACATATCAAGAACCATAATTTAAAATCGGCTAACGCTATACTTGGCAAGATAGTGCAAAACAAAAACATGCCATTCAGACAGCTTAAAGCATATTCGGAATTTTTACTGGGTGAAGTGCAATTTAAGCTGAACAATTTTTCGATTGCGCGGGGATATTACAATAAATTTTTAATGAGTGGTACTGATAAAAGCTATACCGGGCTTGCCGCATTACGACTGGCTATTTGTAATATTAGCTTAGGTTTGGTGAATGAAGCTGATAAATATTTTGAGAGAGCAAAGGCGGGCAATCCATCGATAGATGATGATATATTCGCCAGGAAAATGGCAGTGTATTATCAAAAAAACGGATGTGATCCTGAGGATATCAGGTTGATACAATTCAGCAACATGATCGACCAGGCCAGAGCTGCTGAGGCGGTTGATTCGTTATTTAATCTGAAAAACTCTATTAAGCATAAAGTGTTGCTTGGTGAGATCAATTACCAAATCGGGCGGGCATATTTGGAGAACCATAATGCTAAGGCCGCGTACGGTGCTTCATCCCAAGCTGCAAAGATAACCGATTCCCGGCAAAATTGGATCGCGGCTTTTGCTCATCTGGATGCTGCCCGTGCAGCTTTTATGAGTGGCGATTCAGATCTGGGCAAAAAACACCTGAGCGAAGCGGAATCCTGTGGGGGAAATGAATATGCTGCCAGGTTTAAAATGTACCTTACCGCAGTTAAATATTCGTATAATTTGTTATAATTCCATAAAAAACCGAATTTTTTTCATTCGTATCAGTGAATTTTTTAGTAATTTAGTCCTTTAAATCTAAATTGCAGGAAATTGAGTTCTATGGGTATTTTTGATTTGTTTTCGTCTGATATCGGGATGGATCTCGGGACGGCAAATACTCTTATTTACGTAAAAGGAAAAGGCATTGTATTAAACGAGCCTTCTATTGTTGCCTACGATAGAAGTACCAAAAAAATTATTGCATTAGGCAATCGTGCGAAAGAAATGTTGGGTAAAGAACACCGTGAGATAAGGGTTACGCGCCCGATGCGTGATGGTGTTATTGCAGATTTTGAAATTGCTGAAGGCATGATCCGGGCTTTTATTAAACAGGTAAATTCGGGTGTTGTATCGAGCCGCAGAATTGTTATTGCAATTCCCAGTGGTATTACCGAGGTTGAAAAACGTGCTGTTCGTGATAGTGCAGAACATGCCGGTGCCAAGGAAGTTCATCTTATTGCAGAACCTATGTCGGCCGCTATTGGTATAGGAATAGACGTTGATGCCCCAATGGGCGCTATGATTATCGATATTGGTGGTGGAACAACCGAAATCGCGGTTATTGCATTATCGGGTATTGTTACCGAGGAATCTATTCGTATAGCCGGTGATGAAATGAATAACGCGATAATCCAATACTTCAAAAAAAATTACAACATTCTTATCGGCGAAAAAACTGCTGAAGCTATTAAATGCGAAGTAGGCTCCGCTATCCCATTGCGTGAAGAATTAACCATTCAGGTTAAAGGACGCGATCTGGTAAGTGGTGTGCCGAAAACTACTGAAGTTTCATCTGTTCATATTCGTGAAGCACTTACCGAGGCTGTGCAACAGATTATTGATGCTGTTAAACAGGCACTTGAAAGAACACCTCCGGAACTATCCGCGGATATTCTTGACCGGGGCATTATGCTTACCGGCGGCGGTGCTATGTTAAAGGGCCTTGCAGAAAGAATTCGTAAAGAAACCAACTTACCGGTGCATGTTGATGAAGATCCATTAACAGCTGTTGCGCGTGGTGTTGGTAAAGTTATTGAAAACATTAATCACTACTCCCGCGTTTTAGTTCGTAATAGAAGATTTTAATGTTTCGTTTCTTACAGGAGCTATGGGAATCGTTTAAAGAATATATAGTTTTATTAACTATAATTCTTGTAAGCTTAGGATTGTTGTCTCAAAACGATTCCTCCTCGATTAAACATTTCCGGACTTTTCTCTTCGGTACATTCGCGGCGGTGTCCTCTGTTACTTCAAGTGTTGTTTCACCTGCCGGGTTACGTAGTGAAATTGAATATCTTCGTACTCGCAATGCCGAGCTTATGCTTGAGGTAAGCAAACTGAGGAAATTTTCGCTGACGCATAAAGATCTTGAATCGTTGGAAAAATTTCAGGATACCTCAACCTATAAATTGCTGCCTGTACGCATTATGATGAAATCTATGCTTAACGCTGAAAGCAATTTTACACTGAACAAGGGAACCAATGATGGTATTCGTGTAGGGCTTCCCCTCATTACCGATGCAGGTTTAGTTGGTGTGGTATCTTTTGCCACCGGAGGTTATGCCGTTGTCCATACGTTAAAAACTTCTGAGTTGAAACTTATTGTGCAGGAGGAGAGAACGCGATATCAGGGGATTATGCGATGGAATGGTACACAATTACTCGTTTCGAATCTTCCCAAAACTGCTGATATCCGGGTGGGTGATCGTTTTGTCACTTCTGTTTCCAGTTCTATTATGAATACCCCTTGCCCGGTTGGAAGAGTTAAAAAAGTTTTGAATCCCGAGGAAGGGAATATGTATATCGTTGAACTGGAGCCTACTGCAAATCTTGAACGCGTAGAGTATGCTTTTATATTCATGAACTATTCAACTGTAAAACCATTTGAAATACACTGATGCTACGTATTGATTTCGCTAAAATCTTTCCATATCTCCTTTATATCCCGTTGCTGATTTTACAGCTTACAGTTATTCCCATTATCAGAATCGAGGGGATAATACCGGATCTGGGAATTATTATTCTGGTATTATTCACGCTGAGGCTGGGAAGATTATGGGGATTAACCGCCGCGGCAATTTTTGGTTTCGTGTTCGATATGGTTAGTGGGTCTGCTGTTGGTGCAACAATGCTTTCTCAAAGTATAGCGATTTTTTTTATAGGTTTTTTCTACAAGGACCAGGTTTCAGAGCGCTATATCAGCAGCTACTATTTTGTTCTCATTGTTATTTTGGCAGCTACAATTAACTCTTTCCTGTTCTCGCTTATAGCCGACTTTGATGCTTCAAGCAATTTATTTATGACATTATTCAGGCAAGGTATTTTGCCCGCGATGTACACGGGGCTGGTAAGTGGATTCGTGGCAGTATTATATCCCAAAAGGAGTTCATTATGAAAGCGTTCTCAGGCGAAGGATATCGCAGAACGTTTGTCTATTTTATCATAATGATTTTGGGGGCTGTTTATGGTTTGCGGTTGTTTCAGCTACAGATTGTTCAACACAGCGAATATGATGAAAAATCTGCAGAGAATAGCGTTAAGCCTATCGAGGACATTCCGCTTCGCGGGGTTTTTTATGATCGCAATATGAAGTTGCTCGTGGAAAACACTCCAACATATACCATTCGAATTGTTCCCGCTGAATATGATACTACGAAGAACTCACTTCTCGAACAAATCTGTGGCGTTCCCGAAGGCACTGTTCGTTCATTACTGCAAAAGAATAAACAATTTTCTAGATTCGTTCCATTAAAAGTCAAACGGGGAGTTGATTTTAAGGCCGTAGGCTGGGTAGAAGAAAACTCGTCCCAATTGCCAGGTGTTAGCTATATTATTGAAATGCAACGCGGGTATTTGGATTCGGTGATGGCGTCACATGTTTATGGCTATACAAAAGAGATTTCACCAAAGCAGTTGGAAGATGATGATTATTACGCGCCCGGCGATCTGATTGGTTATAACGGTATTGAGAGAAAGTATGAACAGGTGCTGCGAGGTGTAAAAGGGTATAAGTATGTAGTTGTTGATGCACGAAGGCGTGAAGTACACAATTTCAAGCAACTAAAGAATATTCCTTCGGTAAAGGGCGAAGATCTTGTTTTAGGATTCGATGCCAATGCTCAGAAAACTGCTGAAAAAGAGTTACGAGGAAAAATTGGAGCGGTTGTAGCAATAGAACCTTCTACAGGCGAGATTATTGCAATGGCAAGTTCGCCCACTTATGATCTTAATGAATTTTCATACTTTACTCCCAAAGAATATATCCAGCAGCTCTATACGGATCCGGCAAAGCCACTATTTAATCGTGCAACTATGGCCGCACACCCTCCGGGATCTACATTTAAAGTGTTATGTGCAATGACCGCATTGGAAGAAGGAGTGATTAATGAGTCAACAACATTGCATTGCGGCGGTTCATTTACATTTGGGCGTAGTTTTAAATGTCATGGCGCTCATGGTGCTATAAATGTTGTATCGGCAATTGAACATTCCTGTAACGTTTTTTTCTATCAGTTGATATTTAAAATTGGCCTTGACAGGTTGAAAACGTATGCCGAAAAATTTGGACTCGGTAAGAAAACCGGCATAGACATTATGGAAGAGGCACGGGGCCTGATACCAAGTACGCAGTATTACGAGAAAATCTATGGTAAGAACTGGCCGCAAGGTATTTTGGTTAGTTTGGGAATCGGGCAAGGTGAAGTAAGCTTAACGCCATTGCAGTTAGCTTCATATTGCGGATTGATAGCAAATAACGGTAAATCGTATAAACCACACGTTGTAAAGGGGTATTTGGATGAAAAAAAACAGTATCATCCTTTTCCATTTGAACCAATAAATACCGGTATTAGTCAAAAGACATTTGATATTGTAAAAAGGGGAATGTTCCTGGTGGTTAACGGTGGTGGTACTGCAACAAATATTAAGAGAAGCGATATCATGTTTGCCGGCAAAACGGGCACTGCGCAGAATCCTCATGGAAAAGATCACTCTATTTTTATGGGATTTGCACCATTTGATAATCCAAAAATTGCTGTAGCAGTTTTAGTAGAAAATGCCGGTTTCGGAGCCACCTGGGCAGCGCCGATCGCTCAGAAAGTTATGTTAGCATACTTACTTAAGGGGCAACCTGTACAGGGCGTTACAGTTGCTAATCCTGCGCCGAATCAGGAGGATTAGATGAGCCGTGTAAATTACCGTTTTCAGGATAAATTTGATCTGCCTACCTTTCTTATCGCTACTGCACTAACCTTTCTTGGGCTTTTAGCAATTTATTCTGCAACCAGAAGTACTGTAGCAGAGCATTCGAATTATATAAAGCAGGCAATTTCCTGGGGCGTAGCTTTTGTTATATTTGTTGTTGTTGTTGCACTTCCTATTCGCTGGCTTCGCGTTGTTGCCTGGCCCAGTTATGCTCTTACTCTCATTGGACTGGTGCTCGTGCTATTTATCGGTAAAGTGACCGGCGGACAGAAATGCTGGATACATCTGGGGCCGCTAAGTGTTCAACCTTCTGAATTTGCTAAATTTTCAACAGTATTGGTACTAGCTACTTTCTTAAGCAGGCACCAAACAGATATAGATAATATGAAAGATATCTCGGTGACATTGCTTTTAGGAATGCTGCCGGTTGGACTTATAATGCTCGAGCCCGATTTAGGCAGCTCGTTCGTTTTCTTTGGTATTTTGTTGGCTATGTTATATTGGCGTGGCGTCAGCTCGTTCGGGTTGTTTTTTGTACTCAGTCCCGGTGTTGTTGCTATCTCGGCATTATTCGGTACCACTTACCTGATAATTGTTCTTGTCCTCAGTGCGGTTCTTCTAATCTTTTTCCGTAAAGATATTTTCTTATCCGGATCAATTTTCGCGGTAAACCTCTCGGCCGGATTTTTTGTCGATAATGTATATAATATACTTAGTCCCCATCAAAAAAAACGTATAGCAACATTTGTTGATCCGGATTCTGACCCACTTGGAGCGGGTTATAATTCGCTACAGGCCCGAATTGCAATTGGTTCTGGCGGCTTCTGGGGTAAAGGTTTTCTTTCGGGTAATCAAACACAACTCCATTTTATACCGGCTCAATGGACAGATTTTATTTTTTGTGTTATTGGTGAAGAATTTGGTTTTATTGGCAGTTCGGTTGTAGTAGTATTATACATTGTTATGTTTATACGCATTCTTAAAGTTGCATTGATGGTGAAGGATGAATTTTATTCTTTGGTAATTATTGGCATTCTTTCTATCTATGTCGGTCATTTTATAATTAACCTTGGTATGGCAATAGGTTTATTGCCGGTAATTGGTATCCCTCTGCCATTTGTCAGCTATGGTGGAACCTCATTGATATTAAATATGCTGATGCTTGCCGTTGTATTAAATATTTATCGTAGTCTGCGCGATTTTTCATAAACAATACGAGATATTTTTTGTACAAAAGGTGCGTTGAAAAAAAGCGCCTTTTCTGTATATAACTCATATATTAGCAAAACAACCACAGGAAGATATTCAAGAAAGAATAGCAGAGTGAATTCCTGCCATTTCCCCCAGACCTGATAGCTATATACTGTCCCGATACTTAAACTTATCAGACCCGCGAAAACGACCCCGCTGCTCATTGGTATAACCGGCAGGAGAACCAGCAGCCAGAGTACATACCATTGGTGTACAACCGGAGAAAGCAGCAATAATAATATTTGCACAAAATAGAGTTTCTTTAGGAATGAAAGTGAACTGAAAAATATTGCAGAATAAGTAATTACAAAGAGAGCTCCGCAAATTAGTCGGGCTGCCTGATTATTCGCTATGCCCATAAAGGTTAGGTTGAAAACAAAACCATTAAAAGTCCAGTTTTTTGAAAACATCAACAAGGCTGCTAATGGATTGGCAGATTGAAAAAATGGAATGAAAAGGGCTGTAACAATGAGAGCTAAAATTCCAATTATTTTTAATCGAATCGCTTTTTCGGAAACTTGCAAGTAGAGAGGCACAATTATAACCGCGGCAGGTTTTACAAGAATTGATAACGCTAAAAATATCGTAGCCGGTATGAATTTTTTGCTAAGACTAAAATACATGAATCCGGCCAAAAGCATTATTCCAAAGCCGTCTATGTGCAGGTCAACAATAATTTGGCTAACCGCAAGCGGGCTTAATAGGTACAGAAGCAAGTTTACTTTAGGCTTTTCTAAAAGATTCAAAGTTCTCCATAGGAAAAACACGGTAAATGCTTCACAAAGCAGGAATAAGATTTTTAAGCCCCAAACAGAATACCCTCCGATGTAATACGCCAATACAAAAAATAATTGTGCGATAGGGAAGTAAATCGACTTCATCCCCGGAAAATTTACTTTTGAAGGAATAGATTCGGTTGCATACTGTTGTAATTCAGGCGCACTTGGCGCGTATCTGTACGGATTAACTCCATGTGCAGTAATACTGCCATCCCAAATATACCGATGAAAATCATCAGAGCCGGTGGGTTGGGCAAACAAAAACGCAATTCGCAACAGGAACCCTGCTGCCAGAAATGCATAAAGAAAGTTCACGGGTAAAATAGTTTTTCTTAATTTCCATGCCGCAAAAATATATACCACAGAACTAAGGACGAAGCATAATGAGTAAACTGCTATTGGAGAAGAAAAATCAAAAGAAAATAAAGTTAGAGACACTGTACCTGCACAATTTAAATTTTATTATAAAATAATGTAAAAAAATATGGCAGGGAAATAAAAAAAAAGCTAACTTTGTGCACTATAAATGCCATCAAATAGAAGCTTTCCATGCAGGCTTGCATATCTGTGGCTAGGGCACTGTGATTGTTCCTCATAACTAAATTGTTTTAGATCAGGTACATAATTACATAATTGAGGCAGGGGATTAAACTTCCTGTGAAGTATTAAGTACTGGTTATAATCATTATATCGAAATTACGGAACATGATTGGATTTAGGGTTTGTGAGTGGGGATCGAAAGAGCCAGGCAATTTGAGAAATGCTCTCTTTCTTTGTGTTTGCTTATTAGTCCTTTTGTTTGTGAGTGAAGGAAAGAAAGACACTCTTCCAAATAAAACTACTAATACTCCCCAATGTGTATTCTCGAATACGATTCCTGAAAAACCAGGAACCGGCGGGCTCCTTTTACTATCGGTGTTATTTTCAATATTTCCGCTGATCGCCGGGCATAGAACCGGTGATGAGGAAACAGAAGAAAAACGGGATAGTTTTTTGAAAGATAATTGGTTCCTTCAACAGGCCTTCGAGCAACCCGATGAAGGAATAATGATTCTGAATGAACAGGGAGGACAGACTTTCCATAATACTGCAGCCCGGAATATTTTAGGTGATGCTTTACAGAGTTTTTATGAAAAACATCTGAGACAACTTATAACAACAGGTTTGCCAACAGATAATATAACCCTTCCACCAAAAGGCTCTGCTAAACATTTTCAATACAGCCTTGACTTGCTGAGCGCCGAAGGAAAAATCAGATCACTACAAATTGTAACCAAGTATTTGTTTGATGAACGCGATATTTATCGGGGAATGATGGTTATCATTCGGGATGTATCGGATTATAAGAAAGTTCAGAAAGATCTTCTGGAAGCATACACCTACCTTAATGCAGTAATACAAAATATTGATAAGAGAATTTGGGTTAAAGGGCTGGATGGCAGATATTTGTTAACGAATCCTAAGTTCAACCAGGATATGAATTTACCCGCTCAGGCTGATTTAAAGGGACTTTCAGATAAGGATTTGGGATTTGCCGAACAGTCGCTGCAATTTTACCAGGAAGATCAAAAAGTAATACAAAGTAAAGCTGCTTTGCATATCGAAGAAAAGCGGGATATTGGCTCGGGCCCGCGCTGGTATGAAACATCCAAATATCCTATTTGTAATGAATCGGGTGAAGTAATAGCAGTTTTTGGTTTTTCAAGTGACATTACCGAAAGGAAAAATCAGGAAGAGCTATTAGTAGGAATTGCCGAAGGTATCTCTGCTGCAACAGGCAATGAATTCTTTTCGTCGGTAGCACTCCACATCGCCGGGGCAACCGGTGCGCGACAGGTATTTATTGGCAGTTTTACACCTTTTGACGAGTACGAAATTCAATCACTCGCATTTTGCCGCGAAGGTGTCATTGAAAATAATTTTTCACTCTTCATGAAAGATACCCCGCTTGCAGATATTATTTTATCTCCGCGTTCCGTGTTCGCCGATAATGTTGAGTGGTTGGTAAATATCCAAAATGGCAGAGTCGGTAAGGGGATGGCTTCATATGCAGGTATCCGGTTACTTGATTCGGCCGGTGAAGTGATCGGTATAATGTTCCTGCTGTTTGACCGTAGCGTAGTAAATACGGTATTTATTGATTCTCTCCTGCGAATTTTTTCTGCAAGAGTTGCAACAGAGCTTGAAAGGACGATTAAGGAAACTCAATTAGCTGAAAGCGAGTATAAATATCGAACCTTAGTAGAAAATATTACTGATACAATTTTCCGACTCAATAGCAATTCTCGAATTGCTTACGTAAGTGAGAATATTAGTAACCTGTCCGGATATACAGCCCAGGAAATGATGGGTGAATCGATATTGCAGTATATCCATCCTCAGGATATAAGCTCGGTTCTGATGTCTGTTACGGGCGCGTTCGCGCGAATTACCGGCCCTTTTGAATTTCGTTTGCACCAAAAAGCTGGTGGATTTTTGTGGGTTTCTGTTACCGGACAGCCGTACACGCAGGAAGGACAGGTAGTCGGCATTCAGTGCATCATGCGTAGCGTAAATGAGCGTAAAATGGTGGAAGAAGCCTTGTTGGAAAGCCAGGAACAATTACGCGGCTTAGTAGAGAATTCCCATGACGGTATTGTTGTTATTAATGACGAACTGAAAATAACCGAATGGAATAAAGCAATGCAATCTATTACCGGTTATGAAAAAGCTGAAGTTTTGGGTAAAGACTTTATCAGTACATCATTTCAATTCCTTGCCCCGGAATTGCGTACAAGTCAGTATTATAATTTCCTGCGTAAGCAGTACTTTAACGCAATTGAAAAAGGCACAGATAAATGGCTGAACAAAATTCAACATCGAAAAATAGTACGCCGAAGCGGTGAAATTGGACATATTGAGGAGATAACTTATATAACTCAAACACGTGCCGGCGTATTTCTATGCACACTCATGCGCGATATAACGAACGTTCGAAAAGTAGAACAGGAAATTACCAAACTTTCCAGCGCTATTGAGCAAAACCCCGCAACTATTATGATTACCGACGCAAAAGGCAGGATCGAATATGTTAATCCGGTTTTTTCTCAGCTAACCGGTTATTCGCGGGAAGAAGTGATTGGACGAACCCCGGGCTTCCTGAAAACCGGGCATACCTCTTCCGAAGAATATCGGTCATTGTGGGCTACAATTACCAATGGTGATATTTGGCGGGGAGAGTTCCTGAATAGAAGAAAGAACGGTGAACTGTTTTGGGAATCTTCTGCCATTTTCTCAATTAAAAACCATAATGGATTAATTACAAACTTTGTGGCGATCAAAGAAGATATTACTCAGCGTAAAAAAATGGAAGCTGATCTCGTTGAGGCTAAAGATAAAGCGGAAGAAATGTCGAGAGTGAAATCCAGTTTCTTTGCTAACATGAGTCACGAACTACGTACGCCAATGAACAGCATATTGGGCTATTCACAAATTCTGAAAGATGAATATCAGGAGGAAAGAGTTCATTCAATTGGCAGTACAATCTACCGGAGCGGCAGGAGGCTGCTGGATACGTTAAATTTAATATTGGATCTCTCGTTAATTGAAGCGGAAAAGGTAGATTTACAAATTACGCAATTTGATATCGTTCAACTTGTTGAAGATATTTTGAAACATTTTACTCCGGCCGCGCAACAGAAGAATTTGCATCTTGAATACAAACCCGAATATCCGGTAATTGAGGTTCATTCTGATGAGCGGATGATGCGTCAGGTTGTAACCAATCTTGTAAATAATGCCATAAAGTACACATTACAGGGTACTGTAACAGTTACCTTGGAATTTGTTGCCTGGAATAGGGAAACTCGTACCGAAGCTCATTGCCTTATCCATGTGAAGGATACCGGGATTGGCATTCCGGAAGAAAAATTGTCCATGATTTTTGATGAGTTCAGGCAGGTAAGCGAGGGATTTAACAGATCCTTTGAGGGGTCAGGGCTTGGATTAACCATAACCAAACGATTTGTCGAGAAACTTCATGGCGAAATTTCGGTAGAGAGTGCTATACATGAAGGATCTTGCTTTACCGTTAAAATCCCGATTAATATAACTATTTAGTGAAATAAATGCATAATTATGCAATTTTTCTGCGAAGCAATATTAATTTGTAATTTTTTCTTGATTTGGCCTTCAGCTTTTGTTATAATTGATTTATGAAAAATTTGAATTTACATCATGCGTTTCACCATCATACCATGCACTTCGGGTGCCGGCGGTGAAATACATGTTTTTTGAATACTAAATTTTCGAACATTAAGACCCCGGCTCTGCCGGGGTTTTTTGTTTTAAAGGATTATCATAATGACAATACAAAATAACGGCAATTTGAAAATCGCTATTCAGAAAAAAGGCAGACTAACTGAAAAGTCCCTTGAACTGTTTAATCTGTGCGGCCTTCGGGTAGAGAATTACGGTGACAGGCTGGTAGTGGCCACGCCGGGATTTCCTGCTGACATATTATTTCTGAGAGATGATGATATTCCTGAATATGTTCAGGATGGTGTAGCAGATTTGGGAGTTATCGGGGAAAATGTGCTCGTGGAAAAGGAAGCTCAGGTCGTTGAACTTGAGAATCTTGGTTTCGGCGGGTGCCAACTCATGATGGCATATCCCGAATATATGGATATTCAGTTACCACAAGAACTGAACGGGAAGCGTATTGCAACTTCATATCCCCGTATAGTAAAAAAATATCTGCAGGATAATAACATACAGGCAAAGGTGATAGAAATTTCCGGTTCTGTAGAAATTGCACCCGCGCTGGGAATAGCGGATGTAATCTGTGATATTGTTTCAACCGGCAACACATTAATGGTGAATAAGCTAAAAAAGGGTCAGGTGATTTTTAAGTCGCAGGCCGTTTTGATTGCCTCGCCTGAGTTGGAAAAAGATTTACGTAAAACAGAAATATTAAATGATTTCCTGCGAAGGATCCGTTCTGTACAGGCCGCCCGTAGTTCTAAATATCTGATGCTTAATTTGCCGAAGACTGCTGTGGACCGTACAATTGGCTTAATACCCGCACTACGAAGCCCTACAATTGTACCGCTTGCGGACGATGAAATGGTTGCTATTCACGCGGTTATTCCCTCTGACTATATTTGGGAAATAGTCGATAAACTGAAACGGGAAGGTGCTTCAGGCATATTATTATTACCAATTGAAAACATGATTCCATAATAAGAGTGAAGTATGAATACAATAACAATAACGGAAATTCGAGAAAACGGTTGCAGGTTTCCACGGCCTTCTGAAAAAAATACTCTCGTTAAGAATACGGTAAAAGATATTCTGCGAACGGTACGACAGGAGGGGAGAGAAGCAGTAATATCGTTCAGCCGCCGTTTTGATATGAATGAAAGGGAATACTTACGTGTTTCGGATGAGGAATTCAGAGAAGCCGAAAAAGAAATTTCTTTGGAATTAAAAAACGCTATTCAGCAGGCTTATACTAATATATTAACCTACCATAATAGGCAGAAACCGGAATCGTATACTGTTGAGACAATGCCGGGAGTTATGTGTCAAAGAATTTTCCGTCCTCTTGATTCAGTTGGCTTGTACATACCCGGAGGTACTGCAGTATTACCTTCGACTGTATTGATGCTTGGTGTGCCTGCGCAAATTGCCGGCTGCAGAAGAATTGTATTATGCACTCCGGCAGCTAAAAATGTTAATCCGGCAGTGCTGTATGCCGCATCTGTATGTGGAATCAAGGAAGTCTATACTGTTGGCGGGGCTCAGGCTGTTGGTATGTTAGCATATGGCGTGGAAGGAATACCCTCGGTTGAAAAAATATTTGGCCCGGGAAATCAATTTGTAACAGAAGCAAAGATTCAGGTAAGTTCTGATCCGGATGGCTGTGCAATTGATATGCCCGCAGGCCCGAGCGAAGTAATGATTATCGCTGATGAAAGCGCGCGTGCTAATTACATTGCTGCTGATTTTCTGGCACAACTCGAACATGGATTTGATTCCCAGGCCATACTCATTACCGATTCATCCCGTATATATAAAGAGGTTCAAATCGAAATTGAACGACAGCTACAATTTCTGCCAAGAGCCGAATATGTTCGGGGTTCACTTCAGCACTCGTATCTGGTAAAAGTAGATAGTCTGAATGAAGCGGTTGAAATTGCCAATGATTATGCTGCGGAACATCTGATTATTCAGACAACTAAGCCTGAAGAGCTTCTTGATAAAATCTATAATGCCGGATCTGTATTTCTGGGCGATTATACTCCTGAAAGCGCCGGAGACTACGCGAGTGGCACGAACCATTCCCTGCCTACATCGGGTTACGCGAAGGCTTTCAGTGGTGTAACAGTTGAAGCTTTTGGTAAATTCATGTCAGTTCAGCAAATCACCCGTGAAGGGCTTTCCAATTTAGAGCCTGTTATTAGCGCCCTTGCCGATGCAGAGAATCTGTTTGCCCATAAGAATGCTGTACTAATTCGTTTGGAGGGGAAATGATTAGCGAGCTAATTCGACCTCACTTAAAGTCCCTTACGCCATATCAGTCAGCAAGAGATATTTATAATAGCTCCGAAGGTATATTCCTCGATGCGAATGAATCCGCATTTGGCTCATGTTTGCCGGGGCAGGAATTTTCATTTAACCGCTACCCAGATCCGGCTCAACGCGCGATGCGCCAGGCGTTGGCAAAGTACTTACAGATAGAGGATAGTACCATTTTTTTTGGCGTGGGATCTGATGAAATAATAAATCTGGTTATTACATTGTTTGCTGAACCATCTCTCGATAGCATCCTCGTTGTTGAACCAACGTATGGTATGTATGAAACAAGTGCCAGAATACAGAACGTGGGCGTTAAAAAGTGTTTGCTTAATAATGATTTTACACTCAATGCAGAAAATGTATTAGCATCTGTTGAAGTTAATACAAAAATTATATTCCTGTGCTCACCGAATAACCCAACCGGCAATATCCTGGAGAGAGAACAAATTCAGATGATTCTCACAAATTACCGGGGTATAGTTGTGGTAGATGAGGCATACATAGATTTTGGGTCTCCTTCAAATTCGGTAATTGATCTGGTAAAAAGTAATTCCCGGCTAATTGTACTGCGGACTATGTCAAAGGCATGGGGGCTTGCTGCTATAAGGCTTGGATACGCGATCGCAAATGAGGAAACAATTAGTTATCTTTTTCGGATTAAAGCGCCGTATTCAATAAATGTTTCTACCGAAAAATTATTCTTACATGCAATGGCCAACATTGAATTGATGAAAAGCAATATTGTGAAAATGTGTATTGAACGTGAGTATTTATATAAAGAGTTGCAGAAAATACTCCCGGAGGCAATCCTCTATCCGAGTGAAACAAATTACATTCTCATTCGCTATGAAGGGGCTTCTCAATTGCAAAAGGAGTTGATGAATAGAAAAATAGTAATCCGAGACAGGGGAACCCAACCCTTACTGATGGATTGTGTAAGGGTTACTGTGGGTACACGGCAGGAAAATGATGCTCTACTGAAAGGAATACAAGAATTGCTCTTGCAACGGAGGTTAAATGAAACAGGTGATAATTGATGGTCGATTTGTTCTGGAATATCCGGAAAACCCTGTTTGCGCGGGGCTAATCGGGGTTTTGAATAAAATCGCTGAGCGAGGTTATGAAATAGTTATCTCGAGCACGATGATTAATGAAATGAACGATCTATTCTGCGCCGAGGAAATTGAAGCCCTCTGGGACCCCATGGCACAACCCGACTGTAAGTGGGCCCTAGGAACTTTGCGAGAGCAGGTCTCGAAACTATTGGAACGGAAAGCGCAATTATCCCGGGTTACAAGAGAAACAAGTATAGATTTAACGGTAAATCTTGATCAACCGGGTATGTGTATTGTTCAAACAGGTATTGGTTTTTTTGATCATATGCTGGAACAAATAGCCAGGCACGGCAATATTAGTCTTTTGGCAGAATGCAAAGGGGATTTACATGTGGACGAGCACCACACTGTTGAGGATGTCGGCATCGTATTAGGCGAAGCACTAAATTTGGCGCTTGGCGAGAAAAAAGGAATTCAACGATACGCGTTTTCTCTCCCGATGGACGATGCTGATGCTTCCTGTCTTTTGGATTTAGGAGGTCGGGCATATTGTAATTTGGAAGTTAAATTTACCCGTGAAAAAGTTGGAGAATTTCCAACGGAACTTACAGCAGAATTCTTTAGAGCGGTAGCTATGGGACTTAAAGCCAATATACATCTGCAAGCCTCCGGGCTGAATGACCACCACAAAATAGAAGCACTGTTTAAGGCATTCGCCAAAGCATTGAATGAAGCATGCAGGGTGGATAACAGAGCAGGAGGAGCTTTACCCTCTACGAAAGGTATATTATGATAGGAATAATCGATTATGGCGCCGGTAACGTAGCTTCTGTTACGTACAGCCTGGAAAGACTTCATCAAAAATTTGTAATTACAAATGATGTGAAAATTCTCGAACAATGCGAGCGGATTATTTTCCCCGGCGTTGGTTATGCGAAATCTGCAATGGAGGCCATAGATAGAGAAGGTGTAGGGAGTTATTTGCAATCAACTAGTAAGCCTGTTCTTGGTATTTGTTTGGGGATGCAGTTACTTGGTGAATATTCAGATGAAGGTGATACAACTTGTCTGGGAGTAATACCCTTTCATTGTAAAAAATTTAACCAATCCGGCTTGAAAGTTCCTAATATGGGATGGTGTAGGATTCACACGAATGAAGAATCTTCTCCATTGTTTGCCGGCATTCCGCGCGGTGCATATTTTTATTTTGCCCATTCATTTTTTGTACCCGTTACGGAAAATAGTATAGCCTTTTCTGAGCATGGGAGTATATTTACTGCGGCAGTACAGAAGAATAATTATTATGGCGTCCAGTTTCACCCGGAAAAATCTGCTGAAGTTGGAGAGGCATTATTACGTAATTTCATAGAAATTTGTTGAGGCTGAGATATGGTTGTAATTCCCGCGATTGATATTCTTAATGGTAAGGCGGTACGCCTTGAGCAAGGCCGTTATGACAGAGTAACGGTATATAATGAATCTGTTCCCGCACAGGCTGAAATATTCCAATCGCTTGGTTTCGGCAGGATACATATAGTAGATTTAGCCGGCTCGCGTGATGGGATTATATCCTGTTGGGATATGCTAAAAGCCATTAAGCGGAACACACGTTTATGTATTGAATTCGGGGGAGGAATTCGCATACTTGATGACGTGCTTCGTCTGCAGGATGTTGGAATAGATTTTATTGTTATTGGTTCGTTGGCAATAAAAGAACCGAAGCTTTTTGAACAGGTATGCAAAACTATTGGTGCCGATAAAATAATTGCTTCGGTGGATGTTAAAGGAAATAAGGTTGCCGTGCACGGTTGGCAATCGGAAAGCAATATATCTGATTATGAGCATATTAACTATTGCAGTAAATTGGGAGTTGAACAATATCTCTGTACAGATATTTCGCGTGACGGAATGTTAAGTGGAATAAATATTCAAATGTATGAAAGACTTCAAAAAGAATTTCCAGACAGGTCATTTATTGCTTCAGGCGGAGTTAAAAGTATTGAAGACATACAGGCAGCCCAAAAGATGAAATTGTATGGAATTATAATGGGTAAAGCATGGTATTCCGGTAATATTACCCATAAGGAGATTTTAGATTATGCCTGCTAAACGAATTATACCTTGTCTGGATGTAAAAGACGGACGGGTGGTTAAAGGTACAAATTTTATTAATTTAAAAGATGCAGGCGACGCTGTCGAATTGGCAGCACTCTACTCCGGTCAGGGAGCGGATGAGTTGGTATTTTTGGATATTAGTGCATCAGCCGAACGAAGAAAAACTCTGCGGGATTTTGTAGAAAAAACTGCAAGAGTAATTAGTATTCCCTTTACCGTCGGGGGCGGGATTAGCACATTGGCAGATATAGAAAGTGTATTGCGGGCAGGTGCTGATAAAGTATCGTTAAACACATCGATTGTGCAAAACCCGGAATTTATTACCGAAGCCTCCCGGCAGTTTGGTTCGCAGGCTATTGTAGCAGCTGTGGATGTATTACAGAGCGCTTCGGGCTATGAAGTATATATTCGCGGAGGAAGGGATAAGACAGAGCTTGAAGGAATAGCCTGGTGTAAACGATGTGAAGAACTGGGTGCCGGTGAATTACTCGTAACGGCTATGCATTGCGACGGAACCCGAAATGGATACGATATTAACCTGCTGAAAATACTTTCAAATGAATGTTCGGTACCTGTAATAGCATCTGGCGGTGCGGGTTCTGTAAATGACTTTGTTGTTGCCTTCAACGAAGGCAATGCAGATGCATGCCTTGCAGCCGGAATATTTCACTATGGCGATATCCCTCTGCCGGCACTAAAAAATGAATTGAAACTACAAGGAATTGAAATTAGATAAGGACCAAATAGAATGATAAACATTGAAACACTGCGGTTTGATAAATTACAGGGATTAATACCGGCAATAATTATTCATAAAGTACATGGATCGGTGCTTATGCTTGGATTTATGAATCAGGAGGCCCTGCAAAAAACGATTCAATCAGGGTTGGTTACTTTTTATAGCCGTACCAGAAGTACGCTTTGGACAAAAGGGGAGACTTCGGGGAATTATTTACATGTAGACTCAATCGTCCCGGATTGCGACAATGATACGTTGCTTATTACTGTGGTTCCTGAAGGAAACGTTTGCCATACAGGCGCCCCTACCTGCTTTGCTAAAGAACAGCCGGCTAATATTGAATTTCTTCAGGAACTTTACAATCTGATACTGACGCGTAAAGAACAGATGCCTGAAGGATCATATACAACGCGACTCTTTGAACGTGGAAGTGACAGGATTATCCAAAAAGTTGGAGAGGAAGCAGTTGAAAGTGTAATCGCAGCGAAGAACCGCGATACAGAGCAGGTGAAAAACGAGGTGGCGGATTTGTTTTTTCACGTATTTGTTATGCTTGCGGAGCAGGGCATAGCATTGCAGGATATCGTTGACACTTTACGGTTAAGGCACAAACCAAAGTCCTGACAATTACACGCAGGCTATGCTTAATTAGATCCTCTTGTGGTAAAAAGCAGATATACGGAAATTACCAGAGTAGCAGTCACAATCAGAGGTTCAGTAAGCGAAACAAAAAATGGTTCCGACGGTAATTGTTTTTGTGTTATTTGGAAACCGGAATTCTCTATTTGGTCTTTTTGTTCGAGTTTAAGTGTATCGAGGTGTACGAATGAAAAATCCTTTTTTATTATTTGACTTCGATACACATAACTTAAGGAACCGGAAAAAACAATAGAACGGGTGAAATAATAATTACCCAGAAATCCATCCCTGTATAACTCAGGATAGTTTAACTCAACCTTTTCCAGGTTGTAAATTATTTTGGATTTTGAGGTCGTGTCGTCAAATAAGGAACGGGCCATAAACAGGAACTTAAAATCTTCTCTTATTCTGGGTTCAAGTATTTGAGCGTGGGTTGGCGATACCAATTGCAAAGAGGGGTTCGCGTGAATCGAGTGCATAGCCGGCATGATCTGGCTGAATGCAGAATCGGCAAATGAATTGAGTATTTCCAAATTTGATTTTACCTGAGCAAATGCACAATTGTTTTTGGAAGGTATAAATGTAATGCTCATTATCATGAGCATAGTATACGTACAAAACAAACGGTTTTTCATTCCACTAGACTTTCGGGGATACATATTTAAGTCCTGCAATACCAACAATAATAAGCACAACGAAGAAAATACGCCACGGATCGCGAGATTCCTGAAAGAATATAATGCCCGCGATTGCCGTTCCGACTGCCCCTATACCTGTCCAAACAGCATAGGCAGTCCCAATTGGCAACTGTTTAACTGCAAAAGCCAGTCCGCCCATGCTAATAATCATGCCTATAACAGTAATTACACTCCACAGAGGATCCCGAAATCCTTCAGAATATTTCAAGCCCGTTGCCCATAGTATTTCGAACAGACCGGCTATCATTAATATAAACCAATAAATCATTTTTCTGTAAGTAATTAATTATGGAATGTATATTATTCCAGGTTGCAAATTCAATTTTTACTGTATAATTGCAGCACGTATTCCGTGAAAACTTCAGTTATGGTACGCAATAAATACATTCTAAAAGTAAGGAAGTAATAGTAGTAATGAAAGAACGAATTGTTTTTTTTATCGCGGTTTTTCTGGGTATACAATCCGGCATACTGGCGCAAAATAGTTTGATAACCGGGAAGGTAACAGATCGGAGAACAAAGGATGCTCTTTCTTTTGCAACAGTACGGGTTGTTGGTTCAACAAAAGGTACAACCACAAACTCACTCGGCGATTTTGAATTACGTCTTAAACCGGGGACCTATCATTTGGTAGCTTCATTTATGGGGTATCAGAGTGATACGCAGACAGTAGTGCTTTCTGATAAGAAAACCGGACTTACCTTTTCACTCACACCTTCATCAGTTGCATTACCGGCAGTTACAATTAAACCGGGTGAAAATCCGGCGATCCATATCATTAAACAAGCGATTGCCCGAAAACATCTGAGAAATGAAAAACTCCAGGCGTACATATTCCAGGCATACACGAAGTTATCTTTTAAAACATCAGAAAAGGTAGTCACAGGTAATTCCAGTGGCGTAGGTATTCTATATGACGGACCTGATACAGCCAAACAAAAAATTGCAGGCATATTCGAAAATCAAAGTACCGGTTACCGAAAAGGAACAAAGAGTAAGGATATTATTATTGCCAGAAAGCAGACTGCAAATATTCCATCATATGTGAATACGCTTACAGGTGGAAGGTTAGTGCAGGATTTTTATGCCGATGAAGTGAATTTATTTGCCGGTACTGTACCAGGCCCCCTTTCAAACAATTCATTTAAATACTACTATTTCCGAATCACTGATACAGTAGCTATAGACAATCATTCGGTGTACAAGATTTCAATGACACCCGATGATACCCTTGATGCCGGCCTTATGGGATATATATATATAACTGCTGATACTTATGATCTGGCGAAAGTTGCAGTTGGTGTAAATAAAGCCGCGGATGCCAGTGGCTTTTTGGATTCGCTCCTGGTTGTTCAAAGTTTTTTCCCCTATGGTGTTGATAATATCTATATGCCGGTGGATTATCATATGGGCGCCAGGCTTAATCTAATGGGACTTCTTAAAGTGGGTTTTGATCTCAATACGGTTCTTTTTGATTATAATGTTAATCCCGAGATTTCAGATGATTTGTTTACAAAAGCAGTAATTACCGTGAATACCGATGCTGATAGCAAGGATTCCACTCATTGGGCAGCCATGCAAAAAATTTCTGCAACAGAAGAGGAGACAGTCGCGTACCATCAGCTTGATAGCATTGCTCATCAGAAGAAAACTGCGTGGGAGCGCTTTAGCGGCCTGAGCTCACGCTGGAACCTTAACGATAATTTTTCAGTCAGCTCATTATTGGGCATGTATCATTTTAACCGCGTGGAAGGGCATAGTGTTGATTTCTCATTTGCAGGATATAACTTGTTAGACGACAGAGCCCATTTTAATACAGGGTACTCATATGGTTTTGCTGACCAGAAGTGGAAAGGGAATTTTGATGCAAAGTATATGCTCGGTGATTATCGTACTGCATATGTGAAAGGATCGATATTCCGGAGTATCCGACCGCTAATGTCCGATGCAACTCTGCTTGGTGATTTAACCAATACTATATTGGTTTTGTTGCGTAAATATGAAGATAATACATTCTATTATTCTGATGGTTTTCACGTAAAAACACAGGCTGAGGTATTTCCGGTTCTGGCCTTAAGTTTAGCATATTCGAGTACAACAGATCGCAGTGCGAAAAAGAATACGGATGTTTCAATTCTTAAACCTCATGAGGCTTACAACGCGAATGGGGGAATCAATGATCTACGAATAAATGAAGTAACATTAGGTTTTACTTTTGATACCCGTGATTATCTGGAAGATGGAAAATACCGGAGGCGCCTGGGCGATGAATCGATAACCTGCATTGTAAATGGCGCGTTTCATTTCGCAGATAAATCTTTTGGTAGTGAAATAAACACAAAACGTGCTGATTTACAAATTTCCGGCGCAGTACAAAGTCTTGGTTCCACGAGCTTTGATTACGAACTTTCCGGCAGTTATGCATTTACCGGTTTGCCCATTCAGTCAATGACAGCTCTTACCGGTAATATTCAATCTCTGTATTCGGGAATGACTTTCCGTACTCTCGATTTCAATGAGATTTATGGCGACCGAACAGCTCAACTGCACATTCAATATTATTTTGAAAATGAATTATTCCGCCTGAGTAACATTTCATTCCTCAAAGCCTCAAATTTACGTTTAACGGGCTTTCTTAATGCCGGGCTTTCTTCTGTTTCGAGTGATACAAGAAATATCAGCCCCCGAATTTCCGCCGAGTTTCTGCATCCTTTCTACGAAGCGGGATTTGGCATTAGTCACCCGAAAATTCCGATCAGCCTGGAATTTGCCTGGAAACTAAACTACAGGGGAAATAATGATTATACAATCGGGTTGGCTACTTCGCTGCATTAAACGAGAACGGTTATAAAAACAAACGGCTGCCATCTTTACCGATAGCAGCCGTTTTTTTGTACGAAAAATAATATTACATGCGCTCGGGCGCTGAAACTCCAAGAATGGATAGGCCATTCCTCAGTACAGTCCGGGTTGCTATTGCAAGTGCCAATCTTGATGAAGCAATTGCCGGATCTGAACCGATAATACGGCAGACCGTATAGAATCGATGGAAAGCCTCGGCTAATTCCATTAAGTACATCGCAAGTTTGTGTGCCTCGAAATTTTCTGCAGCATAGAGCACAATCTCTGGAAATCCATGTAACTTTTTCAGTAGTTTTAACTCTTCGGGGGCAGTAAGGTTTTCCAGATGATCCAAGGATGAATTTAATCCCTGTTCTCCGGCGACCCGAAGTATCGAGCAAATTCTGGCATGCGCGTACTGGAGGTAGAAAACAGGATTTTCATCGGATTGTTTTTTTGCCAAATCTATATCGAAGTTCATATGCGAAGATATTGAACGCATGCTAAAAAAGAAGCGAACAACATCGGCACTCGTTTCATCAATCAATTCATCCAGCGTAATATAGTTTGCTTTGCGGGTTGACATCTTTACTATCTCTCCGCCCTGGATAATTGTTACAAATTGATGGATTAATACGGCAATACTTTCGGTAGGATAACCCATCGATTTCAAAGCTGCCAATACATCAGGGTAGGTTGCATTGTGGTCTGAACCAAAAATATCTACAATCTTATCGTAATTACGTTCGAATTTCGTTATATGATAGGCAATATCAGGCAGCCGGTATGTAGGCTCGCCGGTTGACTTAATAATAACTTTATCCTGCTCATTACCCAGATCGGAAAGTTTTAACCAAAGCGCGTTATCTTTTTCATAACTCAGGCCTTTGTCTTTAAATATCTGTAGTAAGGCTGTAATTTTGCCTTCTTCATACAGCGAATGTTCATTGTAGAAAACAGAATGCCTAATTCCCATTCTTTCGAGAGTCTGCTTAATATCCTGAAACATTGCTTGTTCAGCACGGTCTTTAAAAATTCCTTCCGCCGGCTCATCTTGTAACTTATCGCCATACTCGGCAACAAGTGTTTTTGCGAGGTCGGTTATATATTCACCCTGGTAATAATCTTCGGGGAATGCGATATCTTTACCAAGTGCCTGTAGGTAACGATGACGGACTGAATCGCCAAGCACCCGCATTTGCCTGCCGGCATTGTTAAAATAATATTCTCTGTCAACAGAATACCCAATCCATTCAAGCATTGTTGCTACAGTATCACCGCAAACAGCATTACGGCCGTGTCCAACAGTGAGGGGGCCGGTGGGGTTCGCGGAAACAAATTCTACATTCGCCTTCTTACCGGAGTATTTAGCAGATCTGCCAAAGGAATTTTCTTCCTGGAAAATCTGGGGAATAACCGATGCGATGAAAGCTGGTGTAAAGAAAAAATTAATAAATCCCGGTCCGGCAATTTCAACTTTTTCAATTTCAGCCGGGTTAACTGGCAGGGCATCAATGATACGCTTTGCAACATCCCGTGGTGGCATTTTTACCTGTTTAGTAAGTGTAAGCGCCACGTTGGTTGATAAATCACCATGACCTTCATGTTGAGGTGTGTCAAAAGAAAGTGAATAAGCAGCACCCGGGAATAGGTTTTCTATAACCGGTGAGCATAAATTATGGACAAATTGTTTCAACGAGTATCTCCGGGATTATTTAGATTCAACTTCATCTTTAAGAATTGTTGCAGGCGCGTCGCCCCATAATTTTTCGAGATTATAGAACGCGCGGGTATCGGGTCGGAATACATGGACTACCACATCCACATAATCAAGAAGAACCCATTGCAGGGCGCGGTGTCCTTCTTTGTGCCATACCTTAATGCCTTCATCCTTTAACTGTCCTTCAACATGGTCTGCAATCGCTTTAACCTGTGTATCGGAAGCCCCGGTACAAATAATAAAATAATCGGTAATTGGAGAAACTTTATTTACTTCAAGGACTGTAACGTCATAGCCCTTCTTTTCAAAAATCAAATCCGCAATTTTACGGGTGAGTATTTCAGAATTCAAATGATATTCCTTAGTTAGATACGGTTAATTGAGAAAAATCCTTACCGATCAGGATAGTGACATCGAGAAGATAGTCTTTGCTAATCTGGCTGATTACCCGGTTTGAGGGTATATTCAGCATCCGGGCAATATTCTCTGCTTTCTCTGTATTGCCGGTTCTGTCGATAAGTAACGTCTGCTCCAGGTCAAATGACATATAATTCTTTGCCTGGACTACATCAATATGGTTACTACGTAGATAATTTGTAACGGTTTCTGTTGCACCCTTAATACCACAGGCATTCAGCACCTCAACCTGAATATTAAAAGTTTTATTCACATACTTTTCCGGTTCAGCCGGTTTTTGTTTTCCTTTTAGGGAAAAATAATAAATGCCGGAAAAAGCCAACAAAAGAACCAGAACGATATTAACGAAGAAAAGCCCTCTGCGTATTGCATCCGGCTTTTTTTCTAATTGAATTTTCAATTTTTCTTTTTGATCACGAGTGCTGTTCAATAATCTCAGCCTTTATGGTTGTGATGCGTCATACCAGCTTCCCCTGCCGAAAGGGTTTCCATACAAATATGTATGGGGGTACTGCTGATATTGGAAAACGACATTAACATTTTCCCAGGGTTGATAATTTAAACGTGCTTTGGTGATATAGATACCGTTTACACTGTTCTGAAAACTTTTGCCGAGAGAACTATAGGGCGATTGTACAATACTGGCATCAAGTTGTACATTCAGATTGTCAGCAAACCGGTACATCATCGAGTTTGTATAACTGCTCAGGGCAAATCCGTTACCGCCGAAAGCAGTATATGATAAATTAATGCTGTGGCTCATGCTGAATTTAGCAGGATCAATGATTCCTAAAATAAAATTTGGATCAGTATTAATGATACCGTCTTTTATTGAAGGCCTCATGGTATTATCTTCCCGGAACTGGGCTTTCCCGGTTACGGAAATCAATAAAACAAATGCTGCAATAATTAATCTTTTCATAAAAAATTCGCGTTTTGTTTAGATGTTAATAAACAATACGCCGGCTTCTCCGGCCTTATATTTCTTATCGTTAGTGAACGAGTATTTAATTTACGATAATAACAAAAATAACGAAAAAAAGAAATACAATCTATTGTATTTAATTAGACATCAGTTTCGCTATTTCGGTTTCATATCCGGTTAAATATTTTTCTGCATCCTGAGCGGTTTTTGCTTCGCAAATAATACGCATTATGGGTTCAGTATTTGATTTCCTCATGTGAATCCAATGGTCGTTGAAATCTATACGAAGGCCATCGCTGGTGGCAATTTTTTCATCCTTATAACGCTCGGCCATTGCTGCAATTACCCTATCGGGGTTAAATGACCCCAGTTTTACCTTTTTCTTTGAAATAGTATATTGTGGTAATGCGGCTTTTAGTTCGGCAAGCGTGCCGCCGAATTCAACCAGATGCTGCAGGGTAATAGCAATTCCTACCAGAGCGTCACGGCCGTAATGCACTGCCGGGTAAATAACGCCGCCGCTTCCTTCACCGCCAATAATTGCTCCTGTCTCTTTCATTTTCTCAACGACATTTGCTTCGCCAACCGGTGAACGGAATAGTTCACAGCCATTAGCTCGGGCAACGTCTTCTGCAGCCCGTGAGGTGGAAAGGTTAACAACAACATTTCCCTTCTCTTTGGAAGTAATAAACTTAACGGCCTGGCTAACTGTATTTTCCTCGCTGAAGGGGAGGCCCTCATTGGTAATTAATACCAGGCGGTCAACATCCGGATCAACAACCACGGCCAAATCCACACCGGTTTCCTTCACTTTTGCCATTGTCTTTGTCAGGTTCTCCGGTAATGGTTCCGGCAGCCGGGGAAATATACCACTATCGTCACAATCCAACTCTATCACTTCGCATCCAAAATCCCGAAGTAATTCGGGAATAATTTTATAGCCGGCTCCATTCACACAATCCGCCACAACTTTGAATTTTCTTTTCCGAATTGCTTCCACATCGATATGTGGCATAGTGAGCACTGCATTTTTATGTACTTCCAGTGCCTTTTCATAAACAGTTAACTTACCCAGTCCATTCCATGCCTGATAGCCGGTATTCTGATCGAGTTTTTCTTTCATGAGTTTATGCTCTGCGGGAGTCATAAACTGTCCGGTAGAGTTCAATAGTTTTAATGCATTCCATTCATTCGGGTTATGGCTGGCAGAAATGGCAATGCCGCCCTGCGCGCCAAGGGTTTTTACCGTAAATTGCACGGTTGGGGTGGGGCATATTCCAATTTCAACCACATCAAGGCCCTTTGCCAGCAGCGTACCTATTACAATAGATTTAACCATGTCGCCTGAAATACGGGAATCCCGGCCGATAACTACAGTTCCTTTGCCGATAAAATCAGCATAAGCTGCCGTATATTGCACCAAAACTTCAGGGGAGAGACCGTCTCCAACTATTCCTCGAATTCCGGATATACTTACCATTAATGTTGGCATATCAAACAACTCCTTCTAATTACAATTTTATAATGCAGCGCGTTCAGGTAATTATTCATTGTACCTGTCGAGCTTAAACTTTTCGCCCAGATATAATTTACGTACCTCGCTGTCTTCTGCAAGGGCTTCGGCCGAACCTGAACGGAAGATAACGCCGTTAATAAGAATATAGGCTTTATCAACAATACTGAGAGTCTCATGTACGTTATGGTCCGTAATCAGTACACCGATACCCCGGTTTTTTAAATTCGCAACGATATTCATAATATCTTCAACGGCAATCGGGTCCACACCGGCGAACGGCTCATCCAGAAGAATGAAACTCGGGTTCGTTGCCAGAGTACGGGCAATTTCTGTTCGGCGGCGCTCGCCTCCACTAAGTTGGTATCCCTGGCTTTTACGGATATGTGTAATACTCAAATCAATTAATAGCTGTTCCATGCGATCTTTTCGTTCTTTATCCGTAAGCTTCATCATTTGCAGAACAGCCATTATGTTATCTTCAACACTTAACTTTCTGAATACCGATGCTTCCTGCGGTAAGTAGCCGACACCCATCCGGGCACGCTTGTACATGGGAACTTTGGTGACTTCGGTCTGATCAAAGAATACCGAACCGGAATTAGGGCTTATCATTCCCACCATCATATAGAAAGTAGTAGTTTTCCCGGCACCGTTTGGCCCGAGCAGCCCGACGATTTCTCCCTGCGCTACTTCAATTGAGACCTTATTAACGACCGTGCGTTTTTTATAAATTTTTACAAGTTCCCTGCTGCTAAAAACATGTGGACCGGCGGCAGGCGCGTTTTCCTGATTCATCATAAAGTAAATCGACTATTAAAAAAATTTTTGAAAATAGAGTTTTTGTCCGGCCTTCCCGGTACAAGACGAAATTGGGGTAAGGTAAATGTTTTTTCTTTTCCGGCTACCACGTTTTCCGGATGAAATTCGCTTTTCGGTTCACCGAATAGATGTACTTCATCAACCCGGCTTTCCGAAAAAACAATCTTTGCATTCTTCGCGCTGGCCTTTACAATACCATTGGGCGATTCATCATCGTAGACATAATACATGCTGAGTACATTACCGAAAAATTCACTCGCGTGTAGCCGGCTATTCCTGAAGTGCAGTAAAACCCTTTGCCCGGTTACCTGATCAAATCGCGCGGGGAATTTTTTATTCTGCGATATAATGAGGGCGTTGACGGTTATTTCCGCAGAATTTATTTGCCTGTTGCGCAATGTTACGGTAACAGAATCTCCGGTAAGTTGTGTCGTTTCATACCATAAAACCGGCTGTGCTGTTGAATCTTTCAACCGGTATGTTACTATCTGTTCAGCATTTTTTCGGTAGATTGAGAGATCATTTTTCGAAGCAAACATACCCCGGATTATGCGCACTGAATCTGTAGCTACAAAGCGCATTGAAGAATCGCGCCATGCTTCCATTTTCTGCGATCGGATAATCATCGTATCAATAGAAATTACGGTATCTTTCTTATCATTGTAACTTGTATCTACCTGAACGAGCAGGGGATCCTTATCAACGATGCTGTATTGTTTCTTACGGTAGTCAGCAACGTGCTGCCCGTACAAAATTGTTCGGTCTGAATTATTTTGCAAAGAAACATTGCCAAACCCAAACGTAATTTCAGCCTCCCGGAAATGCTCAATAGAATCTGCAAATATGGTGTTATCTTCGCCGACAATTTTTACCATAATATTGGCAATGGCCCTGTTCTCATGCCGGTAATACAACAAATGCTGCGCGCTAAGCGTTGTAGAGCTGTCTTTCAGTGTTACATTGTACGTAAAATCTGCTTTGGCAGTCTTGAAAAAATATTCACCTTGAACTGCTGAGAGAGTGACTTTTTTATCATCAAGTGTGACGCCCTTATTAGAGTACGCCCGCTTTTCATTACCGTAATAAAAACCTTCCGGCGTCTTTATTGTTAAGGTATCCTGCGTAACTACAACGCGTCCGATAAGGTGAGCATTGTTTTGGGCTAAATACTGAATAGCCCGGTCACATGTTATTTTTACATTACCTTGCCGCAAAACAACATTACCCGCTACTTCGCGGACAGACATGCCATTTTCGACCCGGCCAATAAGCTCTTCACCGGTAACCGTTATAGGCTCATTTTGGGCGAGTGCCGAAAATTGTAAACAAATAAAAACAAGAATCAGGGACACAATTGATTTATTCATGCAGGCTTTTAGCTGATGTTATATAAGTAATACGGTAGATAACGTAGTTCCTCAGGTACTGGTCAGAATTGAACCCGTATCCCTGAATACGTTCTGTGGGAGTAGTTATTGTTACGAATTTATCGGTCACTATCTTCGCGTTTTGGTTATCCCACATTAATTCTTCAGAGTTCAGAACAACACCGCTGTCATTTTTTACAACCACGTTTTCATACGCGTACAAATTTTTCGTCCGGTCATCAACTTTCCCTTTTCGGGAAGTTAACACGGTAACAATTTTCTGTGATCGTCCATAAAAATCAACCTGCACAGAACTATCGAGCATTGTTTCCTGGCGTTGGGTAAATGATTGTAAATGCCCGGCATTCATAACGGCTTTTGTTTTACCGCTGTCAGTAAAAACAATAGTCGATTTCCAGCTTTCCTGCGCCGGTATTTCCTGTTGTTTACCTATTTGTGCCACCTGGGGTTGTACCTTTTCCGGCTGGCATCCGGTTGAGCCTGCTAAACAGGCAAAGTATGTTATGCCTGTAAATAGCATACCGAAAACCCGGGCCGGTTGAAATAGCTTTTTCATCGTATTTTTAACCCGATATTTACCAGGTCGTGCAAATGCACTATTCCCTGCGGTTTGTTATCTTCACCCGCTACGACAATAGAAGTAATCTTGTAATTTTCCATCATCTGTAACGCGGTTGAAGCCAGTGCTGTCGGTGATATCTTCTTAGGATTCTTTGTCATTACTTCTGTGGCCTTCAGGTTGGCCAGATCGAGCGTTCGTTCGAGCAAACGGCGGAGATCGCCATCGGTAATTATACCCATCATTCTGCCAAGCGAATCAAGCACACAGGTTACTCCAAGCCGCTTTGATGTAATTTCGATAATCGTATCTTTTAAAGAAGTGTCTTCGTACACAATCGGCAAATCATCGCCTTTTTTCATAATTTCGCTCACGCGCAGGGAAAGCCGTTTCCCCAGGCTTCCGCCCGGGTGCAGCATAGCAAAATCCTGCTCGGTAAAACCACGCATGTGTAAAATAGCAACAGAAAGAGCATCGCCCAGTGCAAGAGTCGCTGTTGTTGAAGCAGTCGGCGCCAAATCGAACGGGCAGGCTTCTTCAGAAACATCAACATGCAGCAGCAAATCAACTTCTTTCGCAAGCTGGCATCCTGCATCGCCAAGCATGCCAATAACCGGCACTTCCAGGCGTTTAAACATTTGCATCAGGCTGCTAAGTTCTTCTGTAGCACCGCTTTTGGAGATGAGTATAACAACATCCTCTTTCCGAACCATGCCGAGGTCGCCATGCAGTGCGTCAGTGGGGTGCAGGTATATCGCCGGGGTTCCGGTAGAATTTAAGGTGGCTACTATTTTCCGGGCAATTAAACCGGATTTTCCCATTCCGGAAAGTACCACGCGGCCCTGGCACTGATACATCAGTTCAACCGCGCGCGAGAATGAAGCATCAAGCGTTTCTGCTACATGCAGTACTGCTTTTGCTTCTATTTCAATAACTTCTCGGCCTTTTGCAATAATCTCTGTTGTCGTCAAATTGAATATACCCTAAAAAAGGCTGTAAAAAATTAATTTAACCTATAATTTACGAAAAATACCAGACTTTGCCCTACTGCCACCGGGGTGAATATTCCGGGTTAAAACTGCACGCTCCTTTCGGGGTAATTTCGGGGTACCATTTGCCTAATTGCCGGGATTTGCTCATTTTCTATATGCAGTTTTAGAAACCTTGAGCATTATCCCCATGAAAAAAGACAGGAAATTTTCCTTACAGGCAAATTATAAACCTTCCGGCGATCAGCCCGATGCAATTAACGCTTTGGTTAATGGCATAGATAGTGGCGAAAAATACCAGATATTGCTGGGCGTTACCGGCAGCGGTAAAACCTTCACCATGTCAAACGTAATAGAACGGGTAAATAAACCTACCCTGATAATCTCACATAATAAAACACTTGCCGCGCAATTATATTCCGAATTTAAAAGCTTTTTCCCGGATAACGCGGTGGAATTGTTCATCAGTTATTACGATTATTATCAACCCGAAGCCTACGTTGTTTCGAGCGACCTGTATATTGAAAAGGATATGTCGGTAAACGAAGAAATAGACCGCTTAAGATTAAAAGCAACAACTGCACTGGTTGAAGGGCGGCGCGATGTTATTATTGTTGCAAGTGTCAGTTGTATATATGGTATTGGTGCACCGCAGGAATATGCCGAGCAGATAATCTTCTTAAATAAGGGGGATGAACTGCCCAGGAAAAAACTTATGCGCAAACTTATTGACATATACTACTCCCGCAATGACATAGAATTTGCCCGGGGTAATTTTCGAGTCAGGGGCGATGTTATTGAAATAATTCCCGCCTATGAAAATGAGGAAGCTATTCGAATCGAATATTTTGACGATGAAATTGAACGCCTTTCAACCATAAGCGCGCTTACCGGCGAAGTGCTGCAGGAGGTGGATTCGGTAGCAATTTATCCGGCAAAATATTTTGTTACGAACGCTGACCGGCTTCGGCAGGCAATCCTACTTATTGAAGCCGAGCTGGCGGAACAACTACAAAAGTTACGAGCAGAAGATAAGCTGCTTGAAGCGCAGCGGCTTGAGCAGCGCACCCGTTTTGATATTGAAATGATGAAAGAAGTGGGGTACTGCTCCGGTATAGAAAACTATTCTCGACATATGGATTTACGCGCGCCGGGTACACGGCCTTACTGCCTGTTCGATTATTTCCCCGATGATTATCTGCTCATCATTGATGAATCTCATGTTACACTGCCGCAAATACGGGGCATGTATAACGGCGACAGGGCACGCAAGGAAACACTCGTGAATTTTGGCTTCCGGCTTCCTTCGGCTTTAGATAACAGGCCCATGAAATTTGAAGAGTTCTGGACAAAAATAAATCAACTCATATTTGTTTCCGCTACTCCCGGTGATTTTGAACTCTCGCAGTGCGGTGGCGTAATTATCGAACAGATTATCCGGCCAACGGGACTGTTGGACCCGGAGGTGATTATCCGACCCACGAAAGGGCAGATTGATGATTTGATTGGGGAAATTCGTGATCGCATCACCCGTAATGAACGTGTTTTGGTGACCACGCTGACAAAAAAAATGGCAGAAGACCTGTGCGATTATCTCGACCGGCTCAATATACGTGTCCGCTATATTCATAGTGATATTGACGCGCTTGAACGGGTAGAAATTCTGCGCGATATGCGCCTCGGTGATTTTGACGTGCTGATCGGGGTTAACCTGCTTCGTGAGGGCCTCGATTTACCCGAGGTCTCGCTCGTTGCCATTATCGATGCGGATAAAGAAGGCTTCCTGCGAAGCGAAAAATCACTCATGCAAACCGCGGGACGCACAGCTCGTAACGCGAACGGAAAAGTAATTATGTACGCCGATTCCATTACCGGCTCCATGGCACGAATGCTTGATGAAACCAACCGCCGCCGCCGCATGCAAATGGAATACAATAAAGAAAATAATATTGTACCGAAAACAATCTTTAAAAGCGTTGATGAAATCCTTTCAGCCACTTCCATTGCAGAGTTACGAAAGAAAGATAATGAATCGGTTAATGCAAGTATTACACGCGTGGCCGAGCCGGTAATAAAATACATGACCAACGATCAAAAACAGGAACTGGTTGAACAATTACGCGAAGAAATGTTGAAAGCCGCGCGGGATCTGGAATTTGAACGTGCAGCAGCGTTGCGCGATGAAATTGAGAAACTAAAGAAAATGATTAAATAGCCGCTCTAACGGACATAATAATAACACCCGAAACCAAGTGAAATTAACAGGGCAATAATAATAAGCAATTTGGCGGCGAATGGTAGTCCCGGCCCGTGTACATAATCATGGAGGTACTTACCGAACAGGCGGTTATGTAAGATAAAGCGTAAAAAACGGCGTGAACTGCGCGCGAAAAAAAACGCAGAAACAATTACAAACAAAATACCTGGTATAAACGGGAGGATAATACCTAAAAAACCAATTCCCAGGCACGCTACACCCAGTAGAAAGTACAGAATACGCAGGGGCATATTCTCTTCTATTTTACCGTTTTTAATTGCTTCTTTCATTCACTCAACTTCAGTTAAAGGGGGATGCACACAAATCCGTTATGCTCCATGTACAATATGCAAAAACCCATCCACTTTTGAAAGTTAAATTTCTTCTGCACCTGTTATGTTTCAGCAAAATAGAAATGTCACAAGCAATATATCGGTTTTAAGTCTTTCATTCTAATTTTCGAGATGTCCCTTATCAGATAAATAGGCGCGTGCCTCGTTATTTGTCCAGGAGAGTTCCCCTTCTTTAGCGGTGGAACTTCTTCTTAATCTGGTTGTTATGGCTTGCTCTCACAACCATAGTAGGAGTGTTTCACGGTCTATTTGAAGATTATGTATTATACCTTGTCCCCGTTAACTTCATAGCGCCCCACCTGGGTGTAGATTAGCCGTCATCTTATTCCTAATAGTTCTAGGGCTTCCTCTTTATGTGGGATAACTCGATATGCTTCATTTTTGATCTGTATTTGATTCTGTTCTTTGGCACTCATCACAATCTGTCCTTTAAATTCCCCGATAGCTCTTTCGCGGTAAGCTAACCAATTTCTTCTTTTGATTTTTTTGATATTTCTATTTTTTTATTAAGATATGGTAAATAGTTCCCCGTCTGCGATTGACTATTATAATAAATTACCGTAGGTTTGCGTAATTGTGGTTCGTGTTCTCTCTAGAAAATTGCGACTGAATCACTTCTTCCTGTAGGATTACAGGCTAGCAGTGACTGGTCCCCCCGGAAGAGGCGGAGCGTCATTATCGTGAGCCTCATCGTTATTTTTTTAGAGGCAGTACTGGAAAGGAGGCAGGCTTTGTTGTTTGTTCTTGAGTTCCCGATAACCGATTTTCGATGTATACTTCACTCGCCATATAAACTACAGCGACCCTTTTGGCCCGTGCCTGCGGCAGGTGATATGCAGAAAAGTATCGGTTCTATAGATCGGCGTAAGAAAGGCGGGGTGCGCTCGTGGGGCGGTGAGGCAATTCATTCATCCGCCCGCCAGGCAGTTCATTACCCGGAATTAAGTAAATTCTTCATTGAAACAGGCAGCAGACATCGGTTAATAACAGAAGGCGCGTTTCGCCGGTTTTATTCTGATGGTAAATTTTTTGCCAAGTATGAACTTGGTCTAAGCAATAACTTTGAAAATATTCTGCATGATATCGATCCTTTGGCACAGCCGGTAATTACGGGACAAATACTTAGAGACTACATTAGCATACCTATTCATATTCCTCACCCTTCATACAATAAAACAGCCATACCCTTGTGGCAGGCCGGTACAGCCCTTTCGCAGCTTTTTTTATACTCGTCACATAGTGCGGCTGATAACAGGGCGGGGAACACGAATGTAGATCATGTGGCCTCGGGGCCGCCGGTATGTGTTGTGGAATTTGATGGCTCCATACCTGAAAGCGCGTTGCCGGCCGGGGTTTACGAGATACCCGGGTTGGCCGGGGGCGCGGTTAGCGTGTATCACATGTGGATTCGGTTAGAACAGCGTAATGATATACGTGTATGGTTTATACGGAAAAATGGAGAGAGTGCCGAAACGGATAAACTGGCACGTGAACTTCGGTTAAATCTATTGCGTCTGCACGCGGAAAAGGATATGGTAAAAAACCTGTTCGCACTGTTGGAAAAACACTCCAGGAAAAATACTACCGCTGCCGAATTGCAACCTGAAGGTATGATTGTTTTAGGTCAGCGGTTAGAAACTCTTACATCTAATTTACTCAGGCAAACACGTTTCGGCCTGCCGCAGGATGATATACTGCCTTTTGTTCTTCAGTTGGAAGAATTCGCGGTCCCCGGTGAGTTGGATATATATCTTGATCTGGCCCGGCAGTTGCAAAATGTGTACGTTGAAACGAATATAAGAAAGCTGCATAGTATAACTACCAATGTAGTAGTTCAGGGCGGCAAAGTGGATTCAATAAATGTTACAGAAAAGGGAGATGTTATTATTAATGGGAACAAAAATTAAAGTTCAGGGTAAAGGGAAAGTAAATAGTATTAATACCACCAAACGGGGTAATATTATTCATAATAAGGAAAAAGCCTACAATCCGTGGCTTACAGGCAGTTTTTATATTCTTTTATTCCTGATAATAATGGCGACCCTACTTACCGCCAATTCTATTATAGCCTGGTATATGTGGCCGGTAGTTATCATCAGTCTGCTGTTAATATTTTCAACTATCGGGGCTTTTCAGTTACGTGCCGATGAGAAATTGCAGGAAAAGAATTTTTTACAGTTAATGGGACTTACATTTAAGTACATTCCACTTCTAAGAGCACGTGGCAAATAAAGCCCCGGCAGGGCGGTGCTTCTGCTGCCAGGCAATGCAGGTGGTGCATTCGCCAGGCGGGTAATTATTCGGTAAAATTGCCCGGCCGAATGTCAGAAATATCATTAGGTTTTACCAAAAAAAACAGTATATTTTACGTAGTGAAGGAAAGAAAGTTAATCAGTCCGGTTACTAGTTGAAATATTGGATGCCCAGGCATGTTGGAGGTCAATCATGGATGCATTCGGGAAACTGAGTGAAGCAATTCTTTCTGATGTAATTGTAATCGCTGAAAGAGCTACCGAGAAACAATACAGGCAATGGCCTGAACTTACCACGCGTTATGCTTCAATCGGGAGAGAGAAAACTCTCAACGATAATATTTTTCATTTACAACATCTGGCCTCAGCAATTCGATTTCGGCAAACAGAGCTGTTTTGTGACTATATGAACTGGTGTAAGGTGCTGTTTACCAGCCTGCATATGCCATTAGTGTATTTTACCGAAAGTATAGTGATATTACGAGATACTCTGACCCAAATGGTAGAACCTGCCGAGGCACGTATAGTTGTTCAATATGTAAATCTCGGTCTGGAATCTTTCTCCAAAAAACCTTCGGTCCCTGCGGGTATGGTAAGTGATCCCTCGCCGGTTGCCGTAAGCGCGTATATGTTTATGAATGCTTTATTACGGCATGACAGGGTAAGCGCTTCCCAAATGATAGATGATCTGATAGCGGGCGGCATGGGTATAAAAGACATTTATTTACAGATTTTTCAGCCAAGCCAGATAGAAATTGGTCGGTTATGGCAGGAAAATAAAATATCTGTAGCCGATGAGCATTACTGCACGGCAGCAACACAGTTAATAATGTCACGGTTATACCCGCAAATATTTACCGGCAGAAAAAACGGCCGCTCTATGCTCGCTACCTGTGTCTCGGGAGATTTGCATGAGATCGGTATTCGCATGATAGCAGATTTTTTCGAATTGGAAGGATGGAATACAATTTATCTGGGGGCAAACACCCCGACTGAGAGCATAGTAAAAAGCCTGCAAACGGGTACGGCTGATTTATTGGCTATTTCCTGCACTATGAGTTACCACCTGCCGAAAGTTCAGGATTTAATCGCGGCCATTCGGGCAGAAGAACAATTGCGCGGGACAGTAATAATGACCGGGGGCTACCCGTTTAATGTCGATAAGGAGCTCTATAAGAAAATTGGGGCTGACTGTTATGCTGCAAACGCTGTTGATGCGTTGCAGGTAGTTAAAACGATAATTCCATTTTGAGGCGGTTTGGATGATGCAGCAAAATATAAACGGGTTTGGGCTGTTATGTACTCCTGAGGGCGAAATAGTTACCGTATATCGTGAAGAGTATGATCAGGTAAGTCAGATAGTTCCCGGGTATAATTTTACAGAATTTATTCACGAAACGGATAGATATAAAGCAGGGGAGTTTTTGCAGCAGGTTAGTACTCGTGGTTTGGCAGCTAAGTTCGCGCTGCATACATATATAGACGATGAGATCTTATTATTCTATTATACCGGGGTTAAGCAGGGCACTGTACTGCTTATTACCGGAGTTACCCAGGAAACCGGCTTTGTAAAAACATGTGATGAGTTGTTGGAAATAAATAACGTGCAAATCAATTCGCACAGGGATATCGTGAGCGGATTAATTAAGGTGCCCCTGCATAAAGAAATTAGCCCGGAATCAGAACTGTTTGAGTTGTCTCGGGTAAATAATGAATTGGTAAACACCCGCCGGGAGCTTGTTAAGCGAAATGTAGAATTGGCGCAGTTAATTACGCAACAGCAGTATTTGCTTGGCATGGCAGCTCACGATCTGCGAAATCCACTGGGGATAATACACAATTTCTGTGAATTCCTGCGCGAAGATAATGCGGATACCATGAGCGAAGAGAGTATGGGCTTTTTGGAAATGATTGGTTCATCCAGTATTTCTATGCTGCATCTTATTGACGATATGCTGGACTACACGGCAATTTCTACCGGCAACCTTCATCTTCATCTGGAATCGGGTGATTTGACAGAGTGCATGCTGAATAACCTGAAGACAAACCGGATACTTGCCCGTCAGAAAAATATTTCTCTGGTATTTACGCCTCCAACGGGGCCTGTAAATGTAAAATTTGATAAAAGAAAAATAGATCAGGTGCTGAGTAATTTCATTGGCAACGCGGTTAAGTATTCCGATCCCGGAACCGAAGTGGTTGTTAGCGTTGAAATCCGGAATGAAGAAGCATGTGTATCAATTACCGACCACGGTATTGGAATTCGTCAGGAAGACTTAACAAAACTATTCAATGCTTTTACAGTAACGGGTAATAAGCCGACCGCGGGGGAGAAAAGTACAGGGCTGGGACTGTTGATAGTGAAGCGGGTTATTGATGAGCATTGCGGAAGAGTGTGGGTTGAGAGCACTCAAGGCAAAGGATCAACTTTCTATTTTTCTTTGCCGCTTGTTGAAAATAGAGTGATTAGGCAGGAGTAGGCGGTATGGAAAAGATATTAGTCGTTGATGATGAAGAAAAAAAACTTATGATGTTAACCCGGGTTTTGCGAAACGCCGGCTATGAAGTAATTATAGGACGTTCCGGTGAGGAGTGTATTGAACTGGCGCAAAAAGAAAAACCGGATATCATACTGCTTGATGTAGTAATGCCCGGAATTGACGGAATTGAAACTCTGAAACAACTTAGATCGGATAAACTGATACGGGATGTTTATGTGGTACTCTCTTCGGGACGAAGATTTTCCAGTGAAGAACAGGCAGTCGGGCTTAGTGCCGGGGCCTATGATTATATTGTGCAACCAATCGATTCAATGGATTTATTGGCGCGGATACGCGTTTTTCTTGAGCATAAAAAAACACTGGACGCGCTGAGGGAAACAAAAGAGTTGTTTCAGAATGTATTAAATTTTGCGCCGAATGCCGGCTTGCTATATGAATTCCCCGATGGCAATATTGTATATGTAAACGATGAATTCCAGAAAATCAGCAATTATTATCGGGGTGAGCTGGAAGGCTTCCCCTTTAATCCGGCACTATTCTTCCCAAACACCGGGGAGTTTCTCTCGGTTACGCGTGAGGTAGAAAAAGAAGGGGTGGCGCGTGAGTTGGAAATTATTTTTATGAATAGGGGAGGTCTTCAGAAAGATTTTCTTATTGTGGCCAAGAGGCTGCTGCTGAACGGCAAGCCGCACGTACTTTGCGTGCTTACTGATAATTCGGAAAGAAAACGTGCCCGGCTCGAGCTTGAAGAGCGGGAAGAGTTGTTCAAATCACTGGTAGAAAACAGCATGGACCTGACCATTCTCCATGATATGGCAGGTACAATTCAGTTTGTCAGCAGGCAATGTGAAGAAGTGATCGGTTATCCTCCCGAGTATATTTCGAAGTTACCGTATGCTGATATCGTTCATCCCGATGATAAAACTCAATTTATGGACACTATGGAAAATGTTTTCGGGCAGGGCAATTCACTGCATGATTACGAGTATAGAATAATTGATGCATCCGGGAAAATAAGGTGGATGGCTCATAGCTCAAGAGTAGTTACCGTGAACGGGAAAATACGAGGAGTATTAAACACTATCCGGGATGCGAGCCTTCGAAAAGAAGCAATGGAAAAAGCGCAGGAACTGGTTCGCCTGAAAGACAGCTTTTTTGCGAATATGAGTCACGAGTTGAGAACTCCTCTGGTAGGGATTCTCGGCTTTTCCGAGTTATTGCAGCAGAAAACAACTGACGCGGAATTACAAAGTTATTCGCGGGTTATTCATAGCAGCGGTACGCGTCTGATGGAAACTTTGAACCTGATTCTCAATCAATCTCGTATTGATGCCGGCCGCCTGCAACCCAACTTTTCCATGGTAAATGTTGTGGATCTGATTTCCCATACGTGTCTCTCGTTTGAGGGTGCTGCCCGCAAAAAGAAAATACTCTTACGGTGGGAAACAGCATTAGAGTCTGTGTACTGCCGTACAGATGTTCAGATGCTGCGCCAGGTAGTTAATAACTTGATTAACAACGCGATAAAATTTACTGATATTGGCGAAGTGGTAGTAAAACTCACTGTAAAGATGGAAGCAGAAAAGCCAAAACTTTGTATTAGCGTAAAGGATACAGGAATTGGAATAGCACCCGAGGATCTTTCTTTGATTTGGGAAGAATTCCGCCAGGTAAGTGAAGGCTTTGGCCGCAATTTTGAAGGTTCCGGGCTCGGCCTTTCAATTACGCAAAAATTTGTCAGGAAATTGGGCGGAGAAATTGCAGTACAAAGCGAATTGGGAATTGGGACCGTATTTACCGTTTGTATTCCGGTAGAAATGAGCGCCGAATCGTACGAGCTTAGATCAGAATCTGAGCGTGTTTATGACAGTTCACGGGACAACAAAAAAAATGCACGCCCGCTTAAAATTCTCTATATAGAGGATGATCAGAACGCATTTAATTTTGCCGAAATTCTTTTGAAGAATATTTGTGAATTGGATTGGGCAGGCAGCGCCGATGAAGGTCTGGCGAAATTAAGCGGGAATGAGTATGATAGCATTTTTATGGATATAAATCTCGGTAGTTCCAGCCTGGATGGAGTTGAGACAACAAAAAAAATCAGGCAAATGAACAAGTATCATAGCATCCCGATTGTTGCAATTACCGCATTTGCCCAGGAAAGTGATAAACAGGAGTTTCTTGCCGCAGGCTGCTCCCATTATATTTCGAAACCTTTCGCGGGTAGCGAATTGAAGAGCCTTGTCTACGCGATCGCGGAACAGCTTCATTTAACCTGACCTGGCAATTGGAAAATGAGAGGCATTCGCTTAACGCCATAAATGCGATGCCCAAAGTATTATACAAAACTTTCCTCATTTAGAGCGGCCGAATTGTACGATTCTGTACGCCTACCCTGCACTTGTACCCTTTAACGTGTATTGAAATTGAACGACCCGAACATTATATTACTTAGTTATTAAAAAATAATATTGTAGTGATGAGAAAAAATTCTGTTTTTATTGAAACGTACGGCTGCCAGATGAACCTGGCAGATACCGAAGTAGTGATGAGTATTTTGGTTTCGAATGGATATGAAATTGCAAAGGAATTGAAAGAAGCCGATGTGGTTTTATTAAATACCTGTAGTGTGCGGGAAAACGCGGAGCAGCGTATATACGGGCGGCTTGGTAATTTTAAGCGGTATAAGGAAACAAATCCCAATATGGTGGTTGGCATTCTTGGCTGTATGGCCGAGCGGCTGCGGCAGGATCTTGTTGAGGATAAAAAGGTTGTTGATCTGGTTGTTGGCCCTGACGAGTACCGAAGACTCCCTGAATTTATTGATAAGGCGTATGGAGGCGAAAAAGGTATCGGGGTTCGGCTTTCCAGGGTAGAAACCTATGATGATATTATGCCATACCGTGAAGATGGCCTGCAAGCCTGGATATCGGTAATGCGCGGATGCGATAAATTTTGTACATATTGCGTTGTTCCTTTTACCCGCGGGCGCGAGAGAAGCCGTTCGCTGGAATCAATTGTTAATGAAATCAAGCAGCTTTCGGCGCGTGGTTTTAGAGAAGTTACCCTTCTGGGGCAGAATGTTAACTCCTATCTTGACGGTAGTAATGATTTCGCTGATTTACTGGCTGCTTGCGCGGAAGTGGATCCGTTAATCCGTATCCGGTACACTACATCGCATCCACAGGATCTTTCAGAAAAATTACTGCTTACCATGGCAGCGCATAAAAATATTTGTAAATATATTCATCTTCCTGTTCAATCCGGTTCAAATAGAATACTTGAAGCAATGAACAGGACCTACACAATTGAGCATTATTTGCATATAATTGCAATGGCTAAGGAAATCATGCCGGGTATCAGTTTCTCGACTGATATAATTGCCGGCTTCCCTGGTGAGACCTGGGAAGATCATCTTGCCACGCTGGATGTTATGCAAAAAGTAAAATACGATGGCGCGTTTATGTTCAAATACTCTCCAAGGGAAGGCACAAAGGCTTTTAAAATGGAAGATGACGTTCCCGAGGAGCAGAAAACGAAACGCCTGCAGGAGATTATCGATCTTCAGCAGAAAATAGCCGCGGAAATTAACCAGGCGCTTACAGGCTCAACTGATGTAGTATTGGTTGAAGGAACCAGTAAGAAATCCGATCTTTGGTGGGCAGGGCGTACAGATTCGAATAAAGTTGTTGTTTTCCCTTATCGGGAGGGAATAAAAAAGGGTGATTACGTTACGGTAAAAGTAGTCCGGTCGACAACTGCTACACTGATAGGTGAACTTGTAGGATAATATGATTATCTGCTGATAATTGGAGACGAAGGAATAATAACGATGAAAAAAATACTGAATATCTTTTTTTTCGCAGCTGCGTTTCTTGCTACCCTTGCTTATGGGCAGGAGTTGTCAGGACATGTACGGGATATGGATATTGCCGCCTGCCTTCGTTTGATTGAACAGGGAAAAGCAGATTCGGTGAAATCAATTTTGGCCGACCTGAAAAAATCGCATTCCGATAAACCCGGAGTAATGGTTCTTGAAGCGGTATTAACCGATGAAAGTTCGGTAGCTTTACCACTGTTTATTGAGGTATATACAAAATACCCTGCCAGTTCGTATGCCGAAATAGCGATGTATCGTGCGTATTGTTACTATTATTCTATTGGTGCATATAAAAAGGCAGATGATCTGAAGAAACAGATGCAATCGGTTTATCCCTCCTCGGCGTATTTACACCAGGTTACTGAATTTGCCTTAACCGATACCACCCGTCAGGATACCATTAAACCGGTGCTCAAAGTACCGGTGGCAGAAAAAAACAAACCGACTGCAATAAAGAAAAATCTTTTTACTATTCAGGTCGCTGCATTTATGAATCACGATAATGCAGTTAAATTGCATGATAAATTGATTGATGACGGCTACCGGGTGAAATTACTGGAAAAGGAAGTAGCCGGAACGGCATTATATATAGTATATATAGAGTCGAAGACTGCCGAAAAGGCCAAAGTAACAGCGGGAATTGTAAATAAGAAATATAAAGTGAAGTCCAGAATTATTGAACCTGAGACAAAATAGATATGACAATTGAAGAATTTCAGAGAAAATACCGAATAATCGGTAAGAGCAAAGAAATACGCGACCTGATAGACATCGTTATGCAGGTCGCTCCATCGGATATATCGGTGCTGCTATATGGTGAAAGTGGCACGGGTAAGGAAGTATTTGCGCAGGCAATACATCATTTTAGCAAGCGCTCGCATAAAGCTATGATTGGCGTTAATTGCGGTGCTATCCCCGAAGGGATTCTTGAAAGCGAATTATTCGGGCACAAGAAGGGTTCGTTTACCGGGGCGGTTGAGGGCCGAAAAGGTTATTTCGAACTTGCAGACCATGG
>JAJTBZ010000093.1 GCA_021286645.1 Ignavibacteria bacterium
ATATACTGAGGATAAAATGATCTTTTATATCTTCACAAAAATCATCCTGATCCACTACGTAGATCCATTTACCACTCGTAAAAGTCCACAACCATCCACCCATTGTGCCCTTGGATTCTTCCTTGCCTTTTTCAAGTATCAGTTCCGGTTTTTCTGACATTTTTTGATTTGCTTTCCACGATGCATATCGCACCCCCTTATCAGTGTAATCAATTCGGATCAACCATTTTTCAGATTTAGCCAGTAACACATTATAATTCCAGGTCTGAACGCTCGGATGCATTTGTTTTTTAATTGCCTTGTTAATACTATCAACCATTTTCTCCTCTCTTTGGGATGAATAATTGATGGTCGTTATAAATCCCTTTTCATCTATCCAAATATCTCCGTGCCAATCACTCTTGCTGTTATCACCATTTACCAACCCAAAAACCCCTCTATTGTTATCGTACATAATGTCGTTCATTACTACTTTGCCGGCCTTTAACTTAAATTTTTGGTCGAAAATTACAGGAAAGTACATGATAAAATCATTTTTATTCAAAACCGGGGGTAATGGTTTTGAACGTTTTAACGGGAAGATAATTTTCTCAGCCAAAGCCCGTGCATCATTTTTTTTGATCAAAGAAAAGATTTTATTGAATTGATCGACCGTTTCCTGAGTAACTGATTCATCCTGGCCAAATGCCCGCGATGCGAATGAAAAAAGGAGAACCAATAAAAATCCGTATGCTATCCGATTCATATTTACCTGCGTCCACTAATTACATGAAGTTAATTAATGAAAAATATTGATTTTTTACAAAATATAACCTGTATTTGCACTTTTTCTCCTGATATTTTTCTCAAACCGGCATGCACAGAAACAAGATTGCGTAAGTACCACACGGGCAGAATTCTTTACCCAATTATCAGAATCAAAATGAAATGGGAAAATTCACTTATCCGATATGAAAGCGGTGTCAGCGCGAAGGCAGAATTCATGGTTCCTGTTCCTGTTCCTGTAAGAAACTTATTACGATGAATCCAAATACATTAAAGTTGCCTTGAAAATACAGTTTGCCATAAATTCGGGATACTTATTTGCCGGCTTTAACGGTAATAGTTTTATTAGGCGCAAAGCTCCACAAATCACCTTTTTTGGTTTCATCCTTGTTACCACTTACGCCAACCGCGAACATAGTTATATTGCCGGATTTGGCCGGGGCTGTGTATTTAAAATTGAAGATCAATTTTCCATCTTTCGGCAGCAATGGCTCAACGTGGGTTAATTCATCTTTCATCATTTTTGAGCCGGGGCCTTCAATAAGCTGCCCATCGCTTACAGCAACATTAAAACCGCCATTTAACATTGGACCGCCGGAAACAGCGACGGTAAAATTTGCAGTCTCGCCCGGATGCATCATCGCGGGGCCATTGATAGTAACCGCTACCGATTTACTGTTATCACCATGGCATGAACAACCTTCCGTATCGGCTTCTTTGAGTGTCCTTTTCACCTTACCGGTATTTTTGGCAAAAACAAGCAGACTGAACAAAGCTAAGAAAATAAAAATATACGATTCTTTTTTTTGCAGAAAACGAAACATAATAGGACTCCTTATAAGTTATTGTGATTTTTTTTGTAACACAGACTGAATTCAGACGCCCGGGCTGAATTAATTCCACCTAATACCAAAGCAAATATTTTTCCCCGGTACAATAAGGCGGCAAACTGAAAAACAGCTAAAATATTAGCGGTAAGGAATATTGGTATTGGCAAACAGCATTTCAAAATAGCCGGAAAACGTTGATTTGCTTATACCGGCAATCCTGGCAAGCTTTTCAATTTTCAACTCACTAATGCCATTATAAGCGGCAAATTCATAACCGCTCGTTATCCTATATTCTTTACACACAAGTATTTTGATACCCGTTTTTTCATATATATGATTTCGCAAAATACAACAAGAATTCGGATTTTGATGACAAAAAAAACGCACTCTTCACCGAAACCAGTTAGCATGTTAGATGTATTAATTCATCTAACATGCTTATCAAAATCTTTACGGGGTATATTCCCAAGGTTCAATTTCTTTTAAATGAACTTCAGCTTTCAACTTATCACCCAGATATATACTGAGGATAAAATGATCTTTTATATCTTCACAAAAATCATCCTGATCCACTACGTAGATCCATTTACCACTCGTAAAAGTCCACAACCATCCACCCATTGTGCCCTTGGATTCTTCCTTG
>JAJTBZ010000099.1 GCA_021286645.1 Ignavibacteria bacterium
GCGCTTCGTACCTTTCAGCTAAAATTGAAGCCGGAGTAGATGCAGTACAAATTTTCGATACCTGGGCCGGGAATTTGACAGAAGACGACTTCCTTGAATTTTCACTTCCTTATATAACCAAGACAGTTGAACTAATTAAACGGGAAAAGCAACCTGTAATTGTATTTCCTAAAGGGGCAAATCATTCGCTGAAAAAAATTGCTAAATGCGGTGCCGATGTTGTCGGTGTTGACTGGGGTGTAACTATGGAGTATGCCCGTGAAAAAATTGGTAAACATGCAGCGGTACAAGGAAATCTGGATCCAACAATTTTATATGCTCCTGAAGAAAAAATCAAAACAGAAACAGTAAAAATTCTTGAGGTATTCGGAAACCACCCGGGACACATTTTTAATCTTGGACATGGTATCTTACCCGATGTGCAACCTGCAAAAGCTAAATTCCTGGTAAAAACTGTACATGAAGAAAGCACGCGCCTGAGAAGTGAATTAAAAAAGAAGAAAAAATAATATGTACGCGATAAATTTAGACCTGATAAAGAAATACGATAAACCGGGCCCGCGCTACACAAGTTACCCTACAGCGCCTCACTTCAATGATGCGTTCACTTCGGATAAGTATCTTGATGAAATAATTGCGACAAATCACGGTGAAGCACTTCCCGACCTGTCCATTTACTTTCATCTTCCATACTGCGATACTCTTTGTTATTTCTGCGGTTGCAATATGATTATTACCCGAAATAGAGATAGAGTTAATGAATATGTACGCTATATAAAAAAGGAAATAGACTTATTGCGCCCATACCTTCACCAGGGCAGAAAAGTCTCGCAATTGCACTGGGGAGGCGGAACCCCGACACACCTGACTCCGGAAGAAATTGATGATCTTGCATCCTATATCCGAACTTCATTTCAGTTTACTGAAAACTCTGAAAATAGTTGTGAAATCGATCCCCGGGGATTAACAAAAGCACATCTCGAGGCATTACGGAATAACGGGTTCAATCGTATCAGTATGGGGGTACAGGATTTTAATATTAAAGTTCAACAGGCTGTAAACAGGGTTCAACCTGAAGAAATGACAAAACAGGTCATCTCATGGGCAAGAGAACTTGGTTTTGACAGTATTAACCTTGATCTCATTTATGGATTACCCTTCCAAACTGTTGACTCGTTTATGCATACAGTTGAAAAAACTATCGATATGGATCCGGATCGAATTGCAGTTTTTAATTATGCCCATGTCCCGTGGATGAAAAAGCATATGGGACTTATTAATGCTGAGGACATACCACCCGCAGAAGTGAAACTTGACATATTAAAATCTACAATTGAACGATTGACCGGAACCGGCTATGAACTTATTGGCATGGATCATTTTGCCAAACCAAACGACGAGTTGAGTATCGCGCTTCGGGAGAAAAAACTATACAGAAATTTTCAGGGATACAGTACGCATGCCGGTACCGATCTGTACGCTTTCGGAATTACGGCTATAAGCCAGCTCAACAATATTTATTCACAAAACTATAAAACGGAAAAAGAGTATTATTCAGCCATCGATGAGGGTCGCCTTCCTGTTATGAAGGGATACTCGCTTTCTCAGGATGATCATATTCGCCGGCATGTAATAATGCGGTTAATGTGCGATTATGAACTGTCTATTCCAGATGTTGAAAACCGGTTTTCCATTAATTTTTCAGAATATTTCCGTACAGGATTACAAAATCTTAAAGATTTTATTGACGAAGGACTGGTTACAATAAGCAACAATAAGATTGAGATTCATGAAATGGGGCAGTTACTTATTCGAAATATTGTAATGAATTTTGACGGTTATATCGAACGGAACGAAGATTCCGGACGATATTCAAAGACTTTATGACGTACGAGCCGGATTAAAAATCCGGCTTTCCTTTTCTATCCCTCCATTCAACCACTAATGATATTTTTCTTTGAAAATAATGAATCCCTTTGACTATTTCCGCATCAAATTGGCATATTTGTAATTGGAAGAAATTAGAAATTCCTGATGTGGGGTTATTTATTATATCAACTGCCCCGCAAGGAGTATTCACTACTAAACTGTTTCGGAGATTGAATGGATACAACAGAGATAAATAAACGATATTCTGCGCTGGCTGAAGACAGTTGCTGCCTTTCATGCGGCGGAGCATTAAATTTCAGCTCACCTAACCCGGGTGAAGTTTGTATTGACCTTGGGTGTGGGCGGGGAAATGATGTGATCCGTATGGCACAAACTGTTGGAACCGATGGGTTCGTGTACGGGCTTGATGTTTCCGATGGAATGCTGGAGAAAGCCAGGAAAAACGCGGAGAAACTGGAAGTGAAGAACGTGCAATTTGTCAAATCCGAATTGCAGTCCATGGCACTCCCCTCCCAGGTGGCTAATTTGGTAATATCGAATTGTACCATCAATCATGCCCAGGATAAAGAAAAAGTTTGGAATGAAATTTACCGGGTTTTAAAGAAAGGCGGTCGTTTTGTTGTTAGTGATATATATTCACTTTCGGAAGTACCCGAAGAATACCGCAACGATCCTGTAGCTGTTTCAGAATGCTGGGCAGGTGCAATTGAGAAAGAGTTATATTTGAAAATAATCTCTGATGCAGGATTCGAAAATGTTCAGATTCTTGAAGAAAGCCAACCTTATGAGAAGGGTAAAATTGAAGTTTCAAGTTTTACCATTTCAGGAGTAAAACCCGCAGGTGGCTGTTGTTGTAATCATTAATTACCCTATCATAGGAGGATACCATGAAAACACTAATCAAAAAAGCGCAAGCTTCTTCACAGAAGGTTGCTCAATGCTGTGCAAAGACCTCAAAGGTTGTAGCCGGATGTCATGATTAATCTTTCATGCAAAAGCCGAAATCAGTAATGGTTTCGGCTTTTTTGTTTATTCACCACCTGAATCGTTTCCCTTATTTGCGCATCATACTACCAAAGAAAATAAGAAAACATGGAATTATCAAAACATAATATCGTTTCGAAAATTGAAGGCACTGAGGACTACTATATAGTTAATTTGCTTTCGGGAAATGCTGATATTCTCAGTGCGCAAAAAGCCGAGGAAATTTTTTCAGGGAATTTTTCTGATATCGATGAATATATAGAAAAGGGGTATATAGTCGAGCAGGCCGCGGAAAAAAAGATTTATAATGAAAAGTATCTTGATTTTATCGAGTCGCGAGATACTGATGAAGTTCAAATATTTTTTGTGCCCTGGTATGCATGTAACTTCGATTGCAGCTATTGCTATCAGTCCGGTTACCATAATAAATTTACTGTACCCTCTACTGAATTAATTGATTCATTCTTTGCATATGTACTAAAAAAATTCGCTCATAGAAAGAAATATATAACCATATTCGGAGGGGAACCTCTATTACCTGGCGAAACATATCGCAACACTATTACATATATTCTATCGCGTGCAAAAGAAGCGAATCTGGAAGTAGCAATAGTTACCAATGGCTTTTTACTTTCTGAGTACATCGATATTTTGAAGGATAATCCTATTCGTGAGGTTCAGGTAACATTGGATGGCGTTAATGCTACACACGACTCGCGCCGCTACCTGCAAGGCGGAGGACAGACATTTGAATCTATCTGTAAAGGAATTGATCAGGCATTAACTTCAAATGTTACAATAAATCTTCGTATGGTTGTAGATAAAGAGAATATTAAAGCTCTGGTGGACTTGGCGAATTATGCTATCAATAAAGGTTGGACTAAGAGCCCGTTTTTCAAAACTCAACTTGGCCGTAATTATGAATTACACTATTGCCAAACTGGCAATGAGCGGCTTTTTAGCAGGCTCGAGTTCTATACTGCTCTATTTCATGAAGTAAACGAGCATCCGGAAATACTGGAATTCCATAAGCCGGCTTTTTCAATATCAAAATTTCTTTTCGAAAACGGCGAACTTCCATCACCATTATTTGACTCATGCACGGGATGCAAGACAGAATGGGCCTTCGATTACACTGGCAATATATATGCATGCACTGCAACTGTTGGTAAACCGGGCGAAGCCCTTGGGACATTCTATCCTGAAGTTACTCTTAATGACGATATGGTAATGGACTGGGAGGATAGAGATGTAACAGCTATTGCTGCATGTAAAGAATGTAGTTTGCAGCTTGCGTGTGGTGGCGGATGCGCAGCCGTAGCACAAAACAGGAATGGAAGTATTCAATCTCCCGATTGCCGGCCTGTTAAAGAATTAATTGGAATGGGAATTAAATTATACTCAACACATGAGGAATAACTATGTCAGAAAAAATAATTTACGTTAATCATGATACATTTGAAAAAGAAGTACTAACAGGTGGCAAAGTAGTTGTCGATTTTTACTCTACTGAATGCCCGCCGTGTGAAGCACTCGCAGCGAAATTTGAACCCTTAAGCGAAATTTATGGAAGCGATATAAAATTTGTAAAAATATTCAGACAGGAAAACCGTGAACTGGCTACAAATTTAGGAGTAACATCCTCCCCTACATTACTTTTTTACGAGAATGGAAATCGGGTGGGTGAACAATTAAGCGGGGGCGTTAAAAGAGCAGATATTGTTAAGAATTTGAATTTATTATTGACTCCGCAACGAGCGGATGAATTGCAGAATTTAAATACAAAAAGTGAAACTTTTTGCGATGTGCTAATCATCGGGGCCGGACCCGCAGGCCTTGCCAATGCAATATACTCTGCGCAGGCAAAATTAAAAACAATTGTCGTAGACAAAGAGCTACCGGGCGGACAGGTAAAGGTAACTCACTTAGTCAGTAATTATCCTGGCTTCAGCGAACCCATTTCCGGATATATGCTGATGCACCACATGGCAGAACAGGCTAAATTGGCTGGTGCCGATTTCCGTTCCGCTGTTGATATTACTTCAGTGAATTTTTCTGATAAATATATTATAGTTGACGGTGTGGAAACCATTCACGCCAGGAAGATTGTTATTGCAACCGGTTCATCACCTCGTTTACTGAATGTAAAAGGCGAACGGGAATATAAGGGGCAGGGTATTTCATACTGCGCTACATGTGATGCTAAATTCTACGAGGGTAAACACGTAATTGTAATCGGGGGTGGGAACTCAGCAATTGAGGAATCGCTATTCATTGCCAAGTTCGCTTCAAAAATAACTGTTGTACATCAGTTTGATAAACTGCAGGCTAATAAAGCTGCGCAGGAAAAAGCTTTCGCGAATGAAAAAATTGAATTCATTTTTGAGCACGAACCCCGTGAATTTATTAAAAATGGTAGCAGTGTAAACGAAGTACTCGTTGAGGATTTAAAGACAAAACAACTCAAAAAACTGAGCTGTGACGGTGTATTTATTTTTGCAGGTATGGCCCCCAATATTGCTGAGTTTGGTAATGTATTTGAGCTCGATTCGTGGGGTTATATAAAAACTGACGCGGCATGCAAAACTACTATTCCAGGTGTTTTTGCTGTTGGCGATGTAGCAAGCAAGCAATACCGGCAGATTACCACTGCAGTTTCCGATGGCACAATAGCTGCAATTACAATTGCTCGTGAACTTGAACATGAAAATGAGTAGATTTACATCAATCAGTTTCCTGGATCACTTTAATTTGATTTTCATTTTTTGATATTGAGAGCTAATAATGGAATACGAAAAAATATATAATCAGGGTGTGCTGAAATTGCGTACACCGGAACGACTCGAACGGCTTGAAGTGCCCCGTGTAGTAGCAAGTTGTCTGGAAGGCAATAATTTTTCTTCTGTGCTCGATATAGGAACCGGAAGTGGTGTATTTGCAGAAGCGTTCTTCCATTCCGGTTTACGGGTTTCGGGAATTGACGTAAATCCCGAAATGATTGAATTTTCACAAAAGCTTTTGCCTCAATGTACATTTGAACTTGGAAAAGCTGAAGATTTATCGGCAGGAGATCAATCTTTCGATATGGTTTTTATGGGACTGGTATTTCACGAAGTAACAGATGAAGCTAAGACACTACAGGGAGCTTATAGAGTTTGTGGGATACGAACAGCTATTCTGGAGTGGCCATATAAGGATGAGGAGTTAGGGCCGCCATTGCTTCATAGAGTGCAACCAGGACGAATTCAGGAGTTAGCCATTGCAGCGGGATTCAAAAATATACAAATAGTTGAATTAGAAAAACTTATACTCTACCTGTTGAACAAATAAACTTCCAATATATCCATGATTATAGAAAACCCCCGCTCGTATTTATACGGCAGGGGTTTTCTTAATCAGTGTAAAAAAACTATTACAGAATCTTATTTGCCGTTGTCGCCGCCCAGAATTATCGGTAAACCACTCTTTCCGGAACCAATAACGATCACCTTACTATTTGTTGAATTGGCCAGCTTTTCTGTAGCTTCTATTCCCTTCCATTTCAATAATTGCTCAGTAATACCTTTTGCAACAATATTCTGAAAATCAGAAATACCTTGTGCTTCAATACGTTTTCTTTCTGCTTCCTGTTTTTCTTTCAACAGAATAAACTGCATGCGTTGGCTTTCCTGTTCAGCTTTAAGTTTTTCCTCTATGGCCATCGTCAGGCCCTGCGGTAAAGTAATCTGCCTTAAAGGAGCCGCGAGAATAGTTAATCCCTGTTTTTCTACTAATTTTTGCAGTTGTGCTTCTATCTCGCCAGACACAGTTTCCCGTTGAGAAGTATAAAGAGCCTTAGCCTCATATTTGGCAGTAACCGACCGAACAACCGAACGGAATTGTGGAAGTAGTATTGTTCCCTGATAATTTTCACCGACTGTTTTAAATAGTTGATTCGTCTTATCCGGGTTTAATTGGTAAATTAAACTAATTTCAAGCTGAATTGTTAATCCTTCTTTCGAAGGGACAGGCATAGTTTCCTTAAACTCCTGCTCTTTAATACTGAACTTGTAAACATTAGCAAGAGGGTTTACTACATTCACACCTGCTTTTAAAGTATTTTCATTAACTGTACCGAGAAAGTCCACAACTCCCACATGTCCCGCGGGTATAATTGTAAAGCATTGCATCAATGCAATAAAGAACGCTACTATTACTCCCGATAAAGCGAATGAGGCTTCGGTTTTATTAAAACGCAAACGTGCATTCCTGAATACCATAAAGGCAATGCCCGCTGCGGCTAAGGAAATCAAAAATAAGTACATTGAAAATCCTTCCTGATTATTGAATTATTTCCCGAATGAGTTTCGGTCTTGAAACTCGTTTTTCGGAAAACTGCAAAGCACGCACTAAGCGTTCTTTGCCTGCTTCTAATTTTTTCTTGTTATCACAATATACATCAGCAATTTTCGTCCCTGCCGTTAATTTGTCACCAATTTTCGGATAGAAAATTATTCCTGCTTTGGGATCGATAGCATCATCCAATTTCATTCTACCTGCACCAAGTTCAAGGGCAGCCATACCGACCTCGAGATTATTCACGGCAGCCAAATATCCGTCAGCATCGGCGAAAACTTCCTCGTGGAATTTCGGTTTCGGATAGAGAGACAAATCTTTTAAAAACCGGACATCCCCACCCTGGAATTTGGCCATTTCGACAAATTTATCGAATGCTTTTCCCGAAGCAATCAGTTCCTTCGATTTCTCAATACCCTCTTCAATTGTTTTTACAACGCCACCCATAACAAGCATTGCACCGGAAAGATTGAAGGTAACCTCGTTTAAGTCAGGAACATCTTTACCCTGTAAGACCTCAACAGATTCAACCACTTCGAGCCAGTTCCCGATGTAATTACCAAGAGGTTGATTCATATCGGTAATAAACCCGACAACTTTTTTATCAAACTGTTTGGCTGTATTAATTAAAGAATTGGCAAGAGCCCTGCTATCTTCCAGTTTTTGCATAAAAGCACCGCTGCCAGTTTTAATATCGAGCACCAGGCCATCAATTCCTTCTGCAAGTTTCTTGCTCATGATAGAAGAAGTAATAAGCGCGATAGATTCAACCGTAGAAGTGACATCACGCAAAGCATAGATTTCTTTATCAGCCGGAGCAATTTCTTTTGTCTGCCCAATCATTACAGCTCCGACTTTAGCCAGTGCCTTCTTATATTGTTTAAGAGAAAGATTTGTCTTAAAGCCGGGTATAGCCTCTAATTTATCAAGCGTTCCTCCGGTATGCCCTAAACCGCGACCTGAAATCATGGGGACGCTAATTCCCGCTGCGGCAACAATTGGTGCCAGTATGAGCGAAGTTTTATCGCCAACTCCGCCGGTGGAGTGTTTATCTACTTTAAATCCGGGAACAACTGAAAGGTCGATGACTTTACCGCTATAAAGCATTGCCTCTGTAAGCGCTGCTGTCTCTTCTGTCGTCATACCTTTAAAATAAACGGCCATTAAAAATGCAGAAAACTGATATGTTGGCACTTTACCTTTAGTAAACGAATTTACCATAAATAGAATTTCTTCTTTTGATAATTCAATACCCGTTTTCTTTTTGCGAATAATATCAACAACGTTCATAGAAAGGATTCCCGAAAAATTTTTTAATAAACCTTTAAATGTAGTAAAAAAGCGGCAGGATTTAAATTTCAATACGAACCAACATGAGTAAAAATTATTAATTGTGAATTACCGGCAAATTATCTTCTGTTTAGTTAATTTTCGGTAATTTCCTTATAATTAAGGTTAGTTTAAAATGCATTTAGTTAATAAGGTAAGTATGACATCACGAGAAATTCGCCAGCAATTCCTTGACTTTTTCAAGAGTAAAGATCATAAAATAGTACCCGGATCACCGGTAATTCCATTCGAAGATCCCACGTTGTTATTCATTAACGCGGGGATGAATCAATTTAAAGATGTATTTCTGGGAACAGGAACACGGGAATACACTCGGGCCGCAGATACACAAAAGTGTATTCGTGTAAGTGGAAAGCATAATGATCTTGAAGAAGTGGGGCATGATACTTACCACCATACACTCTTTGAAATGCTGGGCAACTGGTCATTTGGTGATTATTACAAAGAAGAAGCGATTACCTGGGCCTGGGAGCTTTTAACTGAAGTATGGAAACTTCCTAAGGAACGGTTATGGGCCACGGTGTATAAAACCGATGACGAAGCGCTTGAGTTATGGAAAACGAAGACCGATATTAACCCTGCTCATATACTTCGCTTCGCTGAAAAAGATAATTTTTGGGAAATGGGCGAGACAGGTCCTTGCGGGCCATGCTCAGAAATTCATATAAATCTTTCTGATGACATTGAAAACCCGTCATTGGTTAACGCTGGGTTGCAGGAATGTATTGAAATCTGGAATCTCGTATTTATCCAATACAACCGTACGCCGGATGGCGTATTACATGAACTGCCAAGTAAGCATGTTGATACGGGTATGGGGTTCGAACGAATTTGCGCGGTATTACAACAAAAGCCTTCAAATTATGATACCGATGTTTTTATGCCCTTAATTAACGCAATTGCAGCCTTGGCAGGTGTTCCTTATGATACCGAAGATAACCGGATACCAATGCGTGTTATCGCCGATCATATCCGCACCCTTTCATTCGCGATTACTGACGGCGCGCTTCCCGGTAATGAAGGCCGGGGTTATGTTTTACGGAGAATATTACGCAGGGCAGCCCGGTATGGCAGAAAGATCAATCTTAAAGAACCATTTCTTTCAAAACTCTGCCCTATTCTGGCTGATACAATGGGTGATGTTTTCCCTGAGATTAAACAAAAACTCGCTTATGTGCAGAAAATTATTCATTTCGAAGAAGAAAGTTTTAACCGTACACTCGACCGTGGCATTGAGCTGTTCGACGGGATCGTAAAGGAAATGGAAAAATCTGGTTCCAAAACAGTTTCAGGTGCCGATGCTTTTAAACTTTACGATACTTTTGGATTCCCGTTCGATCTGACGAGCGTAATGGCCCGTGAACAAAATCTAATGGTTGATGAAGATGCTTTTACTGCATTAATGCAGCAGCAGAAAGAACGCGCACGCGAAGCAACAAGGGAGAAATTGACTTCTATTAATATCCAGGCAACAAATCTGGATGGTTTCACCCTTACGGAAGAACAACCAACACGCTTTACCGGGTATGTTGAATTGGCATCGCAGGCAAAAATTGTGGGACATAAAAAAGAACAACTGACCGATTTCGTCATTCTCGATCAGACTCCGTTCTATGTTGAAGCCGGCGGACAAGTGGATGATACCGGTGTTTTACTGCTTGGTGAAACGAAACTTGAAGTTGCTGATGTAGTGAAGATTGATAATAAAACTGTTCATGTTGTAAAAAATGAGAATGAAATTACACTTGCACCCGGCCTGGAGTTAACAGCGCAGGTAAACCGTGAGCATCGCTGGGATATTATGCGTAATCACTCCGCGACCCACTTTTTGCATGCTGCATTACGAAAAATTGTTGGCACACACGTACAACAAGCGGGTTCAGCAGTTACACCAGAGCATCTCCGGTTCGATTTCAGCCATTTTACCAAGCTGAGTGAGCAGGAAATTACCGATGTAGAGTGCATGATAAACGAAGAACTCCGGAAAAACATTCCGCTGCAACACCATCGGGAAATTCCTTTCGAGGATGCAAAAAAAATGGGCGCTTTGATGTTTTTTGGTGATAAATATGGCGATAAAGTTAATGTAGTTCAATTCGGTTCTTTTTCAACAGAATTCTGCGGAGGCACACACGTAAATAATTCATCGGAAATCGGACTAATTAAAATTGTGAGTGAATCATCTATTGCAAGCGGTGTGCGTAGAATTGAAGCGGTTACCGGCAAGGGTGTTGAAGAATTCTTAAATTCACAATTACTTAAGCACAAGTCATCTGAAGCAAAGATCCAGGAATTGCTCGAACAGAAAAAGAAATTAGAGAAAGAGATTGCTGAATTTTCTTTTAAAGAAAAACTAGCTGCACTGCAAACAATATCCGCTACTCCTGAAATGCTGAATGGCATTCCGGTATATAAAGGTATTATTTCTGCAACTGATATGGATGAAATAAAACGATTTGGTGATGAGTTACGGAATAGTTTCAAATCCGGCATAGGCTTACTTGCTTCGGAGATTGAAGGAAAAGTTGGCCTGGTATGCGTTGTTTCCGACGATCTCATTAAAGAGAAAAAGCTCAATGCGGGCAAAATTGTCGGTGACGTTGCTAAAATTCTAGGAGGCGGTGGAGGCGGCAGGCCCCATTTAGCTACCGCGGGAGCAAAAGATGTTTCGCGTATGGCTAATGCTCTGGCAGAATTAAATACGATTCTTGCAGTTTACCTCGTATAATGTATTTTCTAGGCAAATCCCGGTAAAAACCGGGATTTGCACGTAAATTAGGTCCTTTTCACTACTCTTCTCAATATTATAGCTGCAGACTTGTCTGCCCAATCACAATTCCTGTAAAAAATGCGAAAAACAAACTATTTTTTTATAAAAACTTGTTGATTCCGTTACTTTTACTTCATATATTTATCTGCAAATATTGAGAAATAATACATTTCTGCGAATTCGAAGGTTTTACGATGAAAAAGTTCCTGGTGCTTTTCCTGATATGTTTTGGCTTTGCCCTGGCAACAGCTATTCTTGACACTTTTACTGCTAAGAGTGAAGGTGACAGCGTGAAGTTGGAATGGAGAACCACTGACGAAGTGAATGTAAAGGAATTTGTTATTGAACGTAAAGGCGTTTACGGAAGTTTTACCCCGATAGCCTCTCTTACACCCCATGGCAACAACTCATCGTATTCATTTACTGATCAGAACATGTACAAAACTGCTGCCAGTGTTTATGTTTACCGTTTACGGGTAAACGACAACAGCGGCACCTATATTTACTCCAAAGAAATATCTGTCAGCCATAGCCTTTCGGGTATTAAACGTACCTGGGGTAGCATAAAAGCTATGTTCAGATAACAGAAATTTGGTTCGTGTGAATTCAGGCCAGCTCTATCGCCCTTCTGTAACTCACCTTGCAAAAATATTTTCCCTTATTTAACGGATTTATATGCAAGCCTTAAAATATAATAGTGTAATTATTAGTTTTCTGCTGCTGTGCATGCCACTGGTAAATGCGCAACAGGCACTTAGAAATGAACAAACAAAACCGGCCGCCGTACGAGTTTTAATTCAACATGCCACAGAAGATATTCAATTCACCGTTAACGCGCCGCTCTATCTTTATAGCAATGATGTAAAAATTGCGCTGGTTAAAAAAAATAATATTATTTCGATGCACGCCGCAAGCAGAAGTTTTGAATTAACAATTCAGGGAAAAACTTTCACGGCAAATTCATTTACATTCCAGCCGGTATCTGCACTTGACCCACTAAAGTACGGTGGTAAAGAATACTCCGGGTCATTACGATTCGTCCGCACGAATACTGATATAGAAGTTATAGATATACTTCCTTTGGAGGAGTATGTAAAAGGAGTTCTTGCAGCAGAACTGGGGAAATCCGATAAACCCGAGATGAATGCCGCGTTACAAGCTTCAGCTATTTGTGTAAGAACATATACACTTAAAAAACTCAATAATACCAAGCAGGAATTTGATATAGAAGCCGGGACTCAACATCAAATGTTTAATGGCATTTCAAGGTACCCGCTCATTAATGCGGCAGTTGAAAGCACTCATGGTCAAATAATTACTTTTAACAATGAGCTTGCTACGGTATTTTATCATTCTTGTTGTGGTGGAGTTACCGAAAGTGTCGAAAATGCTTTTACAACTGCTCCTATCCCCTACCTGGTCGCAGTGAAAGACGGTGACCCTGCATATTGTGCTTCGAGTCCCGTATATAGCTGGAAAGAAGAATACACAGAGAGGGAATTCCTTAAGCTGCTCAAAGAAGGCGGGCTAATACAACCCCGTTATGATGAGCGAATTATAGCGGTTGAAGCGGAGGATCGATATCCTTCGGGAAGAATTCGAAACCTCGTCGTTCGGTTTTCTGACGGAAATATTACCGTAGTAGAATCGGGTGCATTCAGAACCACTTTCAAAAGAAAAAATTCAGCCGGTATACTACGTTCATCAGCAGTTACTGTTACATTTGATAAAAACCAGGATGATGGTGCACGAATAATTTTTGAAGGACGTGGCAACGGGCATGGCGTGGGATTATGCCAGTGGGGTTCTTTCGGAATGTCCCAAAAAGGCTCAACCGCCCAAGAGATAATTGAGCATTATTTTCCCGGAACGAGTATAGGAAAGCAACATGATTGATACTTCCATACCCATCTATCTGGCTTCGAAGTCGCCGCGCAGGAGAAAACTGCTGAAACTTATTTACCCTCATGTACATGTTCTTGACATTGCTACAGATGAGGAAGTACGCCCCGGAGAAGCTCCTGCCGAGATTGTTAAGCGGCTTGCCTCTGAAAAGATGGATGCAGCGATGGTAAAAGTAAAAAAGGGATTAGTTGTTACCGCAGATACGCTTGTAGCACTTGACGGTTTAGTTTTAGGGAAGCCGGAAGATGAAAAAGATGCCTTTGCTATGCTTCGCAGGCTCTCCGGAAGAGAACATCATGTATTCACCGGAATTTGCATCGGGCTAATGCCTTCCGGTAAAAAATTACTCTCCTTTGAAAAAACAAAAGTAGTCTTTAAAGAATTGGCTGATGATGAAATTATATCGTATATAAAATCTGGAAGCCCGATGGATAAAGCAGGTTCGTATGGAATACAGGATGATTATGGCGCGGTATTTGTTACGAAAATTACCGGATGTTATTATAATGTAGTGGGTTTACCATTAGCCAAGACCCACACGATGATTCAGAAAGTTATTGCCAATGCTGCAAAAAATTAAAAAGAATATTTTCCTTTCCATTGCAGCTGCCGGCGCAATTTATATAATTTTTATTGTTTATGCTGATTATAAACAATTAACTCAACTACTTAGCAATCTGACTATTGGTTTTGTACTACTTGTTCTATCGCTAAGTTTTACCAATTATCTCTTTCGTTTTGCGAAATGGCATTATTACTTGCATGAGCTCAGGATTAAACTAAGTGTGAGGGACTCGTTTTCCGTGTTCATGTCCGGTTTAGTAATGAGTATTACTCCAGGCAAAATGGGAGAATTGTTGAAATCGTATCTAGTAAAGCAGATTTGCGGCGAACCAATAAGTAAAACAGCCCCTATCGTATTTGCTGAACGAATTACTGATTTTTTATCCTTGGTTTTTATTGCGGTAATCGGAGCATATCAATTCGATTTCGGCAAAGAAATAACCATCGGGGTGGGTGTATTCTTTACCAGTTTGGTACTTATAATTAGTCAGCGCCGACTGGTATATTCTATATTTCATACACTACAACGGTTTCATTTTGTTGAAAAGCATTTAAGCAAATTGATAAACGCGTATGAAAGTTCGTACTCTTTGCTGCAATTTCGGCCTTTAGTCTTAATGACATTGGTAAGCATCGGGTCGTGGTTCTTCGAATGTTTGGGATATTATCTTATTCTCCGTAATTTTGGTGTTACCGTTTCAATGCTATGGGCCTCATTCGCGTATGCTTTTGGAACCATAGCGGGTGCGATAACCATGTTACCAGCGGGGCTGGGTGTTACGGAAGGTTCTTTAACGTTTTTGGTAATAAACCAACACTACGCGAAAGATGTGGCAGTAGCCACTACTTTCCTTATTCGGGTAGCGACTTTGTGGTTTGCTGTCATTGTAGGTATTTGCAGCGTGATTCTTTATCAAAAACGATTTGGAAAGATCCAAATAGATAATCACTAATAAACCCCGGAGAAAAAAGATATGAAGAAATTCAAAAAAATCGTTATTCCAAAAGAAGGTGCTGCTATAACCTTCGAGAATGGGAAACTGGTAGTTCCAGATAACCCTATTATCCTCTTTATTGAAGGTGATGGTACCGGTCCGGATATCTGGCGTGCATCACAGCGTGTATTTGATGCTGCTGTTGAAAAAGCTTATAAAGGTTCTAAAAAGATTGCTTGGGCTGAAATTTTTGCCGGAGAAAAATCGCTTTCTGTTTATGGGAAAAATAAATGGCTACCTGAAGAAACCGTTGAAGCGATCCGTGAATACAAAATTGCAATTAAGGGCCCCCTCACCACACCAGTCGGCGGCGGTATCCGCAGCCTGAACGTTGCCCTCCGTCAGTTACTGGACCTTTTTGCATGCGTTCGCCCTGTTAAATACTACACTGGAGTTCCCAGCCCGGTAAAACGTCCGCAGGATCTTGATATTGTTCTCTTTAGAGAAAATACGGAAGATGTATATGCCGGTATCGAATTTAAAGCCGGCAGTGATGAAGCCGCAAACCTTATTAAATATATAAACAAGAAATACGAAAAAAATATTCGTAAAGAATCTGGTATTGGTATTAAACCTATCAGTGCTTTCGGTTCAAAACGATTAGTGAAAAAAGCTATTGAATACGCTATTGCCAATAACCGTAAGAGCGTAACCCTGGTACATAAAGGCAATATCATGAAATTTACCGAAGGTGCCTTTAAGGAATGGGGATATGAAGTAGCGAAACAGGAATTCGGCAATCTTGTAATTTCTGAAGATGAAGTAACAAAAAACCATGGCGGAAAAGTACCTGAAGGAAAAATCCTTATAAAAGACCGTATTGCTGACAGCATGTTTCAGCAAGTACTCCTTCGCCCTGCTGAATATGATGTAGTTGCAACACCTAATTTAAATGGTGACTATCTTTCTGATGCAGCTGCAGCACAGGTCGGCGGGTTAGGTATTGCTCCCGGTGCAAATATGAGCTACGATATTGCTATTTTTGAGGCTACTCATGGTACTGCTCCGAAATACGCGAACCTCGATAAAATCAATCCCGGTTCAGTAATTCTTTCGGGTGTTATGATGTTTGAACACCTGGGTTGGACAAAAGCAGCCGAGCTTATCGAAAAAGCTTTGCAGAAAACAATTAAACAGAAAGTTGTAACTTACGACTTCGCCCGCCTGATGACCGGTGCGAGTGAAGTAAAAACAAGTGAGTTCGCAGATCAGATTATTAAGAATATGTAATGCATTAAATTTGAAGGAGGTTCCTATGTCTCGTGATAATAATATCAGCAAAGGTTTATTGATCGGATTTCTTACCGGCGCCGTAGTTGGTGCAGCAGTAGCATTATTATATGCTCCGAAAAGTGGTAAAGAATTACGTGAAGACCTGAAGAATAAGGCTGAAGATTTGAAGAATGACGCCGAAAAATATATTGATTCAGCAAAAGAAAAAGCCAGTCAGACAATTAATGATGGTAAAAGAAAAGCTGAGCAGTTAATTGCAGATGCGAAAACCAAAGTTGATCAGTTAATTAAAGATGCTGACAATGTTATTACGAATGCACGGAACAAGTATTCGAAACCTGAAGGCGAAACAACTTCAGATAATGCCTAACAGCTATTAGTCGCGGGGCTGCGGGTATAACTACCGGCAGCCCCGTCAACTACATTTGAACGGGTGCATTGTCAACACTTTTTCAAGTTGCAGTTGTTCTGATAATTAACCGCCGTACAAACGGAAAAACATGAACAGAAAGCTTCAAATGTAATATGGAAACCGTCAAAGAATTTTTAGTCATCTTTTTGCTGGGCAGCGCTTCTGCATTATGCCTGGCATTAATTTATTATGTGAGCCGCATAACAAAATCCATTGAAGCAATTCAATCCAATATCGATTCAATTTCCCGTCAATTTAATCCCCTGCTCGAATCTCTCACTGTTCTGTCAAAATCAGTAAAAATTTTATCAGAGGATGTACGCGCGCAAGTTACCAAAGTGGGCTGGATAGTTGAAGAAATGAAAGAAAAAATAGAAAATGTCCTTTCAATAGAAAAACGTGTTCGTGAAGCCTTCGAATCACCGGCACAAAGTTTAACTTCTTTGCTAAGCTTTTTACGCGGGAAAGTCGGCTCTTTATTCAGGAAAAATGAAAGATAGAAACCATTAAACAGTAATTTTCAACAAGGAGACAAACAGTGAAAGAATTTAACTCGGAGTCAATCCGCAACATTGCCCTTGTTGGGCATGGTGGAAGCGGAAAGACCTCTTTTGCAGAAATCATGCTCTATACAGCAGGCGAAACCACAAGAATTGGTAATATTGCAGAAGGCAATACTGTTTCCGACTACTCATCCAATGAGATCGAAAAACAGTATTCGATTTCCCTCTCTCTCTTACATGCTGAATGGAACAATACAAAAATCAACATCATTGACACCCCTGGATATTCTGACTTTATTGGCGAAGTTCAGTGCGGTTTACGTGTAGCCGATACCGCAGTTATGGTTTTAAAGGCTGTTGAAGGTGTTGAAGTAAGTTCTGAAATCATTTACCGCAGCATTAAAGAACAGAAAAAACCTATGGCCGTTGTAGTCAATAAAATTGACCATGAACGCTCAGATTACCAGAACGTTATCAAGATAGCCAGAGAACGCCTCAACCCGGGAGTTGTGGTTATTACTTTCCCGGTTAACGAAGGTAATAATGTCGATACCGTTGTTGATATCCTGAAAATGAAGGCATATCAGTACGGTGCGGCAGGTACAAAAAAAGTTACAGAAATTGATATACCCGCTGATGCGAAAGCTGATGCCGATAAATTTAGAACTGAGCTTATAGAGAAAGTCGCTGAAGGTTCAGAAGAGTTGATGAATAAATACCTTGAAGAAGGTGATTTATCCGAGCAGGAACTTACAAACGGTATCCTTGAGTCAATCTTAAAGGGTGATTTAGTGCCTGCATTCGCGATTTCTTCAACGAAATGCGTTGGTGCAAACAACTTTATGGATTTCACATCCAGCTTCCTCCCCTCACCAGTAAACATTCCGGCATCTGAAGCAACTATGAAAGACGCGGGAACGAAGGTTGAAGTAAAATGTAATGCAGCGGGTGAGCCCGTTATTTTTATTTTCAAAACCATTTCTGAACAGCATGTGGGCGAACTCTCATTGTTCAGAGTATACTCAGGCTCTGTGCAGGCAGGTTTAGATATCCTTAATGTCTCTAATGGTAAAATCGAACGCATCAACCAGTTATCCGTTCTTAACGGCAGAAATCGTAAAGATATTACTAAATTGGTTGCCGGTGATATCGGTTCAGTTGTAAAGTTGAAAGATTCGCATACAAATAACACTTTAGCTTCAAAATCGCTTTCAGTAATTCTGCCTACCATTAAATTCCCTGAGTCGATTATCAGTAGTGCTATTATCCCGCGCGCCAAAGGCGATGAAGATAAGATTGCAAACGGTCTGCATACAATTCATGAAGAGGATCCGTCATTCTCTCATAAATTCGACCCTGAATTAGCTCAAACTATTATATTTGGCCAGGGTGAAATTCACCTTGACTTAGCAGTAAAACGCTTAAAAGAGCGCTATGGTGTTGAGGTAGATTTAGCTGAACCAAAAATTCCATACCGTGAAACCATCAAAGGTCGATGCGAAAGCATGGAATACAAACATAAAAAACAATCGGGTGGACGTGGTCAGTTTGGTCATATCTATCTGAAAGTTGAACCTCTTCCTCGCGGTACCGGCTTCCAGTTTGAAGATATAATTGTAGGCGGTGTTGTTCCAGGTAGATTTGTTCCGGCGGTAGAAAAAGGCGTTGCAGAAGTAATGACCAGAGGTATTCTTTCCGGTTGTCAGGTAATTGATATTAAAGTTACCTTATTTGACGGTTCTTATCACCCTGTTGATTCAGATGAAATGTCCTTTAAGATTGCCGGCTCTATGGGCTTCAAAAAAGCATTCATGGAAGCAAAACCGTGCTTACTTGAACCAATTTATGAAGTTGAAGTTACCATGCCTGAAGAATGCATGGGCGATGTAATGGGTGATATCTCCAGCCGCCGTGGTAAGATCCTCGGTATGGAAAGCGATGGTCACTTCCAAAAAATCAAAGCCCTCGTTCCATTGGCAGAATTGTACAAATATTCATCAACCCTTCGCAGCTTAACCGGCGGTCGTGGTGCGCATACAAGAAAATTCTCGCACTATGAAGATGTTCCGAAAGAAGTTGAAAACAAGATCGTTGAAGAATACAAAAAACTTAAAGAAGAAGGTAATTAATCACTTCTTAATCAGAATTACAAAGGGTACCGGCTTCTGTTGGTACCCTTTTTTGTTGCTTACTTGTTTCTATTGTTTCATATATACCACACGCACTATTTCGCGCACCGCAACTTTACCCAGATCAATAATATTTGGAAATTTAGCAATTCCATTCCTTATATTAAATAACTAAAGTTTCTCTTTCGAGATTGGAGCCGTTTTGAATAATCTTTCTCTTGTAGCGCTGCTTATTATTATGAATGTAATTTTACCTGGTACCAATATATCTGCCCAAATAGAACAGACTGATTCTCCGGTCTTAGTCTTCATCGGGGATACTCAGGGACATAGCAATTGGGAATTTTTCCGTGAAGATAACACCGGTGTTGCACATGTTCTGCTCGAGAAAATTGCCGCCGACAGCCCCAAGGCAATTATCCATCTAGGAGATATGGTTTTTCGTGGATCTTCGCAAACCCAATGGAATAAATTCGCCCGCGATGCTGCAGCTGTTTTCAATAAGAACATTCCAATCTTCCCTATTCTTGGTAACCACGAATACATGGGAAATAATAGCAAGGCTCTGGCTTTTGTACGTAAACAATTCCCCTTCCCCACCCGAACAACCTGGTATTCAAAAGTTTTTCAGGATATCGCTATTCTCTTTCTTAATTCCAATGATGATGAATTGAATAATGCTGAATTACTGGAACAGATTGACTGGTATAAACAGGAGCTCCGGAAGTATGAGTGTGATTCAACCATCCATTACATAATCGCGGTATCGCACCATCCCCCGTTCACTAATAGCAACCTGGTCGGGTGTAGCAAATACATGCGACAATACTTCACTTCAGAGTTCGAGAAATCCGGGAAAGCATTGGCTTTTTTCTCAGGTCACTGTCACAGCTATGAGCATTTTATACACAAGGGAAAGCACTACATTGTAAGCGGCGGAGGTGGAGGCCCAAGACAAAAGATAAAACCGGGCGCAGGCGGTAAAGACATGCCAGAAGATTTATTCAAAGCCGGACCTATACGTCCCTTTAATTATTGCAGATTATACGAGAATGGTACTTTACTCTCCCTGGAGGTAATGGGCTACAATAAGGTTTCAATGAAATTTTCTGTTATTGATTCAATCGATCTATCTGCAAAATAGCGGGAAGTAAATTCTCTGCTATAAAAATACCAAGCCGCCTATGTGCCGCTTTGGTCAATGATTTATGGTCCTCGGCGAAATGCAATTTGTTATTCATCTGAATAAATGTATAAAACGGCAGGTAGCAAGTTGCAATATCTTTATTCTTGTTGAACAACCTACTTAGATACCAGGAAAACAGATTTTCCATACTACTTGTATAGCGGGGTATTGGGCCGGTAAAAAGTACCTGAACACCTGCCTCGTTGCACAAATTTAATATAGTCCGCAATTCACTAATATAACCGGAACAACAAGTCGCTAAATTTCCCAACATAGCTCCTGCGATATAATTACATTCACTCAATAGCCCATGCAGGCGGCCCGGATGAACCGTATTTCCGGTAGAGATGGCCGTTGTGGTCATCTTTTGGAAAATTGTTTTACCCCTTATAATAAATGCAGAACTATTCGTTTCCGAATTTAGCTGAGATTGCTGATATAGTTTGATGTGATTAATTATCGATTCGAACCGGGTATGAAAAATTACAATATGAGGATTATTCTCCAAAATACCTTTTTGGACGATACCTGCGCAATCGTGATAATCGAAATACCTGATAGTGGTAATTGCACAATCATATCCCAATTTTTTTTGCAGAAAATCTTGCATGTGGTTGTAATACAAATCCTGGCGGCAAATATCCTTTTGTTCTACAAAACACCCTCCTATTATGGTAATCCTAATTATCTTATTCACTTGCCGGGCCTTTAGCTTCGCGGTAGGCTTTATACTCCTGTGGAGCTATCAATCTGCGCCGAGAATTTATTGAAACGCTGTTTCCTGAAGATTTAAAATCGAGATATTGCTCAATATTGTCTCCTTCATTATTTTCAGCATCGTCGCTCTCAATAAATATAGATTGTTGCATTGAGAAATTATGCAGGGCAATTGATTGGGCTTTCGAGAGCGTTACCTGCCCGAACCCTTTAGGAAAAAGCTGCCGGAGAAATCTCCAATGCTCTACCATTGAGTTGGTAATTGTCAACTGAAGAAATGGCGAGTTTATAAACATAAATTCTGGAGCGAGGAAGTGCGCAAAATGCCTTACCCAGGATTTATATTCTTCACTATCCTGGTGGTAAAATGGAAAATTATTTTGGGCTAAATTAAAATCACAATGACCAAAAGCAATAGCGTTGCATGTGCCCTTACTACAGTTTACAATTGAGCCAAGCTCAGCAAATGCCTCTTTTGTTTCAATAATGGGAATCAATCTTGTTCCCGTTGGTACACTGCCGGCAGCATGGATTAATTCACTCGCAGAAAATATTTTCGGCAGGAATACTGCCAGGTCAGCCACCATTTTGTTAAGCTCTTCGAGCAGGGTAATATCTTTTTCAAATTCACTCGAATCAACCGGATTAATTCGAATCCCGAGTCGGATTTCGGTGAATTGGCCTGATAAGCGCGGAAACAAGCGGAGTATCCACTCCCTTGCTTTTTCCCTGCATTCATTTGCAATTAAACTGTTAGAATCATGGTAAAGGTCCTCCAGATCAAAACAAATAACAGCCTGCAGCGCTGCCATCCTCTTCATATATGACGCGTATTCGGCATTACGAAAATTTGTAAAGTGGAATATTTTATTTTTCATAGATATTATTTATAGCCGCCACAGCTATACATTCGTGCATACCAATCACTATTGTATAAGGCAATGTATAAAAAGTATAAGTAAAAAAGAAATTTCTACTGAATTGGCTGCTGCTATAATTAGTAATTTATTGGACTCAATTGATAATGAATATCTTTTATATTGACTTATTCTGTAATTTTGCAGGTAGATAATGTATATAGTAGTTTGGAAAACGTATGAAATACTTTGCTTTAACATGCTTATTACTCAGTAGTTTCGTTTGCTTTAATGGGTGCTCGCATCATGCATCAATGCGGCTTCCGGGAAACGATGGTACCGGAACTGTTCTTCTTTCAAATGGCTGGCATCTCTCCCCCGCCGGTAGTCAAATAGCCGTTGGGGACCTGCCTCTTAACATGATCGTGAGTCCCGATGGAAGGTATGCTATCATTACATTGAACGGCGATGGCAAAGAAGGGCTTGAAGTAGTTGATTTACAACTAAAAAAAGTAACGCAAACTATGCTTATGAAGCGTGCATGGGTTGGTTTACAGTTCTTTGATAAAGCCCGCAAGGTAATTGCATCAGGAGGTAATGAACATAAGGTTTTTATCTACGATTTCATAGCAGGTAAATTGAAACTTTCCGACTCAATAATTGTAGGTGCCCCGTGGCCAAAGCAAAAATTATGGCTTGCCGGTCTGGATATCAATGAATCGAGTTCACGATTATACGTTACAGCACGACAAAGTAACGAACTATATGAATTAGACCTTGAGACCAAATCAGTAATAAAATCCATCCCGCTTCCTGAAAAACCATATACTTGTTTAAGCTCAAAATATTCGGATAAGTTGTATGTATCACTCTGGGGGGGAGCAGCTGTCGTTGTAGTTGACCGGAAAACTCTTCGTATTACTTCTACAATATCAACAGGAAGCCATCCAACCGATATGGTAGAGTCACCTGACGGGAATTATTTATATGTGGCCAATGCCAATGAAAATTCAGTATCAGTAATTGATTTGGCTCAGAATCGGGTTGTAGAAACACTCAATGCCTCTCTCGGTCCCAACCTGCCGCCCGGGAGCACACCAAATGGAGTTACTTTAACGGAAGATGGAAAGACTCTCTATATAGCTAATGCAGATAATAATTGCCTGGCAGTGATGGATGTTACAACACCCGGGCACTCTGTTTCGCGCGGGTTCATCCCAACAGGCTGGTATCCCACGGCGGTTCGTATAGCGCCCGCTACAGGACAGATAGTGGTTTGTAATGGGAAAGGTGGAACCTCCAAGGCTAACCCGAACGGGCCGAATCCCTATGCAAAAGACACGTTGGATGAATACATTGCCCGATTGTTAAAGGGTACCGTTTCTGTAATACCGCCACCCTCACAAGAAGAATTAGCTATTTATTCAGCAATGGTATATAAAAACTGTCCTATTGCGCAAACTGATTCAATGCAGAAGCAATGGCCGGCTATACACCCCGTAATTCATACGAAAGATCATCCTTCCCCTATAAAACATGTATTTTATATAATTAAAGAAAACCGTACCTATGATCAGGTATTTGGTGATATGCCCGAAGGGAATGGCGACCCTTCTCTTTGTTTGTTTCCCGACTCGGTTACTCCCAATCTACACGCCCTCGCGAGAGAGTTTGTATTATTAGATAATTTCTATGGCGACGCTGAAGTAAGCGCCGATGGGCATAACTGGTCCAACGGGGCTTACGCGACTGACTATGTAGAAAAATCCTGGCCCACCAGCTATAGCGGACGCGGAGGAGATTACGAGTACGAAGGCGGGTACCCTATAGCCTACCCGTTTAATGGCTATATGTGGGATAACTGCCTGCGTAACAATGTAACTTTTCGCAGTTATGGCGAGTTTGCACATGGTGGTAAAACAAAAGACGACCCTGTTATGGCAACGATTAAATCGCTTGAAGGACACGTTGCTCCAGGCTACAGATCATGGGACCTTGACTACTCCGATCTCGATCGCGTAAAAGCTTGGATGAGTGAATTTGAACAATATGAGAAAAATGGCGATCTGCCACAGTATATGGTCTTTAAACTACCCAATGACCATACCTGGGGTACTTCCCGAAATAAATTAACACCCCGCGCTTATATGGCGCAAAATGATTTAGCGGTCGGAAAACTTGTTGAGCGAATCACCAACAGCCCATACTGGAAAGAATCGGCAATTTTTATTATTGAAGATGATGCTCAGGACGGGGCTGACCACGTTGATGCACATCGGATGGAAGCTCTTGTTGTCAGTCCATATACTAAAAGGCACTTTGTAGATCACACGATGTATTCTACTTCATCCATGATCAGAACAATGGAAGAAATACTGAAACTTCCACCAATGAGCCAATATGATGCGGCCGCATCGCCAATGTTTAATTCATTTACCAATACGCTCGATCTTACACCGTATGCTGCAAAAAATGCGACTTATAACTTACAGGAAATAAACCCCTCACGTGCATTGGGACAACTGGAAAGCGAGCAACTTGATTTCAGCCGTGAAGATGCTGTACCGGAGCAGTTGATGAATAAAATTGTCTGGCAATCAGTGTATGGTGAGTCAAAACCGGTTCCTTCCCCTGTGAGAAGTGCATTTGTGAAGACGCTAAAAAAAGCAGATGACGATGATGATTAGAATTCTTATTGTAAAATAACAATAATAGAGGCTGACAGGATCTTACTGCTCAGCCTCTTTTTTTAACTAATTTTCCGCAGCCGGGGTACAAAGAAAAATACTGAGAGTGCAAACAATAACAGCAGGGTGCCATTAATTTGCAACGCGGCTGCTTCACCAAATGCATGAGCAAACAACCCGACAAGAAGAGAGCCGATAGGCATCATCCCGAAAAATGTTAACGTGTAAATTCCCATTATTCTGCCGCGGAATTCATCGGATACCAATGACTGAATCATACCATTCGCCAGATTGAGTATAAAAAGCGCTGAGCCACCTGCACAAACCAAAACTAACAGGGAGAGATATAAAGTATTGATAAATGAAAATACAATAAGCGCAATAGGAAAAACTATCAGGCCGGTCATCATTAATCTTCCTTTTATTTTATGCTGACTGAATGCAGCCAGGAACAGGGCGCTAAAAACGGCACCTACACCTCTTGCCGATTGGAGAAATCCATTTACCGCAGCATCGCCATGCAGTTCTTTCACTGCCCACGCGGGAAATAACGTCCCGAAGGACATACCGAACGCGCACGTTACCGCAACAATGATAATAACGAATAAAATTACCCGTTGACCCTTCAGGTAATGATAGCCCTCCTTCATATCGGTAAGAAATGATTTATTTGATTTCCTGCTCTGGAATGGAGGCAGATGCATTTTCACGAGCGCTATTATTACACCGATAAAAGAAACCCCGTTCACGGCAAAACAAAACGCGGGGCCGAAGGCAGCGTACACTAAACCCGCGACCGCCGGACCAATTGCCGTTGCAGTATTAAACATGCCGGAATTAAGCGCGATGGCATTTACCATATCTTCCCTGCCAACCATTTCCAGAACAAATGATTGCCGGGCCGGGGCATCAAACGCATTTGCTATTCCGAGTAAAAAGCCAAAAATTATTATTTGATATGGTTGTATTATCTGCAAATAGGTTAATATCGCCAGTGTAAATGCCAAGATCATCATGAATACCTGTGTGCAGAGTATTATTGTTCGTTTCGGGTAACGGTCAGCAATTATCCCCGCGTACGCGGAAAAAAGCCACGCAGGTATTCCGCTCGCGAAGCCTACATACCCGAGATATGCCGGTGAATGAGTTAATTCATATACTAAAAACCCCAGCGCCGTTCCCTGCATCCACGAACCAAGAAGCGAGGTTAATTGCCCCGTAAACCAGAGTCGGTAATTTCTATGACGAAAGGCCGAAAACATTGCCTTAACTTTGCTATTTTTCCCGGCATCATCTGACGGCGTGTTATTTTCTAAATGATTTGTTTTCAATAAATAATTCTTTCATTTATAGAGAGCACCTGATTATCGCTTCAGCGGTACCCATGTCTGACTCTCCCGTAATCTCAATATTGCATTATACAGCGCTTTTAGTCCCAATGTACCCCGCTGCCCATAGTCTGCTATTTGTTTGGTTTTTCCGCCATTGTACACAAGTGTTACCGAAGCTGACGGAGCATCGGTGTAGGTAACTTTGTAATTATCTTTAAGAGAAACAAAATTCACTTCGGATAGTAACGATTTCAACTCACTAAAATCATCCGGACGAAGAATTGTTGAGAACTCTCCCTGCATCGGGTTAAATTTCTCCGCATGTAATTCTGCATTCCCTCTGGAGTCAATTTTTAGTGCAAACATGGGGCATCGGCCGTGGCATCCGGTGAACCTGCATTCAAGGCTCTCAAATATTAACTTTTTCGTGGGAACTGTATTTTCTATCAGGTTTCCTTGTATTACTTTCAACTCTGCCCGAACAATTCGTGAAATAGAATCCTGAGTCTCGCCCCATGCAGTAATGTAACCATGTTTCTTCGATTTTGTAAAAGTGGCCGCCGTAGCAGGCATATTCTCGGTATTGAGCACAAGTTGTTTAACCGTAAAATTATTATAGCCACTGTCGGTGAAACATAAAACAATCTTTTTCGAACCAAGTGTACCGGTAACCAGAAGATCGGGCCAGCCATTGTTATCAAAATCATCGATATACCACATCCGGTATTTACCAGGCAGTAGTATCCTCCTGAAATTTGTTTTTGCCGTAAGAGAATCCAGACCCGGGATAAAATCCGAAAAAATTTTACCAAATTTACTAATGAAACATTTAAGATCAGCTGTATTTTTAATTATCGAAAGCTCATTTTTCTGCAAATTGGGATAAATTTCAGCTGCCTGGCAAAAAAATGCCGCCATAAATACAAACCCGATAAAAACAACACGCGTGATAAGTTTTCTATTAATCATTATAAATTCAACAAAAATATATATCATTAGACAGCGGTAGCAACCACTTAGTTTAGATAACTGACCGGTAAAGAACAAAAGCCGATAAAAATCGGTTTCTAATATACAAATTCTCATACTTCCTTTGCGTTAAGTCACGAAGCAATAAAAATATGTTTTTTTTATCGGTGGGATTGCTCTATTTTTGCAGGCTCAATTCGTCTGGAGGAGATATGGAGACAGGGAATTGAATTGTTATATTATTATTATTTGTTAGGATGTCGTCTATGTTGCGTTTCACTTTCAGCCGAGTGTGGCTGTACTCCCTCATAGTAGTCCTGTTTCCCGTGCTGGTTGCCGCCCAGAGTTCTGCAGCTTCCAGATTATCGGATGCAGACTACTCACAATTACTGTTGAACAGGTTACATAAAATAACCTCGAAAGAAGCCCTGATGACCGGGCAAAAACCGAACCGCGCGAACCATAACATGACAATGTTATTGCTCGATGCCAAGAAAAACTGGAATCGCTTAACCACCGATGCTCAAAAGGCCTTTAGCGTAAAAGATACCCGCCCTACCGGTCTTGACAAGAAATATCTCGAAACTACGAAGAATTTCTTCCAGTTCTATTATACAACAACAGGTACCAATGCAGTTGCTACAACTGACGCGAATGCAAATGGTGTTCCTGATTATGTAGAAAATATGGCTGCTGCTTTCTGTAAAGCACTTTCATTCTACGATTCTGTTGGTTTTAGCCATCCCCCGCTTGCAGCTTCCGATAACGGCCGTTATGCTGTATATCTTTCCAGCAGTGACGCGGGTGATTATGTGTATGGTTACAGCCAGCCTGAAACAAATATCCATGATAACCCCGCTACACCCATTGTAGAACAGAATGCTTATACCAGTTTTATGGTTATGCGCAGTGAATATAATGACTTCGGTAACACAGCTGCTGAAAAACAAATTGCTATGGAAGTTACCGCCGCTCACGAATTTTTCCATGCCGTTCAATTCGGTTACGAAACCGAAAATATGGAAGGTTATTTAATGGAAATGTGCTCAACCTGGGCTGAAGACAAAGTATTCCCCGGTGATGATGATAACTGGCAGTATTTAACAGATATCTTTAATACTCCGGATGTTTCTACCGATTGGGATGAAGCTTTGGACGGCGATGCTGTTAACTATAGCAGCGACTATTCAATGCACTGGTATGCAGCATGGATTTTTATGCGCTATGTTACCGACCAGACCGAAAGCGCAATTGTTAAGAACATTTTTGAAAACAATATTACCGTTACCACCTCAAGCGCAATCGATAACGCTTTAAAATCAAAAGGCAGTTCTTACACTGACGCGTTAAAAAATTACTATGTAGCTTTAGGGCTTTTAACCTCATCAAATACTGCTCCCATGAGTAAATATCGCTTCCAGAGAGCGGATGACTACAGAACCCTTACGCGTAATTCCGGCGGCAGCCCTGCCGGCCCGTTCGTTATCAAGTATGAAAATACTATCAATTACACGGGTTCCAAGGTTACCTACTCTTCAACCTCGAAGGGCGATAAGAGATTAATGCGCGCGAGTGCAGACTTTATTAAAATTACTCCAAACGGAAATTTCTCGATTAGTGTTGCTCCTAAAACTGCAAACACAAACTTTACTATCCGTTTATTAAAGTCGGATTCATATACAAATCCGACCAAGCTCGCGGTTGTTGAACCAACAATTACCGGCAGCAATTATGTAATTAATGTTCCTGATTATGCCAGCTACTCGAAATATGTATTGGTATTATATAATGCAAAATACTCAACCGCGCAATCACGTGATACCACTTCAATACAGTATGATATTACCGTTGATAAGGCACAATTAACCGATGGCGTAGCGCTTGATGCACCGGTTGGAGGCGAAAGCTGGCAGATTGGTACAATCCATAATATTTTATGGGAAAGTGCTAATGTTACCAATGTAAAATTAGAATACACTACCGATAATGGAACAACCTGGAGCACAATAATTGCTTCTACCCCGGCTGCAGCAGGTACTTATGCATGGACTGTTCCGAACACTGCATCTACTAACTGTAAAGTGCGGGTCAGCGATGCAGCAAACGCGGCTTCCAATTCAGCAAGCCCTGCGGTATTTTCAATCATACAGCCGCTGCCATTTGGTATTATTACTCCGAACGGCGGTGAAACATGGTATGTTACCACTAACCAGAATATATCCTGGAATCCCAACACTGTCGTGAATGTAAAAGTTGAATACACAACTGATAATGGTACTACCTGGTCAACAGTTGTTGCAAGTACTCCTGCAAATGTTGGTTCATATCAGTGGACTATCCCGAACACTGTGTCAACTACATGCAAAGTCCGTTTAAGCAGTGTAGAAAATGCTGCAATTACTTCAATGAGTGCATCGGCATTCAGTATCGCGCCAAAACCGGTTTCTATAACAATAATCTCAGAAGATTTTGCAAAAGTTACCACTGGCAGCATTACATCACCCGGCTCTATCGATATTGGTACTGCTTTAGATACCTATACTCAGAAAGCCGGCTGGACCGGTTCGAAAGTGTATGCAGCAGGCGGAGCAGTTAAAGTAGGTGCTTCCTCTAATCAGGGTTATATAGTAACACCTGCAATTGATCTTTCCGGAGCGGAAGGTAAAGGACAGGTTAATTTTGATGCCCAGATGTACGGAACAGATACCGGTGTGTTACAGGTAATGCTTTCAACCGATGGCGGTACAACATTTACCCAGGTAGGAAGTGATGTAACTCCGGCAGCTTCCATGTCCCCTGTATCTGTCAGCTTCACAGGCGGTAAAGTAAACTCGATGATTAAAATTACCGCGAAAGTAGCTTCAAAGAACCGTTTCTACCTTGATAACATCAGTGTTATTTCCGGCGGCAGTTCAGCTGTTGATGATGGTAAAAAATCTCAGACCTTACCTCAGGGTTTTGTTCTGGGTCAGAATTACCCGAATCCGTTCAACCCGAGCACTACTATCTCTTTCAGCATCCCTGAAAGCGGTAACGTACAGTTAACTATTTTCAATCAGTTGGGCGAAAGAGTTGCTTCTCTGGTTAATGGACATCTGAACGCCGGCGCGCACTCTGTTGTATGGAACGCGGCTAATCAGGTTTCCGGCATCTACTTCTATCAGTTATCAGCCGGTAACTACTCAGTAGTAAAAAAATTAGTCTTAATGAAGTAATATTCCTGAAAGATTGTTTTCAAAGCCGCCGTGGTACTAACCCGGCGGCTTTTTTGTTTTCTGCCCTTATACAATGACTTCACACCGAGGAATTATAATATTCATTATATATACATGTTTATAATTAAAATCGCTCAATTTATGAATTTATTTTCATATTTCGCTAAACTTTTCATGCATTTATACGATAATCCTTTCACGAGAGAACTCATCAAAGTATGCTGAAATAAGTGGGTAGGTATCGTCCAACCGTGTCCGTGAGATGATAGATATTATTTTATTATTTAGTGGGAGCAGCCACCTTATGAGACAATTGTTTACAGTTACTTACATACTAACAGCACTTATATTATTACCATCAAACCAAATTCAGGCTCAGGCTTCATGGCCGGGAGAAGGAACGAATACCGGTATCAGCTGGGTTCAGTATCGCAATGCCGATGGTTCACTGGTACGTGATGTTTCCGGAGAGCCAAGTATCATTGCCGTGCAGGATATCTGTTACGATGATGCAGCCAACGCTCCGGCCTCAGTTCTTATTGCCAGTGACGGTACCAACATGTTTTTCCGTATCATGGTAGGTGACAAACCCACGAATACCCAGGGTAGTATAGTTAACAACGTTGGGTATATTGTTGAAATTGCCGATGCAAGCGGCACTTTTCAGGCTGCGGTTGCATTAGTCAAATCTTCGAAAGATGAGATTAAAGTTTCAAATGCCGCCGGTACAATCAGTAACGCCATTTATTCATCCCCTACCGCTGCAATTCGCGCGGTACAGGTGGTTCCCGGCAGTGCCACCGATGCACACTGGTATGTCGATTTTCAAACGACTATTGCTTCTATAACAACCGCATGGTCCAGTTTTGGCGGGTCTACACCAACAAAATATTACTTCGGCACCACCGCGGGCGCCAGTATTAACACTATCAACAAGGACTGGATGGGAGGTAATGTTAGCTCTGTAGATTGGACAAGCATTTCCCAGGCACGCCCGACAAGTATAAGTACCGGTACTCTTTATTCTTCAAATATTTCGGGTTCCGTTACCGGTGCCGGCACGGGAGTAACTTTAAGTTACTCTGATACTACTGCTAAAACTTCTACCATTAACGGTTCTTATAACTACACCTTTGCCGTTTCATACAATTGGTCGGGTACGGTAACGCCCTCAAAAACGGGATATACATTTACACCTGCCAGCAGAACCTACAGCAACATAGTTGCCGACCAAACTTCCCAAAATTACACGGTAGATAAAGTACTGGTCTCCGGAACTATTACCAATGGTGCCGGGTCCACCGTAACATATACCGGAGGTTCTGTTACGGCTAATGGTTCCGGGTACTATGAATTTTGGGTTACTTCCGGCTGGACCGGAACCATAACTCCCTCTTTAAGCGGTTATACTTTTTCACCGGCTTCAATTACTATTTCCTCAGCAGTCACCGCTCCTTTGGGCAGCCAGAATTTTACCGCGCTGCTCTCGCCAATTATTTCCGGTAAAGTTCGGATGCAATCTGGCGGTACAGGCATTTCGGGGGTAACTATGTCATATACCGGAACCAGCAGCGGCTCAACATCTACGAATGGCACCGGTGATTATTCAATTACCGTGGTCAGCGGTTCCAATGAAACAGTAACACCTTCAAAAACCGGATATACGTTTACTTCTGCCAGTTTATCATATTCCAATTTAACAACACACCAGACAAATCAGGATTATGTCATTGCCACTATCCTTATTTCCGGCACAACTACAATTGGCGGTGTTACACTGAGCTATACTGACGGTACAGCAAAACAAGTAACTTCCGATGGCAGCGGTAACTATTCAGCCTGGGTTTCGTACAACTGGAGTGGTTCACTGACACCTACGAAAACAGGGTATACATTCAATCCCCAGTCATTTAGCAATGTTACTGCACCTGCCACTGCCAACTTTACACCATATGTAACCATAAGTGGAAATACCGGGCTAAGTGGTACGAACGTGGAACTCGTCTATAATTCGACAACCTTAAACACTACATCGGACGGATCAGGGAATTATTCATTTCTGGTACCATACAATACCAGCTCCGTTGTGGTTACACCGACAAAAATTGGCTATGTATTCACACCTGCCAATCGCTCGGCATCCAATATTACCTCAGCAACAACTATTCCTACGTTCTCATCGGTTATGCCGGTAGAGTTGGCTGCATTTTCGGGTTCGGTTAAAAACAATATTGTACACTTAAACTGGCGGACTGCAAGCGAAATTAACAATTATGGTTTTACTGTTGAACGCCAGGTTAAAGGAAAAAGTAACTGGGTAACTCTTGGTTTTGTTCAGGGGGCCGGATACAGCAATCAGGCAATTGATTATTCCTTTAATGATAAACAACCGCTAACGGGAACTTTGCTCTACCGCCTGAAACAAACAGATAATGACGGCACTTTTTCATACTCAGCAATAGTAGAGATTAAAGATGCAATAATCATTCCCGCATACCTGCAGGTTGCACAGAATTACCCGAATCCGTTCAACCCGAGCACTACTATCTCTTTCAGCATACCGGAAACAGGTACTGTTCGGATTACGATCTATAATCAGTCAGGCGAGCAGGTAATTGAGTTACTGAATGAAAACCTTAATGCGGGTGCACATTCAATTACCTGGAATGCTACTCACCAGGCTTCAGGTATGTACTTATGTAAAATAGTGACGGGCAAATTTACTTCGGTAAGAAAATTACTACTTGTTAAATAAACTACAATAGAAATTGTACATTGCACAAAAAAACGCCGGGGCCTCCGGCGTTTTTCTTTTTCTCAATACTCTTCGTGCAACAGTGACACATAGTACAGTAATTTACCGTACTCTTCCTTTGTAATAAATGAGGCCAGCCGCTGCATGCTCCCTTCGGTTTCAGAATTGCCAGATACGGACTGATAGGAAACCAAAATATTATCAGAGGCGGAAGGTTCAAAGAATTTTACTGACCACGTAAGAACAGAATCCCGGGACATATACGTACCCGGCACTGCTTCGAAGCCCGGACGCGCGGTAGTAATACCATCACGCAACACGAGATGCACCTGCATACTTTCTACATTCCCCTTCCATAAACCGGCATGCGCAACATCAATCATAAATCCACGGGCTCCCATTGTAATAGCTACCGAGTCGCCATTGGGATTGGCATCAATATCAGCGAGTGACGTTTCAGCCCAGAAAAGTGCTTTCACCTTCCGGGTTTCACCGGGCTGTAAGCGGGCTTTTATGGTGTACCATTCGCCGGAATCATCATGAAGTACTACTGGCTCTACTCTTTCGCCCTGTACCCACATCTGAACGCCCAAAATACCATTGGAAACTTTGCCGGCGGACTCATTTTCATTATGCCCGGTAGAAGGCAAAGCCAGTTCAACCTCGAGCCGTGTATCGGAAGTATTGGCAAGTTCGGCTTCGGTAAAAACGGCCACTGCATTAGCATACACGAATGCTACTACTCTGCTGCGAGTCAACTGCACCGGGCTTTCCATTCCGCTTGCCACTCCCCGGCAATGTAATACCGGCAGCATAGCTATATAATCCTGAGCACTAACACTATGTGAAAATACAATCAATACTATAAAGAACAAAAATTTTCTTAATGATGGAATACTCATAAATTTCACCTGCGGCAAATACTTTAATCTGAATGTTGTATCTCAATAATAGATATAATCAGTTAAAAAATAAAATTAAACATCATGCACATTTAGATATTAACCTGTTTGGAATACTCCTCTTCTTCCTCACGCAACAAATCTTATCTACAACCGTTGCCCCAATGGTAACCGCCAGTTTCCCCATCGCCCCATGTAACACGGTGACATGGAATGACAATAGCAAGGTTATTACTACGCCTGTATTAGCAAACTACCTTTATGTGTAACCGGGAAATTGACCGAATTTGCAATAAAGCACATTTTATGAGCAGAATCATGCAACTCATCGATCCTCTGTTCCTCAACTGCATTGCCAACTGTTACAATTGGATGCAGAACCACTTCCGTGAACCTGCCGGAGCCGTCCGCTGCAATTTCCATTGTACCACCCGGGGTATCGATATATTCCAGCACGCTGATACCCGCGTTGGCACACAAGTGCAGGAACCATAGCATGTGGCAGCCCGCGAGCGAGGCTAACAACAACTCTTCGGGATTGTATTTTTTTGCATCGCCCCTGAAAACCGGATCCGCTGAACATGAAATAATTTCTTTATCCGTACCGGATATATTGTGGCTGCGCGCGTATGATATATATGAGGAAGTACCTTCCCCCCTGTTCCCTGTCCACTCGAGATTAATCGTATATGTATGAATTTTCGTCATTATGCCCTCGTATATAATTCAATTCCAATATACATTTTTTTTCACAGGTGTTACGTACCTTTCTGTTACCCTATATTTTCTCGTATAACCAGGCAGGTATATATTTCAGGAACCTCGCGAGTACCGCCCACCGTTTTGAAACATATACGATCTTTTTCTTTTTCGTAATTGCCCGATAAATCTGGCGGGCTATTTTCGGTACCGGCATAACCCAAAACAACCCTTCACCCTTTGCCATGGCAGTATCAACCAGTCCCGGCCGTACATCCGTAATATGCAGGGTAATTTTTTCCTTACACGCCCTTTGCCGTAACCCTTCGAGATAGTTAATCTGGTATGCTTTAGAAGCATTGTACGCCGGTGCCAGCCTGCTGCCCCGCAGGCCTGCGATTGAACTGATAACCACCAGATGTCCATACTTTTGCCCGGTAAAATACGTATAAGCCCACCCCGCTATACAGGTAAAACCACTGACATTCGTATTAACAGCTTCCATCTCAATAGAATAATTCAGGGTATGGTTTACGTGCCCCGTTCCCGAACTGAGTATCAATAAATCCACGTTCCCTAATTGCGCCGCGAGTAAATCCAGCGAAGCCCGTGTGGCAAGGGGATCTGTTACATCAAATATACACGGAATAAACACTCCGGGACGAGACTGCGCCAGTTCGTTGAGTAATTCACCTCTTCTGCCGGTAATACCGACAATATACCCGTTTTCAGCGAGCAATTCCGCCAGTCCCCTGCCAATTCCCGATGTTGCCCCGATAACTATTGCTTTTTTCATTTTACAATACCCGATAATTCTGCTTAATTTCCGTAAATACACGTGCATTCCAAAACACCGCCCGCGTTCCCCTGCAAATCTACTAAAGCCACACGAGAATCCGGCATTTCGGCTAAGAGAATTTTCCGTGTTACATTTCTGTATTTTGCTTAACCCTCGACAATTATCCTTTTTACTGCTGCATTTATATCTCCGGGTAAAACTATAGCTTGCGTTTTGTATGGTAACTGAGTATATTTACGAATTGGCGGCCGCACGGAGAGCTTAATATCTATCATGTAATATTCTAATTCTTGAATTGTATGAATACGGGACAGGTTTGCAACAAAAGTATGTCCGGATATTTGAGCAGGCACGCAATAACTGCCCAAGTTTTTCTGTTTTGTGTGCTATTTGTAGTTACAGCACATCCACAGGAATCTCCCGATTTAACCTCTATGTCCCTGGAAGAACTGCTAACGGTAAATGTAGTAACGGCGACAAATATTAATGAAAAACTCAGTGACGCCCCTGCTACGGTAATTGTACTCACACAAAAAGACCTGCACACACGGGGTTACACGAACATTTCAGAATTCCTGGATGATCTTCCGGGTATAGATGTTGTTCGCACGGGCGGCGATTATTACCTGCAAACATACTGGCGCGGCTACCGCACTACTTATAGTTCTCCATTCCTGTTCCTTGTTGACGGACGCGTTAATAACAGTTTATATTTTAATCACGCCGTTAACCTGGTAACGTACCCGATCAGCAATATAGAGCGTATAGAAATAGTGTACGGGCCGGCATCTTCGGTATATGGCGGTAATGCTTCTATGGGCGTAATAAATTTCATCCTGAAAAAAGATATGGATGAAGATGGCAGTAAATTGCAGGCTACCATGGCAACAGGGACAAATCAACAACGGCTTGCAGATATCAGCTATTTCTATAAGCACGATATTTTCAGGCTTAACATTGCCGGCAGATTTGAGGTTTCAAACCGTGATATCAGCAATGCAAATATGTATGAATGGACCAAAACGCAGTATTATCATGATACCGCACTTTGGGGTAAAATGCGATCGAATACTGCATTCGCTGATGAAGGCTACCTGCCTGACAGGAAATATAATATTGGGCTGAATGTATTCTACGGAGAAACCGAGCTTGGTATAAATTACAATACGCTGAATGAAACATACGGTTTTACTTACCCCGCGGATAAAACCGCTGCCTCTTCATGGAAACTATATGATCTCAGCGCGCATTTTTCCCATCATTTTACCCTGAAGGAAAATATCACTTCAGGAACCTCGGTTACATGGCGTAAAAATGGATCAGATAACACCTCAAATGAAATTGCCGGTTACGAGCTGCCTGATGGTTCGCGGATAATATATATGGATTATTATCTTTCCACTAATTACGCGGTAACATTCGATCAGAATTTCCTCTTGCAACTCCCTGCTAACGTAACCATGAATACCGGATTTACCTACACGCAAAAGAATTTACAGAAAGCATATATTAATCCCACGGGGCCGGCAGTGCCGCCGTGGAATTTTGATCCGGCTACGTATCACTTCCCCGCAGTCCCCGATGAAGATTCTGATCCGGCAAACCGTATAACTCTTGAAGAAGAAGCGGTGTACATACAGGCGAAATACAAACTCCCGGAAGTGCCGTTCATAACAAATAACTATATTAATATTGGCGGAAGAATTGACCATAACTCAATTTATGGCACCAACTCTACCCTGCGGGCTGGCTACGTGGGCACTCTCGATAAATTGAGTGTAAAATTCCTTTATGGTGAAGCGTTCCAGGAACCCACACCCCGTAACGTGTTCGGCAATTATATGGCTGCGGGACACAATGAAAATTTGAAATCAGAATTTTCTAAAACACTCGAACTTACCGCGACATACACGAACAACGATTTTTCTGCCGGACTGGATGGATACAAAGTAAACGTAAAAAATGCCTTCATTAATTTCGAAGGAGGCGCGTTCAACGCAGGCGAAAGAAATATTTATGGTTTTGATGCCAGTTTACATTATCAATATTTTCTGCTTTCTGTACTTCGTATCTCTTGTCAGGGCTACTACTCCTATACGTATGGCACAGAAAAGAAATATTGCTTATCAGACGGGGTAGCAATTGAAACCGGTATCGGCCCGATTGGTGATCTGGCCCGACATAAGTTCACGCTAAATTCTACAGTAAGTTGGGGTGCCTACACGCTGAATATCCGCGGCAGAATTATTTCTTCACGCGAAACTGTTGATACAAATCCCCTGGGTGAAATTCCCGGCTATTCCGTTTGGGACGCTTCATTCCAATGCAGCGATTTCCTCACATCGGGTGTGGGGCTCTCGATCAGATGCACTAATATTTTCAATACAGTGTACGCGCAGCCTGGTGTTGGCTCCGCCAACGCCGGCAATACACCCGGCTACCGCGATGCGAACTACCACTGGCACGGCAGCCTCGGGTGGTTCTCCTCGGAATTACCTCAGCCGGGAAGGCTGATTATAGCCGGTATAACGATTGAGTATTGAGCTACGCCAATCCTTGTAATATATTTACGTACTAAATACTGAAGGGATGCTGGCTGTAACCAGTATAGCGCACTCAACGATAAAGCTTGCTTTAATATCTCCTTTGCGTATATTACCCGATGAGCTTCTGCCTCATGTCATCCTTTCACCAGTGACGACTCTTGCCAAATCTCCTTTTTCAGCAATTATTACATACGCCAGATACAGCGAAAAGAACAGTGTTCCCCCTGCAAGTGCTGCTATGGCAAGGATAAAGGATTTTACTCCCGGCCCGTTCCGCCATATAATCCAAATAGCAGATAAAACAAGGTAAAAACTGAAATCCAGATTGAACTGGCCGCTCCATGAAAATTGCGAGATATTGTGTATAAATACCGGAACAAAATTCATTCCTTCGAATTTTATTACCATCAGTGTATATACAAGTTCAACTACAAATACAAGTGCTACAAAAATGAGCAGGGGCAGTCTATTGTTTACCCGATTACGCGATGTTTCTGTTTTTGATGTTATATTTTTTTCCATAACGGACCTACTGAAATAAGTAATACAATAATGTTAAATAATATATTTGAGGCATTACCCGACGTGAATGAGCCGGCACTATCCAATAAAAACCAGGCGGCTAACCCGGTTACTACCGATTTACGCACTTCCTCAGGGGCGTGATCGTACACCCATTTTTGTAAGCACCATATACAGACACCCCAGCCGAACAGGAATCCCCCTGTTAATGCGGATAAAAATCGGGTTGTAGGTTCAAGATAGGTTTGCACTCCGTCAACAGGCCAACATAGAATATCGAGTGAAAGCCGCGCGGGTTCTGATGTCTTAAGCATTGTGCCGAAAAAGAATACGGGACCGAAAAGACCAATGAATACCGCGGTAAATTTTAGGTATGATTTATAAAAATGAAGTTTATTCACAGATAACCTTTTATAATAAATAGATCACTGCAAAAGTATTACCCAAGGAGTGGAAATTTTAGACGGGGGCGTACAATACGCTAAGTAAAATTCGCAATTATTCTTTTGAGGTTTTCGAAATAAATCTCAAGCCATTTTTCGTTGAGATTTTCGGGAGTTATCTGTAAATAAAAATTATCCAATGCCAGCTCAAATATTCCTTCAATGCATTTCCGGGGCAACGTTAGTTGCATTTCTTTAATCCATAACATTACAAACGCGGTACCGACTATCTCATTAACCCGCTGAACAACTTTATGGTATTCATTATTATCCTGATAGAACCGGAGCTGCCGATGAAACAAGAGATCGGTTTTATGATCGATTAGAATATCCCTGAGTTCCGGATTAATACTACGGGCATTGTTTTCTTCCTCTGCCATTATTTTCGCCCGTGAAAAGTGGTATTCGAGAAGCTCACTAACAAATATTTCCAAATCGGCAAAATGGTGGTAGAACGATGATTTGCTGATGCCGACTATCCTGGCAAGCTTTTCAATTTTCAACTCACTAATGCCATTATAAGCGGCAAATTCATATCCGCTCGTTATCCAATAGTCTTTACTTTCAAGCACTCTGATACCCGTTATTCATGTAAATGACTCCGCAAAATAAAACAGGAATTCGGATTTTTATGACAAAAAAAAACACGCACCCTTCACTGAAACCAGTGAGCATGTTAGATGTATTAACTCATCTAACATGCTAATCAAAATCTTTACGGGGTATATTCCCAAGGTTCAATTTCTTTTAAATGAACTTCAGCTTTTAACTTATCACCCAGATATATACTGAGGATAAAATGATCTTTTATATCTTCACAAAAATCATCCTGATCCACTACGTAGATCCATTTACCACTCGTAAAAGTCCACAACCATCCACCCATTGTGCCCTTGGATTCTTCCTTG
>JAJTBZ010000104.1 GCA_021286645.1 Ignavibacteria bacterium
GTGAGAATCCGAACGAGCACGAGCGAGTTCGTCCCGCTTTCTTAGCGGGGGCACCCTTTCTGCACAAAAAAAATTAAGGTTGTCGCATGACAACCTTTTTGCATTTTAAAACACTACCAAACTAGGTGAGAATCCGAACGAGCACGAGCGAGTTCGTCCCGCTTCCTTAGCGGGGGCACCCTTTCCGCTCAAAAAAAATTAAGGTTGTCGCAAGACAGCCTCTTTTGCATTTTAAACCACTACCAAACTGTGTGAGAATCCGAACGAGCACGAGCGAGTTCGTCCCGCTTTCTTAGCGTAGGCACCCTTTCCGCTCAAAAAAAATTAAGGTTATCGCAAGACAGCCTCTTTTGCATTTTAAAGCACTACCAAACTAGGTGAGAATCCGAACGAGCACGAGCGAGTTCGTCCCGCTTCCTTAGCGGGGGCACCCTTTCCGCAGAAAAAATTAAGGTTGCCGCAAGACGGCCTCTTTTGCATTTTAAACCACTACCAACATAGGTGAGAATGGTGCGCAACTCGTGAGAGAACTCAGTTGCAGGTAATAACCTTGTGGTAAATTCAACGCAGCAGCATATCCGGCGAGTAGTGTTCGGGCTTTCTAAGTCGCTCCTCAATGACCTGTAATTGCAGAGCATTCAGAAACTAGCCGGTAAAAATAGTTTTCTTAAAAAGTAATTATTTTATTATATTGCCAAATATATCTATATAGTATTTAATTATATATACTATTTTTACCAAAATGGCGAAAAAGACTAAATTACTCCCGATTCCTAAAGAGCAGATCAAAGAACGATTGCGCCAGGAAAATCCCTGGTGGATATCCGGCATAATAGGCGAAGAATTTGAAATTCTCCCGCCAAGACATTACATCGAGCTGTTTTACCCCCTCGTTGCAGAAATAGATATAAAGCGAGCTGTTGTGCTGATGGGACCCCGCCGTATAGGAAAAACGGTAATGATGCATCATACAATTCAGCGCCTGCTCAATGAAGGTATAAACAGGCAAAAAATTGCATTCATCAGCATAGACAATCCTATTTATCTGCGTCTGGGACTTGAGGAGCTTTTTTCTGCTGTACGCGAAACCATCAATTCAGCTGATACAAAAGGATGGTTCGTTTTCTTTGATGAGATTCAATATCTCAACGGGTGGGAACTCCATCTTAAATCACTGGTAGACAGCTACCCCGGTAATAAATTTGTTGTTTCCGGCTCTGCTGCCGCAGCACTTCAGCTTAAAAGTACGGAAAGTGGCGCGGGCAGATTTACCGATTTTATGTTACCCCCTCTTACGTTTCACGAATATATCTCTATGAAGAACCTGGAGCATATGATTCGTCCGGCAAAGTTGCAATGGGAGGGCAACCTGCAGGACTTCTATTCTGCCATTGATATAAACAGAATAAACGAACATTTCGTAAATTATATCAATTTCGGCGGATATCCTGAAATTCTTTTTTCAGAGAAGATACGGGAGAACCCCTCGCGTTATATAAAAAGCGATATCGTGGATAAGGTGCTCCTTCGCGATTTACCCAGTCTTTACGGAATTCGCGATGTTCAGGAACTCAATGCATTTTTTAGTCACCTGGCATATTATAGCGGCAATGAATTTTCCCTCGATTCACTCTCGCAGAACAGTGGCGCAGACAAAAATCTTATAAAAAAATATGTTGGCTATCTTGAATCGGCATACCTGATAAAATCTATTAACAGAATAGATGACTCGGCGAAGCGATTTAGCAGAGTAACTTTCCACAAAATCTATTTGACTAATCCCAGTTTGCGCACCGCTTTATTTGCCCCTATCTCTGCTACCGATGACCGTTTTGGGCATTTGGTTGAAACAGCAGTTTTTGCGCAATGGCTGCACCGTGACCGGTTCACTCCATATTATGCAAGATGGACAAACGGAAAATTCCAGGGGGAAGTAGACATGGTGGGGATATCAGATAAAAACCTAAAGCCTGTCTGGGCGCTCGAAATTAAATGGAGTAACCGCCCTTTTTCAAATCCCCGGGAGCTTAAAAATCTTCTGCACTTTTGTGTAAAAAACAATCTCTCATCGGCGTTGGTTACTACTATTGATAAAGAAGGAATGGCAGAACTCGATGGAGTAAAATTGCATTTTGTCAATTCTGCAATGTACGCCTACACGGTTGGTTTGAATACGCTCGATAAAAAAAGAGGACGGCAATAACTTGCCTGGTTTAGTCTCGTTTTATCGTTATTAATTGAACCCTTTCCTGCCTGCCAGGATTATAACCGTCGGGTTACACAAGTGCAGTTATATATATATTTGCAGCACGAAGGGAATTATGGAAGTGAACCTTTATACCAATCAGCTTTTCAAAATTTAAGACTACACTATACAAAGAGCGATGAATAAGCTTAGCCCCGGAGGTACAAATTCTGTTTTAGTGATTACTTTTCCCTCAGTCCCCTAAGAAAAATCGCAAGACGACCATTTTGCATTTTAAACCACAACGAATTCTAGTGAGAATCCGAATGAGCACGAGCGTGTTCGTCCTACTACAGGAAGTAAATACAACTTCCAACTCTTGATAGAAATAATACTTTACACTAATTTATATTATTAGATACGGGATATTGTTTTATTTTTCGCTGTTGTTTGAATGATAATTTTAGGGGGGAATCGAATAATTCTTCTGAATCCATCATTAAATTTATAGTAGTTCCAGATAGATTATTCGACAGCTATAGGTAGAATTGAATCAGCACTTATAGTTCATGAAATTCACCTTTCCCCTATCAAACATATCAAATGTAACCTGCATTTTATATATTCTAAAAGAGTATCATTGAATGATACGCTAAATCCGCAAAAGGAATATTATATTGCCCGTATTGTAATTATTTAGAAGAACTTTAGAGTTCCATTATTTCAGGGTTGAATTGCAAGGCTGTTTATGGAAATTTTACATATTTGGGCAAAAACATCATTAGAGCAGAATGCCGGGTATCATCCTTTGCTCTGCCACATGCTCGATTCGGCTGCTGTATGCTCGGAGTTATTAAGAGAAAGACTCTCCCCGGCGAAAGCACTGTTTTTTATAAGTAATTGTATTGGCGGAAAAGAGGATTTTGATATTCCCTTACTCGCCTACATCTGTGCATTACATGATATAGGGAAAGCAACTCCCCCATTTCAGGAAAAGTCAGAAAAGCTCAAGGAAATTCTGAAGAGAAGTGGTTTTAATTTCCCCAAAACTATAAACCCCAGACACAACTATTGCTCACAAAAACTGCTAAAAACAGAGTTGCGAGGGTATGTAAATCATTTTTTTGACGATAGCATTTCAAATATCATTGCAGAGGCAACCGGGGGGCATCACGGCGAGTTTCCCGATGCTATTCAAATGCAGAGCATTACACCTACAGTGCTTGGGGCTACAGAAATTTGGAAAGAAGGCCGAAAACAGATTACTCAAAACCTCATAGAAGTCTTAGGATTAGAGAAAACCAACACCCGACTGTCAATAAAGCCCGGCATTTTACCTGCTGTTCTTCGATATTGGCTTACCGGCCTTATAACATTATCTGATTGGATCGCCTCCATGCCGGAGTACTTCCCTTTTGCCGGCTCTACCAACTCATCGGAGTTTAGCCCGGCAAATTATTATGCCCGATCCCAAAAACAGGCTCGCGAGGCTCTCGACCAGATACGATTCCTTCCCTATCTTGATCCGGGCGAACCTGCTTCATTTACCGAGCTATTTAATGGATTTTCACCTCGAAAACAACAGTTAACCATAATACAGGCAATTTCCGAATTAGAAAAAACATCCGCGCCATTCTTTATTGTTATTGAGGCTCCCATGGGAATAGGCAAAACGGAAGCCGCTTTTTTGGCCTCGGAAATTATCAATTATAGTACAGGGCAGTTGGGTACCTATATTGCAATGCCTACCCAAGCAACTTCGAATCAGATGTTTAAAAGATATAATGAATTTCTGTTAAAACGTCTTCCGGAACAGATACAACCGGAAAGCCGTTTACTCCATTCGGCAAGCAGCCTGTTTTTAGAACAGGAAGCTGAAAAAAAAGTTGCCGATTATGCGAGTAACAACAGAATTGATGTGGTGGATTGGTTCTTGCCGAAAAAGCGCGGGTTACTTTCGCCTTTTGCCGTTGGAACAATTGATCAACTGTTACTTTCCGTACTTGCAACAAAACACAATTATCTACGCTTATTTGGATTAGCTGCCAAAACAATAATTATCGATGAAGTCCATAGTTATGATCTTTATATGTCTACTATTCTCAACCGTTTCCTTGAATGGGCCGCTCATCTCAATATTTCTGTTATATTGCTTTCTGCTACTTTACCCCGACAAACACGTGAAAATTTAGTTAAGGCCTATAATTCTACATGTAATACGCAAAATGTCCCTTACCCGCGACTTACTGTTGCTTCATCGCACACAAATCAGGCCATTCCGTTAAACCGGGATAAGTCCCGTACTATACAGTTTTCAATTCTTAATGATCCCGATGATACCACTCTCTTCAATACCATTGGGCAAAAGTTAGAACAGGGCGGATGTGCAGCTGTAATATGCAATACGGTAAGACGTGCACAACAGCTCTATACTGATTTTAGAAACGCAGAAGAAGGTAAGCAAATTCCGGCTATGCTATTGCATGCCCGATTCCCTGCCGAACACAGATTAGAGATAGAGGGAAATTTATTAAACTCCGTTGGAAAAAAAGCCAGTCGACCGGCCAGGTTAGTTGTATTTTCAACCCAAATTATTGAACAAAGCCTTGATCTGGATTTTGATTATATGATTAGTGAACTCTGCCCCATCGATTTACTTTTACAAAGAATAGGCAGACTCCACCGCCATATTGAAACTTACCGCCCGGATGGGTTACAGGTGCCTCAGATAACTTGTATAGCCCCAGCCTGGGACAATTATTTGGTGAACCGCGTTATCCAGGGGCCCTATGAACCATACATTCTTTATCGTTCACATCTTACATTAAAAAACGCTACCGGTTTAATGCTTCCCGATGATATTGAATTGCTGATCGAAAGAGTTTACGGACAAGAAACAACAACTGAATTTTCGCAAGATGAAATTACTACTCTCCAATTACTTCATAAAAATCATCTCACAAAACAACAAGAATATTCACAGGCTGCCGAGCAAAGGACTATTTTAGCTCCGGATAAAAATATCCGTGAAAATCTAATTTTCCTCGAAGATGAAGACCCCTCTGTTCATCCGGCTCTTATGGCTGCTACACGAATGGGCGAACCTTCGGTTCGCGCTGTAATTATTTTGGCAGAAAATGAAAAAGAGGTTTTTGCTGTCCGGAACAAGTACCCGTTCAATCCACATGAACAAATCTCCCCGGACTTGCTGCATGTAATACAAAAAGCTACGGTAACCATTACCGGTAAAATGGCCGCGAATGCAGTACTTTCGGATAAACAAACCGCTATTCCCGCTGTCTGGGAAAAACACGCGCAGTTACGTTTCCTTCGGGTAATAAAATTTACCAATAACGAGCTAACACTAAATAACATAAAAATTTTTTACAATAACGAATTAGGTATCAGTTATCAATTCATTAAGGAGTCAAAATGAATTCATTCAATCTTATCTATGAACCCTGCATTCCGGTTACATTTGCCAACGGTAAAGTAACCCGTGTCGGGCTTCAGGAATTATTGATACAGGCCCACAAAATTGAAAATGTGTGCCATGATTCCCCGCTGGTTGTTACCAGCGTGTACCGCCTCGCATTGGCATTAATCTTCAGAATATTCCCCCTGGAGAACTACGAAGAATGGGGAAATTTATGGCAGAAAAAAAACTTTGATGCAGTTAAAATTGAAGAATATTTTTCTCAATGGAAAACGCGCTTTAACCTGTTTGACGATCAATTCCCATTTTACCAAACACCCGGGTTACCTGAAAATGAGAAAAAGACCATAAACAATTTAATACTGCATAAGGCCGCCGGTAGTTCAGTTACATTTTTCGACCATTCCACCGATGATCAATTAGCGAATCTAACACCGGAAGACGCTTTTTTGTATCTCTTGACAAATCAGACCTACGCGTTATCCGGTGGCCGGGGATATTCGCCTTCCCGATTAAATAATGGGGTTGCATGCTATCTTACCGGAGGCAATCTGTTCGAAACTCTGGTTCTGAATCATCTTATAAAGCCCTTAATAACATTACGAATCCCTTCTAAAAGAAATGACATCCCGCGTTGGGAAAGAGATAGTAAATCCTTTTCGGATATTCGCCAGGATGTAATCGGCTACCTTGATTATCTCACATTTCTTTTCCGAAGGGCATATATTCTACCCCCGCGCGAAAAAGAGAATGAACTCGTATGTGAAATGGTCTATCTGGCAGGTTCGAAATTACCTGACGCCGTTCTTGATCCCTTTATCAAATATGTTCAGGATAAAAATATGGGATGGAAGAGAATATATATTGCTACAGAAAAACAGCTCTGGCGTGATTATCACACGCTCATCTCATTAAATCCGGAGAAAGATACTCGACCGCCGTTGAATCTGGAACAATTAGCCGAATTAAAGAACAATTCTATCCTCGCTGAAGAATTTACCTGTTCCTTATACTGCGGCGGTTTGCTCTCCGATAAAGCAAGTATAAAGCTTTGGAGCTTTACCCATTTACCTCTGCCGACCCAATTATTGAAGAATCAGGATCTGGTTAATACAATAAAAAAGGCAATGGATTTTGCTGAAGCTCAAAAAGCCAGGTTAAATGGCCACACTTACCGGGCTGCTCAACATCTTCTTTCCGGCAGAGAAAATAATGGCGATAAGAATGCAATTAATAACCTTGTTGATACAATTTCAACGGAACCCCTGTTCTGGGCAATGCTCGAAAGCCCGTTTAAAACTTTTATCATTAGTCCTTCACTTGGTGATGAAGAGGGTGAACAGGCAGTAACGGATTGGGAAAGCGAATGTAAATTGGCATTTACTAAATGCTGGCAGATTACACAAAATTCAATCATTAACTCAACCCGCGGGCCGGAGGCAATCGCGCGGGCTTATAATTACAAAGAAAAGGTATAGATAAATATGGAGAACAAAGAAATCATTAATCCGTTTATCAGTCATCTGCTGTCTCTCAGGGATCATACCGCGGCTATGGCTGCGTTCAGGAGAGGGCTGGCACACCCGCCTGGCGAATACATTCCCCAGTTCGAGTTCCTGGCGAACTTTCTATCCGAAGGGAGGAATGATATGCCGTATTTCATTATATCTTCGCTCTTCGCCTTGCACCCGGAAAACACGGTAAAGGGAAATCTTGGTGATGCTTTCCGGAAACTGGAGGCATCGCCTGCAACCGAAGAGCGTTTCAAAGCACTTCTGCAGTGCAGGGCGAGCGAGCTGCCCGTGTTACTACGCGGCGCGGTTTCTCTTCTGGCCGCAAAATCAATCCCAATAAATTATACAGAATTATTATCCGCTGTAAAGAAGTGGGAACAGGACAATAAAAACGTTCAAAAAAAATGGGCAATCTCATTCTGGGCCCCGAACGAAGAAAATTCTACTACTGAACAAACAAACAACACAAATTTTTAACTGGAGGTTACAATGATTCTTGAATTGCACTTATTACAGAATGTTTCACCATCATGCCTTAACAGGGACGATGCAAATGCACCTAAAGATTGTGAATTTGGCGGCAGCCGGCGAGCCCGCATTTCATCACAATGTTTAAAACGCTCGATCAGGGAAGAATTTAAAAGCATCCTCCCGAACCGGACCGGTACCCGCTCTAAACTAATCGCACAGGAACTGGCAAGAATCCTTGCTGAAAAAGTCGAAAAACCGCTGGAAGAACTTACTGTAATAGCCTACGACATAATATCGGCATGCTACGCGAAAGCAGGCAAGAAAGAAGGGGAAGCAAGCGTGTTGCTCTTTTTTGATACCAATGAACTGACAATCCTTGCAGAAAAGGCAGCCCTAATCCTTAATTCCGGCCAAAGCTCCAAAGGTGCAGCCAAGCAGAAAAAAAATAAAAATGATGAGGCATCTCCATGGGATGATTTAGCAGATGACGCATCAATAAAGCCAAATTCTGTGGATATTGCATTATTTGGTCGTATGCTTGCAGAAAAGCCGGGCAAAAATATCGATGGCTCATGTCAGGTTGCCCATGCCATTTCAACCAATAAAGTTCAGATGGAATTTGACTTTTTCACTGCCGTAGACGATCTTCGACCGGCAGACCAGCCCGGCGCCGGCATGATGGGAACTGTCGGGTATAACAGTTCGTGTTTTTATCGATACGCTGTTATCAATATTGATGCGCTCAGCAAGAATCTCTCGGGAGATACAGCTGCAATTCATGATGCCGTCAGGGCATTCATCACTGCTTCTTTTACTGCAATGCCTACCGGTAAACAAAACTCATTCGCGGCCCATAACCCGCCCTCATTGGGTTTTGCTCTTATTCGCGAGAGCAACATGCCCTGGTCACTCGCCAATGCTTTCGAGAAACCTGTACGCCCAAGCGAGAAGAAAGGCCTGGTAGCCTCATCAATTGAGGCGATGTCTTCATACTGGGATTCTCTTTCGACCGTCTATGCTGCACAGCTGAACCTGAAGGGAGCTGCCTCTGTTATGCTGCCAACAATTGATACAGAAAATATCAATGCCACCGGAGTTCTGCAGTTCAGTAAATCCACGGTTGAAGAATTAATTAACAGTATCGATGCATTGATAGAATAACGGGGCAACCATGGCAACATTATTAATTGAACTGGAAGGGCCGATGCAATCCTGGGGATACCGCGGCAAATTCAGTGAACGTGATACCGGGAGAGAACCTTCAAAAAGCGGCGTACTCGGTATTATTGCAGCTTCACTTGGTCGCGGCAGGGATGAAGACGTTTCTGACCTCGTCTCCTTGCATTTCGGCGTTCGTGCCGATAGAGAAGGCCTCATCAAGAAAGAATTCCAGACTGCTCAAAATATCATCCGGGCAGATGGCAAATCTGAATTAAATACTAAGTTAGTATATCGGTACTACCTGGCAAATGCGCGCTTCATTGCAGCTCTTGAAGGCGAACTCCGTTTTCTGCAAACTCTGCAACAGGCACTTTTGTACCCCGTGTACCCGCAATTCCTCGGCAGAAGGTCATACGTCCCTTCTGTTCCGCTTATACGTAATATTCAGGAGTCTGTAATAGAGAAGTCCCTTGAAGATGCACTACTTGTGTATCCGTTTAAAATGCCGAAAATGGGCTATCAACAGGAAAGCGAGCCAAAACTTCGGGTTGTACGTGATGCGCGTGAAGCGGAAGAAAGCCCTGCACAGGATTACCGACACGATGTCCCGATTTCGTATAAAAACAAAGAATATTTTACGAGAAAAGTGATTACCGGGTTCATAACACCAAAAAACTGTCGGGAGGAATAATTATGTTTATATCAAAATTATACTTAAACCTTCGGTCCCGACAGGTGCAAAAAGAACTTCGGGAGCCATACGAGATGCACCGTACCTTGGCAAAAGCGTTTAGTGACGATCCGCTTGCCGGCCCCGAACGCGTTTTGTTTCGTGTTGAACCGGAATTAGGTAAAATTGTGACAGTACTCGTACAATCATTGCAATGCCCTGACTGGACGAGGCTTACCAAAGAAGGGTACTTTTATCATTCTTCAAATAACGCTGTAATGGTAAAAGAATTCTCTGCTGATTTCGCCAATAATTCCCTTTTCTATTTCCGGTTGCGGGCAAACCCTACCAAACGGGATAAAAACTCCGGGAAAAGGATTGCCATATATGGTGAGGATGCTCTGCAGAACTGGCTGAACAGAAAGGCATGCCAGGCAGGATTCGAAATACTTCGGGTTGAAATAATAAAAGAACGTGAATACACATCTCATATATCTTCTGAGGGGCAGTTGCATACCGGTAAGCACGCATCCTGCCTGTTTCAGGGAATTCTGAGAGTAACAGAGCAACAAGCCTTTAATAAAGCAGTTGAACAGGGCCTCGGTTCGGCTAAAGGATTCGGGTTCGGTCTGCTCAGTCTTGCCGTGTATACAGGAGAATGATATGGTAAATTACCGTGGTCTTCCCAAAATACGTGACAGCCTGAGCTATATATATGCAGAGCATTGCATAGTCGAAAAAGAACAGCAGGCACTTAAACTGGTTCAGCAGGATGGCATAGTCCCTATACCAATTGCCGGGCTTTCAGTTCTTATGCTGGGGCCCGGCACCCGGATAACACACGATGCTGTACGAATATCAGCAGAAAATGGGTTAACAATTCTATGGTCCGGTGAGGAATCCGTTCGTATGTATGCAGCAGGCACCGGTGAAACACGGGGGGCTTCCCGGCTGCTGCAACAGGCACGATTGTGGGCCAATGAAGAAGACCGGCTGCGGATAATAGTACAAATGTACAGGCGGCGTTTCCCCGAACCACTACCACCCGGCCTCACGCTGCAACAAATAAGGGGCCGCGAAGGGATACGGGTGCGCAACGCGTATGCAGAATGCAGTAAAAAATACAATGTTGCCTGGAATGGTCGATCGTATGACAGGCAGGGCTGGCATAATAGTGATCCGGTTAACCGGGCACTATCTGTTGCCAATTCATGCCTGTATGGTGTTTGCCACGCTGCTATCGTGTCAGCGGGCTATTCTCCGGCAATCGGATTTATACACACCGGCAAACAGCTTTCGTTCGTGTACGATGTTGCTGATATGTATAAATTAGAGACAACAGTTCCTGCTTCATTTGAGGCGGTTGCAGAAAATGAAGCCGACCTCGAAAAGCGCGTACGATATAAATTGAGAGATTTTTTCAAGGAATCCCGCCTGCTCGAGTCTATTGTTTCGGATCTTGATGAATTATTACGCGTACCGGCAAATGAAGATACTACATTAGATAATGACGGGGCCAGACCAACTGAATACTGGAACCCGCCGCTTGAATTGGAAAGGAAAGTACTATGCTTGTCATGATCCTTTCCTCGGTATCGGTAAGTCTCAGGGGCGAACTCAGTAGGTGGTTAATAGAGCCTGTAGCAGGCACTTTTGTTGGCAATGTCAGCGGGTTAGTTCGTGATCATCTCTGGGAACTAACCTGCTCGAAGGCAAAGGATGGGTCAGTAACCCAACTGTATCGGAGTAATAATGAGCAGGGTTTCGTTATTCGTCAGTTTGGAACACCTCGAAGAACTCCTATAGACTTCGATGGCGTTCAATTGATTAAAATTGCGAAATAAGCTATTTTTGCAGTATGTTCCCCACGCCTGTGGGGATGAACCGGAAGCAGAGAAAGAAACGACGGGCACAAGCTGATGTTCCCCACGCCTGTGGGGATGAACCGTTTGTGCATGCAGTAGCGATTGTGCTTGATATATG
>JAJTBZ010000034.1 GCA_021286645.1 Ignavibacteria bacterium
TTAACGCATTCGGATAAGCCAGAAAAAGCTTAAAACTACTTACTCCTTCAGTAACCATATCTGATAATTCATTCAAATGGTAACCCGACAAATCGGTGATTATCATATGGAAGCCATAATCAATAATGGCTTTTCCTTCTGCTTTTTTATGCCAAATATCTAATGCTTCTACCATAGACTGACCACGACTTTGTGTAGCGTAGTCAATAATACAGGTTGTGCCGCCATATGCAGCCGCAATGGTACCGGTTTCGAAATCATCACTGGAGGATGTTGCCCCTAACGGCATATCCAGGTGTGTATGTACATCGATACCACCGGGAATTACCAATTTGTTTTTAGCATTGATAACCTTATCGGCAGTAATATCAAGTTTTTCACCAATCAAAGAAATGGTTTCATTTTTAATAAATATATCAGCAATGTAATCGTGCTCAGCGGTAATAATACGTCCATTCTGAATGAGCAGTGACATTCTCGACCTCGTAAAATTTAGTAATAAATAGAATCACTCATTTAAATTACAGTCAACCTGTTGTTAGCCTCAACAAGTAAAAATACACATAACAGGCATGCAATATACTACAAAAATCACGTAATAATATACGATAAGGTTGCATGGTTTAGAACTACTGCAGCCGCATAAGTATTGCGTAAGCAGGAAAATACTGCTACATTTGTAGTATGGATTGTATATTTTGTAAAATAGTCGAACGTCAGGCACCGGCAGAAATTATTTATGAAGATGATGCTGTTATTGCTTTTTTAGATACGCGTCCCATGAATTTTGGGCATACATTGGTTATTCCCAAATGTCATTGCGAGAATTTTCTTGAATTACCGAATAATTCTATTCCAAATATCTTTGGCATTGCACAAAAGGTGGCTTTTGCAGTACAGGACTCTCTTCAGTGTAGTGGATTTAATCTTGTCGTAAATAATGGTAAAGATGCCGGGCAATCGGTATTTCATTTTCATGTGCATATAATACCCCGGTTTTCAACTGATTCTTTCAGATTCGACTTAAATTTTAAGAGATACAATCCCGAAGAAATTATTGAAATAGGAAAAAAAATTAGAAATCATATATAAGGTAGTTATGGATAGGAAGATACGTGTTCTCGTTGCAAAAGCTGGTTTAGACGGTCATGACCGGGGTGCGAAGGTTATTGCTGCAGCTTTACGCGATGCCGGAATGGAAGTTATTTACACCGGGTTACGTCAAACCCCTGAAATGATAATTGAAGCAGCTATTCAGGAAGATGTTGATGTTATTGGTATTAGTATTCTATCCGGGGCTCACATGACAATTTTTCCGAAAATACTTAGCCTCATGAAAGAACGTGGTATAAATGATATTCTGCTAACAGGTGGAGGTATTATTCCGGAAGAAGATATTGCTGCATTAAAGGAGATGGGAACAGGTGAATTATTTACTCCCGGGACACCCACAACTACTACTGCTGAATATATAAAAGAATGGGTAGCAAAACACCCCAAAGAACTTGTATAAAAAAAGGGAGGTTAGCCTCCCTTTTTTTTAATCTGCCGTCTTAGGCGCTAAATACCTATTGTAGAGAAATAGTCCTATCATTGTAAAGACCCCGATAAAACTAAAAATTAACCAAAGCATTTCCGGTTGATGCAATTTATCGACGAAATGTACATACATAATCGCCCCGAGAAAACTGCCTATTCCGCTTCCAAAAACACCATAAAGAAAAGAATAACCTAAGTACAGGGCCTTCTTATCTGCGGGTGCAATGAGTCCCACGTAACTAATAAACTTAGGATGAGCAGTCATTTCCCCAAGCGAGAAAATTACCATTCCAGCGATAAATACCCAGGCATTCAAGGATATTGCCAGTAGTCCCATTCCTAATGTTCCTAATGCAATACCGCCAATCATAGTCGGCAGGGCCTTTTTAGTTTTAACAAAATTCGAAACAGTAATTTGTAGCGTAATAATAGTAAGTGCGTTAATAACTGTTACATGTTCGGCGTCAAATTTCCAATTTGGATTTTGGATAAAGAGAGCCAGTACTGAATTAACAACAACATTAACAGGTGTCATATCTACATGTTCTTTCAGATACCATAGAACTGTATCGAACATCTGGAAATACAGAATCCAGAAACCGCTGTAAATAATAATCATTAGGATAAATTTATAGTCAAGCAATACCCGGGCCGCTGATACAAATACATCGGATAACTTTTTAGTGTTTACAGGTTTTTCCGGTTCCTTATAAACAAACAGATTTAGCAGAAGCAGCCAGCCGGTGCCGACTGATGCCATTATAAAAATATAACTCCATGAAATCGCTTTGAGCATAGGAATTAACACTAAAGGGAAGATGAAAGCCCCGAGGTTAATTGACCAGTAAAAAATACCAAATCCAACAGTTGAGTTAGATTCATTTGTGCTTCTTGCAATTGTACCCGAAATTATAGGTTTAAAGAAACCCGCTCCGGTAACCATAACCAACAAACTTCCGAATACCAGATAGTACGAAGTAAAAATACTGGTTAAAGCATAACCAAGACTCATAACGGTAAACGCGAAGAATAGAGTTTTCCGATATCCAAAACGTTCCGCTAAGGCACCCGATACGATAGGCAGGAAATATAGCATCGGAGTTATGACACTTTTTATCAGGCCAACGCTCTCTTTTTTGAACCCAAGCCCGCCATGAGCAGTATCAAGTACTAAATAAACCGATAATACGGACATTACGCCATAATAGGAACCTCTTTCAAAGAATTCCATGGTAATGACTGTCCAAAAATTCTTAGGAAAGGATTTTACCGTTTGAATGAATGATGTTTTTTCCTGCATACCTTAAACCTGTTCTTTCTTTTTTGCACCATAAATTCGCGTATAAACAAACATTAATAATGTGGCCAGAATACCAATGCCAAATAGAATCTGAAAGATAATTCCGGGATTATGCGCATTTTTTGCGAAATACTTATAGGCTGTGCCTCCAAATATACCGCCGAAGCCCCAGGCAATTGCTATTGGTAAAAATGAAAATCCCTGATATAAAGCTTCTCTGCCGGCTGGTGCCATTTCGGCCATGTATTCGTAAAAACGTGGTGCCTGAATTTGCTCACCAATGGAAAATACCAATACGCCGGCTATAATTAGCGGGATTGATGGAGATGTTAAAATAATTAGCCAGCACAAACTGGATATTACAAAGCCAACCACGAGTGCAGTTTCGGTTCTCATCCATTTAGTCATGAAATTAACCGGTAATTGCAATAAGATAATACCCATTGGTCCAACAGAAGAGATCAGCTCAAAGGGAGCATTAACACTAATAAAATCTTTAATAAAATAGGGGAGAACGATAAATTCCTGCCAAAACATTAGCCAGTACAAGGCGAAAATCATCAAAAGGAACATTATTTTAAAGTTTGTAACAACTTCCCAAAGATTTTTTAAAATCCCGATAATCGCTTCTGTTCCGGAACCTTTTGGCCCAACATTTTTCCGCTCCGGTTCTTTATAAAACATTATCGTGGCAATAAACATCAGAATGCAACTAATGCCCGAAACAAAATAGACATATTGAATTCCAACAAGAAAAGCTAAAAGTGGTCCAATTGCTCCCCCTATATTAACCAACCAATAATAAATGGCATATCCGGTAGATTTAGTAGAGTTATCGGTAGTAAGGGCAACAGTACCTAATACACTTGGTTTGATAAAAGATCCACCCATCGCGGTAAAGATGAAAAGAACAGCCAGAGTTTGAAATATCCCGAAATTTGCAACTATTCCTGAGAATGCCGGAAGCCCACAAGCTCCGAGGAGAGTGTAACCTATTCCTAAAACAAGGAAAGCAATCGAAAAGGCTTTACGAAAACCTATCCTATCGGCAAGGGCACCTGCGAATATAGGCAAGCTATAGATAAGCGCACCAAATAATGAAGTTAACCTTCCGGCTTGAATTTCATCGAGATGAATATGGTCGCGTAAAAATACGCTTACAATAGCCGCCTGGCCATAATATGCTACGCGTTCAAAAAGCTCCATTATATTGGCTACCCAGAAAGAGCGCTTAAAATCTTTAATTGCCTCAATATTTTGCAATAAGCTGGCCATAGATATTCCTATATTTTGGGGTAATAATCTAATGTAGAAAGAAAAATATCTTTTAATATAGAGATAATTCAATTATTTTTTAAAGTTTACAATGAAAAATATTGGTGTATGAAAAAAATCTATCTTGCAATTCCGCTTCTTATATTTTTAGCTGGCTGTGCCGGAACCGTTGACGTTACGAAAATGGATGCCGCCGCACGATATAATTACGCGTACAACTACTATAAAGACGAATCATTTGATTATGCAATTAAAGAATTCGAAGCTTTCCTATTACAATATCCTGGCAATGAATATAGCGATGATGCCCAGTTTTATCTGGCTCAAAGCCACTTTCAACGAAAGGAGTATATATTAGCGGGTTATGAGTTCAGTAAGTTAATTAAAAATATGCCTGCCAGTTCGTTCGTGCCCGAATCGCAGTATATGTTGGCTACCTGTTATTATAAGCTTTCACCCCCTTATCCATTGGATCAAAAATATACAAAGAAAGCAATTGAAGAATTGCAGGCTTTTATCGATATTTTCCCCTCTGATGCCAGGGTTGCTGAAGCAGAAGCCAAAATAAAGGAAATGCAATTGAAACTGGCTCAAAAGGAAATGCATAGCGCCCAGATTTATGAGCGAATGGAATACTACACAGCCGCAATTGCTTACTATTCTAAAGTTATCGAGAATTTTCACGATTCACCATTTGTTGGTGAGGCGAGATACCATAAGATTAAACTTTTGGTTCAGAAAAACAGAATCCGTGAAGCGCTCAGCGAAATTGACCTCTATTTGGCAAAAGCTCCCAAAGGCGAGTTCGCAGCTGAGCTCTCAAAAATTAAATCAGATTTTGAAAATAATCCGATTCCTAATAAATAATGGAACCATATTACGTGCACGATACCTGTGTTCAGATGACCGAGCTCGTATTACCACAGCATACGAATCAATTGGGGAACCTTCTTGGCGGCCAACTTATGCACTGGATTGATATTTGTGCAGCATTAGCGGGTTACAAATTGAATGGACGGGTTTGCGTTACTGCCTCGGTTGACAGGATTGACTTTCATACACCGGTACACCTAGGTGAGGTTATCGTTTTATATGCCACTGTTAATCGTGTATTTAATAGTTCTATGGAAATTGGAGTGCGCGTTTGTAAAGAGTCATACGCAGATAAGACTCAAATTCATTCGAATAGCGCGTACCTTACCTTTGTTTGCCTCGGGGAGGACGGGAAACCCGTCCCTGCCCGCCAGGTAGTACCTGAAACAGAAGTTGAAAAAAGGAGGTTTGAAGATGCTTTGGTTCGTCGGAATTCAAGGCTGCAAACTCCGTAATTTTTTTATAATATTTTCCTGTTACATTATCCTTCTTAACTCTTCTTTATTTGCGCAGATACCAATAAATGGTTTCTGTCAATTAACAGAATATCCACTTCAGGAAGAATTTACGTCTATCCTGCCCGTAAGTTTTAACGGGGATGGGTATACCGATATTTTTCTATATAATACTGAAAACGGAAAAACATTAACCCTTGAGGCTAAAGATAAACTTGATTTTACTTTACGTAGTCGATCACAATTTCCTGTTCGCATTTCCAATATAGCCTATGCCAATAAGCTTTCAACGAACGAACTATTTTTTACATCACGTACTGCCCGGAATTTTGGCACAATTAGAATTGGCAATACCGGGGCACTCTCATATAAAGTATTAGGGAAAACCACTTCATATCCCGGTCAACTTATTTCTGCAGAGCTTGAACATGATAACTATCCTGAAATAATCATGTCAGGAAGCGCTTATAATGGAATTGGTATTGTACAGCGAAGTTCCGGAGCTCAAAAGTTGCATGATATCTATCCCAAAGCATCGTTCCCTTTACTTGTTAGCGGTGATTTCAATAACGATGGGTATACTGATCTCTGTGGGTACGAAAACAATTCTTCTACTATTCAATTGTTCATTAACAATAGTCGGGGTAATCTACGCTTCATCCGCTCGTTCCAGGTCGGCAGTCCGGTAACGAATCTAAAAAGTTTTGATTTTAATTTAGATTCATACACAGATATCGCCTATAGTTGTGGAAATATATTAACTTTTATTTTGGGTGACCCCGTAAATTCTTTCGTCAATAGAAAGGTAATAAAACTCTATCACGAACCACTAAAACTCATTTATGGTGATTTCAATCAGGACGGTAAAATAGATATTGCGTATTTAAATAAAGAGCAAAATGCGGTATCAGTTTTGTTCCAAAAAGATAGTCTGAATTTTTATCCTGAAATTACTTTGTATACAGGGAGTAATTTACGGGATATTGTGCCTTTTTATTCACGTTTCACTAATGGGTTTGCTGTTCTTTCAACAAAAAACATACTATTTTTTCATCAGGTGTTATCTTTTGCACATGATGTGAAACTTGTTCCCTGTGGCGAAAACTGTGTACCATTTACATTTGACTATAATCACGATGGATTGAATGATATTGGTGTATTCGATCATAAGAATTTTTCATTGAATCTATTCCTTCGGGGAAAAAATGGAATCCCTTCTCAACTAATTCGTATTCCCGCGATGACTGATGGAAATGCTATTATTGTTGATGAGCCGGGGGGAGTGCATAAAGTATTTTATTTGCTTAATACTAACAGTTTCGGAATTGAAATCATCGACTGCGATTTAGAAAAATATTCCTATAGACGTGATTTCTTAAATATTCAAGGGGCTATAAAGACATATAAGACCAGTGAAACTACCGGTAATAGCAAAATACAACTTGCCGTATGGGGGCCCAATCAGTTGAACATACTATCAATAGAAGGTACGAAAATTCAACATATATATCCTGTAATACAACACATAAAATCAGATTCTCTACTAGATGCTCAATTTACATCTGATGGTAATCTGACATATGTAATGCGAAAATCTGATACAGTTGCTTGGTGTATATATGATACTGCCCGTCATTATTCAAGAGAGATTTATAAATTTATTGATACCAAGTCTGCATTGTACAAGACATACTGTTCCGATTTACTAAATGAAGGTAAAGAACAAATGCTTATGTTAACAGAAGATTCCAAAACAGTTAATTCGTATTTTTCTTTTCTTAATGGAAGGTCGCTGCCGGTAAAATTCATGAATAATATACCTGGCTCGGTATTGCATTCGAAAAACTATTATCTCGGAAAGTTTGGTATTGCTGATCTGAACCGGTTGTTTATCCATTCAAATGATGATATATTGAAGTTAGATATTTTACGTTCAAAGAAACGCATTATCGCGAATAAACTCTTTTCCGCTCCTGGTATTTCATCATTTATCGTAAAAAATCTTAGCGGACGGTACTATTCAATTCTTTGCTCTTTAAAAAATAAAAGTTATCTGTGGATTGGGAGGATTTAGGTGATACGAAATTTAATTCTGTTATTAATTCTGCTCTCGGTAACAGTATCGGCACATGTGACAAATACGGATTCATTAATTAGCGAATTTCAAAAATATTTTGGAACGAAAAAATATGACCGTATTTCTCATAATCACGATGAAGTGCTTAAATGTGGTACTGGTTTACGAACGGCTTTAAAAGATGCGGTAATTCCCAAAAATCACCCTCTCTACAATAGTATACAAGCCTTTTTAAACCGTCCTGTATGTCAAAAAAGTGTCACTACGCCATCAGGTTTCTTTCGTGTGCATTATGACACGTCCGGATCAAGTATTCCGACTTACGATATAAATGAAGTACTTTCCATTCTCGAACATGTATATGATGTAGAAGTGACTAATCTGGGGTTCCCGGCTCCACCGCGTGACCTTGGTAGAGGCGGAGATGATAAGTATGATATATACATCACCGATGCAGGTCGGGATTATGGGTATACGGCTGATGAAGAAGAGATTGTTCCCGGAAGCCAAAGGTATTATAGTTATATAGTTATTAATAATAATTTCTCTGAAAATAGCATTTTTAGCACAAAGGGGTTGAATGCTGTTAAAGTTACACTTGCACATGAATTTCATCATGCAATACAGATGGGGCAGTACATATATCGGAAGACCAATGGGACGCGGCCGGATTTGTTCTTTTTCGAATTGACATCTACTTCAATGGAAGAGATAGTTTATACGGAAGTGAATGATTATTATAATTATATACCGAAGTTTTTCATGGCCCCAAATGTGGCAATGACCGGCAGAGATGGATATGAAGTATGCATTTGGAATTTATACTTAATTAAAAAGTTTGACGTTTCTATTATTAAATCGCAGTGGGAATACCTAAAACAAAATTTGGCCATGTATGCAATTGACAAAAGCTTACGAGATCGCAATTCGAGTTTTGCAGCAGCTTACACCGAATTTTCAGAATGGTGCATGTTTACCGGCACTTTAGCCATTCCCGGAAAATATTTTGATGAGGCTGGTAGTTATCCTCTCTACGAATATGAGACTGTTCAGATATCATCGTTACCATGGAATGCTAATTTTATTATCTATCCGGCTGGAATCCTTCCGATTATGCTTACTCCTTTCAGAAACGGTGTTGACTTGGATACCATTCGACTGCTTGTATCTAACTATGATATTGATTTAGCCACAAATTCGCCAAGTTCAGAGTATTCATTCCCTTGTGAATTGCAAAAAAACAGTTTTAATAATGCTGTTTCTCTTAATAATGAATACTATTTGCTTGCTGGTAACATGGTTAATACTTCATCAAGGGTCTTGTATTTTTATTATTCTACACCCGCAACCGGTATTACCAGAGCTGTTTACCCGAACCCTTTGAGACTTAATAAACCCGGGCACACTAATGTTTTTGTTCCAGTCAGTTCCTCCGATCACTCATTTGATGCAGACCTTACGATTTTCGATCAATCGCTAAAGCTTGTATTCCATGATAAAAAGGCCATCGTTAGCGGACTGATTAGCTGGGAACCAAAGAAGGAGAACAAGGGTTACATAGGAACAGGAATATACTTTTATAATGTAAAAACTGATTATTCTACTTATACGGGAAAAATTGCGATTATAAATGGCAACTAATCAATATCATCTGGAAATAGAGAATTTAACTAAAACGTTTTCCCGCCGAATCGTATTTAAAAACATTAATTATAAATACGAAAAAAATGGAATTTATGGTATTTCAGGTTTTAATGGAGCCGGAAAATCAACATTAGTTAAAACAATTGCGAATATTATTACTCCAACCAGAGGCGTTGTTGCGCACATAAATGACAACAGTTTAATCCCAAATGATGAATTGCATAATTATATTGGATTTTTATCTCCGTATATAGTTTTCTATGAAGAATTTACGGCAATGGAAAATATCTTCCATTTTGCCAAAATTAGAAATGTCGAATTAGATATAGATTATGTTCGTTCTCTATTCATGCAGTTGGGTATAGAAGACAGGAAGAATGATCAGTTAAAAACTTACTCTTCAGGGATGAAACAGCGTTTTAAATTAGTATTTGCTTTAGCACATCATCCTAAATTAGTCATATTGGATGAACCGACTTCTAATTTGGATGAAAAAGGCAAAGAGAGTTTTTACCAGATAATCCGTGAGGTCAGTAAAAATTCTATTATCCTGATAGCCTCTAACGAATCCACCGACCTGGCGCTCTGTAGTAGTATTCTTCATTTAGAGGAGTACAAAAAATGATCCGATCTATGTGGGCACTATTCAAAAAAGATCTGCAATCAGAGATACGTACTCGTTACGCGATCAATTCGCTGGGAATGTTTATTATTGTAACAGTAAGCGTAATACTTTTTTCTCTGGGCAGTGAGAAACTGGCTCAAAATCTAACCGGTGGTTTATTCTGGGTAGTGGTTTTCTTTACTGCAATGTCCGGGCTTTCCAGAGCTTTTGTTTCTGAAGAAGAGCGAGGGACAGTAATGACACTGCATCTGATTGCACGTCCTACAGTTATTTTGGGCGGCAAGCTGTTTTTTAATCTTGGTCTAATATTTTTGATGAACAGTGTTACTTTTCTGCTCTTTAGTGGTTTTTTTGAGACCTTTGTATTCAAGTCGCCGGATATATTTTTACTGGTATTTATATTTGGTAATATAGGAATTGCTGTTGCAGCTACAATAATTGCTGCTATTATTGCAAAAGCCAGCGGAAAAGCTACACTCTATCCCGTTCTTTCATTCCCCATACTTTTACCTTTAATGCTCATTGTAATTGATTTAACAAAGACTTCTCTTGAGGGAACTACATACACAGATGCAGGAATTGAGTTATCATTTTTGGCTTGCTATGATATTGTTATGCTTGTAATTTCATATTTATTATTTGATTTTATCTGGAAAGATTAACATATTTAAATAATTAACATTTAGAAATTATTTATGTTTAAAAAATTTACAGTGTACATTCTTATTAGTCTGGTTTCAATCGTGGGAATTTCATTTCCTATCGTAAAATCGCCGGAAAAATGGTATGAATTTCCTAACATCCCTGGTTTAGAAGAGAATGCGAAAATCATTTTTTTCCACGTCCCTTTATCATGGCTGGCAGTATTGGCATTTTTAATGTCAACGTATTTTAGTATTCGCTATTTACGCAAGAAAGATTTTACTGATGATCTAAAATCATATACTTCAGCTCAATTAGGACTAATCTTTTGTATACTGGCAACAGTAACCGGCTCGGTTTGGGCTAAATTGGCGTGGGGATCGTTTTGGAATTGGGATCCGAGAGAAACGAGTATTTTCGCTATTTTATTAATTTACGGTGCATATTTTGCGTTAAGATCCTCATTGGATAATGAAGAAAAACGCGCGACCCTGGCGGCTGTTTATTCATGTATTGCATTTATTACTGTACCATTCTTTGTATTTATTATGCCCCGTATAATGACAGGGTTACATCCCGGCAGCGCAGATGATTCCACATCCGGGCCGGTTGTAAGTTTTAAAATGAATATGAATATGCGTGTTGTGTTTTTTGTATCACTCGGCGCGTTTACTTTACTATACTCTTGGCTCTGGTCACTGGGTTACAGGGCTTTATTGTTAAAAGAGAAATTTTTGAAATCTCAAGAGGGACTGGAACAATGATTGAATTTTTAAGTCATAATTCACTCTATATCGTTTTAACTATTGTAATGATAGTTTGGACAGGAATTTTCTTCTTCCTGTTAAACCTTGATAATAGAATTAAAAAACTTGAAAAGGATTCAAAAAATGAAGAATAAATACATCATTGGCGGCGGTATCGTTGTAGTATTTTTATCACTTATGGTGTACTTGTTCACGCAAAGTAATATTCAATACGAAAACGATTTTACCAAAATAATGCAAAAGGGTAAAACAGTACGGGCAACGGGTAAATGGATAAAAGAACGTAATTATATTACTGACCCTATGACAAAAAATGTTACGTTCTTTATGCGTGATAATAACGGTGTCGAAATGAAAGTGCTGTATAAAGGCACCATGCCGAATAATTTTGAGATAGCTCAAAGTATCGTAGTTACTGGTCAATTCCGGGAGGGTACATTCCATGCCCGGGATATTTTGACAAAATGTCCATCAAAATATCAAGATCAGAAATCAGCAAATTCTTAATACCCCTGTATAGGAGCAATTTTCATGATAGGTAGTATCCTACTCACTTTAGCGTTCTTCTTCAGTATATTTTCAATGATTTCCTATTTCCTGGGTTTTCGGGGAAAAGTGTCATTTATCAATTATGGCAGACTGGCATACCATGGTATGTCAATGCTTGTTATTCTTGCATCTACTTACTTATTGTTTTTAATACTGACTCATCAGTACCAGTACCACTATGTGTATAATTATAGTGGCTCTAATCTTTCGATTGGGTTTTTAATATCCACGTTCTGGGCAGGCCAGGAAGGCAGTTTTATGCTTTGGCTGCTACTGACTTGTATTGTTGGTATTGTGCTTCAGGCCTACACTTCTAAACGGGGGGAGTTAGAATATAGTGTTATGGCTGTATTCACTCTCGCCACTTCCTTCTTACTGGCTATGGTATCGCCATTATTGAAAAACCCGTTCGCGTATATATGGTCAGAACCGGCGTTTATCGATATAAAAAATATTAATCAGGCCCTTATTAACAATCCCATAGTTCAATCATTTTTATTCAATGATCCCAATACCGGTCAGAATTTTTTTCAGTTAAGTCCGGAAAGTAACGCTAAATTACAAGCTGCTGGTATTGCTATTCAGCAATTAATAGTGAAGGGTAAAGGCCTGAATCCCTTACTTCAGAATTTTTGGATGCAGATACACCCGCCAATTCTTTTTAGCGGATTTGCAATGGCCACGGTACCATTTTCTTTCGCTATCTCGGCGCTAATGAGAAATGACTACAAGGATATGGTAAAACAATCGTTCCCTTGGGTTTTGGCCGGTGCCGGCGTCTTAGGTCTTGGAATTATGCTCGGTGGTTATTGGGCTTACGGTGTGTTGGGCTGGGGTGGCTATTGGGCTTGGGATCCTGTTGAAAATTCCAGTTTAGTCCCCTGGTTGATAAGTGTTGCCGTGGTACATACATTTTTGGTTCAGAGGAAAAGTCAGCGACAGGGCGAAGAAGTTGGCAGGTATGCCAAAACAAACCTGATCTTTAGTATTTTAATTTATGTTTTAGTAGTCTATAGCACATTTTTAACGCGAAGCGGCATCCTGGGAGATTCATCGGTACATTCCTTTGTAGACCCTGGAATGTATGCCTATGTCTTTCTTTTAGTGTTCATTCTGTTTTTTACATTTCTAAGCATTGGGATGATTGTTTACCGCTGGAAGAGTCTTGATGCATTAATTATGAAAGATGAAGGACTGGTTTCACGAGAACTAATATTATTTACATCTTCGATTCTTTTTGCTACCTCTGCGTTAATTGTCCTGGTCGGGACTTCAGCACCGCTATTTAAAACCAGTGTTGAGCCGTTTTTTTATAATCGTATGCATGTCCCGCTCGGTATTATAATGGGCATCTTAAATGGATTCAGCCTTGCAATTGTCTGGAAAAATTCTACTCTTGGCGAAGTCTGGCAAAAGTCAAAATTGGCCTTATTGTTATCCGGGGGTATTTCGATATTAGTTATCGTTTTGGGTGGTGTCCACAATGTAATGATGATACTTTTGGCTTTTTCGGCTTTATTTACCATTGTAATAAATACTGAAATAGCTCTCAAAATTGTACGTGGAAATAAAACAATGCTTGGTTCATACATCTCGCATATAGGAATTGCGTTGTTTATCCTGGGAGTTATTGGGTCATCAGCATACAGCATTGAACAGAATGTTGAGTTAGTTAAAGGGCAACCAACTTCAGTTTTGGGATACTCGATGAAATTTGTTGGTTATACTCCGATAGATAATAATACTAAATATGCTTTTATAGTAGATATAACCAGGGATAATAATACCGTTCAAGCTAAACCAATTATGTATATAAGTGAATACAATAATGGTCTTTCGCGTGAACCCGATATTGTAAGTGGTTTGTTCAAGGATATATATATATCACCGCAAGGGTATGATGAGGGGACAGCAAAAACTTCATCATCAAATCAGCTAACTTTGGATGTTGGTGAAAAGAAAAATCTGAATGACGTTCTTGTTGAATATAAAAACTTTATTAGTCCCGATATGAAAGCCATGTCCAGTGGCGGTGACTTTAGAATGGGTGCCAATATTGCAATAACAAAGAATGGAACTACGGTCACCAAAGAAGTTGTAATTCAAAGTTCACAATCGAATATGACAATACCACCGGTAACTTTTGAAAAAACAAATGTTCAGGTAACACTTATAAAAGTAGATCCGGGTTCAAAACAGCTTGTTCTTGATGTAAATCCCGATATAACTGTAACACAACCGAAAGAAAACCGTGAGACACTTACCGTTGTTGCCAGTATAAAACCATTCGTTAATTTTGTATGGATTGGGGTGGCTATAATGGTAATTGGCTTTGCATTTTCAACGCTAAGGCGATTAAAAGAATCGATAGCGTAAGAATTTTATGGAGGCTGCCTGTACAAGACAAGCAGCCTCTTACGATTATTTTTTTGTGCTATCCTTATTGGAATTTAAACCCATCGGGTAATACAACGGGCATACACGAATTAATCCTGTGAGCAGGGGAATAATGCCAATGAGTCCCCACAAAGTTTGATAATACAAACCGGCAAGAAGCAGCACAACACCCACGATAATACGAATAACACGATCCCAATTACCTACATTCTGTTTCATAATACACCTTCCATTTATGATAGTTATTAGATGCCTGCATAGTAAATCGATTCGTAATTTAGGAAGAAAAGTTCATGAAGTCCACAATTTTTACAGTATTTTTCCAGATTTCACCGGTATTTTTCAGGTCTATAAAAATTATTTAACAGCAGTTAAGCATGATGCAATTAAGATATATAATAATCGTTCTACTAATTGGAATTTTTAATGGTTTACTTGTCGCGCAAACCGAGTCAGATATTACATTCAATATCAGGGATTCAATCAATAAAGCTCCGTTAGAAGCAGTTACTATTTCGGTACTTAACACCCCATATGGCGGTATTACTAATGATAGTGGAAATTGTACAATTCATGCCATTCTGCCTAATAATTTTACCGTAAAGTATTCATTGATTGGCTATGCCAGTTCTATTAAGCAGTATATGAGTTCTGAAATCTCCCCTGAAAAAACGATTCAAATATTTATGAATATTCTGCCTACAGTTACAAATGATGTAGTAATTATGGCCCTGAGAAACAATTCCCGGATGGAAAATACGCCGGCAAATGTTGAAGTACTTGGTTTGGAAGAAGTCAATGAGGAGAATTCAATTATGCCCGGTAATGTCTCCGGTCTATTGGGCGATATAGCCGGTGTGCAGTTACAACGTACTTCATCGATTACGGGCAGCTCAAATATCCGTCTTGAAGGATTAGACGGACGATATACGCAAATTCTGCGAG
>JAJTBZ010000039.1 GCA_021286645.1 Ignavibacteria bacterium
GCTTAAGTCAACAACAATATTCTTTTTACCTTCAGCGAGGCATTTTTTCAGTTCATCACTAAATTCAACTGCTTCGTTGCCGCCCATTACGTTGCCTTTAAATTCAACGATAACTGCTTCATAACGTTCGTGAATCTTCACTTTCATAGTAACTCCAAATAAATTGAGGTTTGGATTTGATTAGAGCCAACAACCGGAATTGAACCGGTGACCTGCTCATTACGAGTGAGCTGCTCTACCAGCTGAGCTATGTTGGCTTATAAAAAAACTGCTTTCAAATATAAAAAATTTCGTCAGAAAAACGAATTAACGCAGTCTCTTTTTATGACGATTCTTGCGCAATCTTTTTTTCCTCTTATGGGTTGCCATTTTATGACGTTTTCTTTTTCTTCCGCAAGGCATTGATTTGTCCTCCGATACTTAATTAATTCATTGAATGTGATTTTAATAATTCTTTTGCTTGCTTCGCCTGCTCGCTCTCTGGGTGTTTCTCCACAAGCAGAGAAAACCATTTTTTCGCATCTTCCATTTTTCCGCGGGAAAGATTTACAATTCCCAAATTATACAGTCCAATGGGATGGTTCGGGCTGAGCTTAATAGCAGCTTTCATTACCGAATCAGCTTTATCATACTGCTTCAGGCTAAAAAAACAGACTCCCATATCAATAATAACTTCAGCTTCTTTCGGGTTACGGCCAAGGTATGTTTTATAATACCCTATTGCCTTATCGTATAACCCGGCATCGTTACAGAGATGGGCTAATGAGAGCAGCGATTCCATATCATCCGGAGAGGTTTTCATTTTCTCTTCCAGCATGGCTATATCCTGCATCGCAGCCAAACTTACTTTGTTTTTGCCTTCGGGCATGGAAGCAACATTATCCTGCTGGTGTTCCAAAGCTGGCGAATGGTCAAAAACTCCGTTCGTGTACAAAATTACAACAATTGCTACAACTGCCAGTGCAGCAATAAACAAAATCAATCGGGTCTTTTCCGGCCTGACTGTTTTTTTCTCGGCTGTTTTCTTTTCAGCCGGTTTCTTTTCAATTTTTTTACTTACCGGTGCTGCTTTCGGAGCTACAACAGTTGGTGGCAGTTTTACCGGCACCGATTCTGTTACAACTTCTTTTACTATGGCTGCATCCTGTAAACTTGCACCACAACCAGCGCAGGTAACTGCTGCAAGCTGGTTATCTTCACCACAATTTGTACATTTTAGCATTTCCCGTTCAACTGTTTTTACGACAGCATTTTCTGTTGCCGCACCACAGTTTGGGCAAAACTTAAAGCCCTCAGCTAAGGCCGTCCCGCATAATGTACAGAATGAAGGCATTATTCCTCTTTACCGAGACTTTGAACTCCTTCATTCACAAGGGATTTGAAATCCTTTGAGAATTTAAAAACAGGTACGAAATGTTCAGGGACAAATACTTTGTCACCTGTTTTCGGGTTACGAGCGAAGCGCGGAGCTTTCTTTTTCACTTTAAATGTACCAAAACCGCGAATCTCGATCCCTTTACCATTTTTCATATACTCAAGAATGCTGGTAAACAAGCCCTCAATAACCGCCTCAGTTTCCAGTTTGGTAAGACCAGTACCTTCCGAGACTTTATCAACTAAATCGGCTTTTGTCATTCTTCGCTCCAAATTATCTGATAACTATTTAAAAATAAACTGTTTAAGTTACTAAATATTGGCATTTTTTCCAATATCCCGCCCCCGGATGAACGATATATTTTTCTCAACCCTTTTAATATTGCTTGTTTTTATGCCAAAACACATTGATTTTTAACCGTATTTTTTTCGTCAGTTGCAATTTTTGCAACCAATTCCCGGAACTCTGCATTTTCTACCGATCCCAACTACTATTAATTTAGTTCGAAAAAAATAACACCTTGAACTATTGATTTTAATTAACTGTTAATAATATTTAATAATTAACAATCACAGTTGTATATATATCATGCAGTTTTTATATCTTTATCTAATTGAAGTAGTTTATTAATGCAAGTACGGCAATGAAACCTTTAGTTGATATTTTAAATTGGATACTCCCCTTATTGTATATCCTCTGTTTTGGAGTTTATACATGGGATTTTATTAAAGACGTCCGCCGCGTTACAAACGCGAAGAGATTGTTTCTATTCTTAACGCTTTTAACGCATACGGTTTATCTGCTTGCCCGAACCGCAGCGTTTCAACATCCGCCTATTACGAATGTTTTTGAAATTTTTACAGTTCTCGCATTCTCAATATCACTTTCGTATTTTATTCTTGAATTGGTTACCGATGTTCGTGGTACAGGTTTGTTTATCATAATCCTGTCATTTCTCTTTCAGATAATTTCGAGTGTATTTATTGAAGATCTTGTTGAGGTACGGGAGATACTACGCAGCAATTTGCTTGGAGTACATGTATTTCATGCTCTTCTGGGGTATTCTGCTCTCACAATTTCTGCGGTATATGGTTTTCTGTATTTACAACTATATAACGAGTTAAAACACAGTACATTCGGATTAATATTTGAACGCCTGCCAAATCTGGAGATATTGGAGAAATTAAGTTTTTATTCAGCTGTGATTGGATTAATATTTATTACCGGGGCAATTGCAATCGGAACAATCTGGCTGCCCCGTGCATTTCCCAATTTTTCTATGGGCGACCCGAAACTTATTGCTACCTCACTTGTCTGGCTGGTATATGCAATTGGTATTACTGCCCGGTTAACGGGATTCTGGCATGGTAAAAAGATAGTCTGGTTTTCTATTGTTGGTTTTCTTATTGCTCTATGCTCTACGATTGTTACTAATTTCATCTCCAAAAGTTTCCATTCATTCTATTAACCAGGAGATAAAGTAGCTTTTACTTATGAATTTATTAGCAGTTTCAGTTAATCACCATACGGCGCCGGTTGAAATCCGTGAAGCCCTGCACTTAAGCACCGAAGAAATGAAGGGGCTGCTGGCTGATTTGCGTAAGGACGTATTCAGTGAAGGTTTCATCATTTCAACATGTAACCGAACGGAATTATACGGCATTCCGATTCAGGCAGATTATTCTTATAAAGAATTGGAAAGATTTCTATTAGACAGAAAACCAATGCTTTCCGTTACCGATGAACATTTCCAAAAGTTCTTTTCCTGCTCGGCAATAAACCATGTCTTCCGGGTAGCGGCTGGAATAGACTCGCTGCTTATTGGTGATAACCAAATTTTCGGACAGGTTAAAGAGTCTTTTCAATTAGCAGAATCGGGTCAAATGGCCGGTGTAATGCTTAAAAGACTGTTTGATTCCGCTATTCGGGTCGGGAAAAGATCTAAAACAGAAACTCTGATTAGTGAAGGCGCCATTACCGTCAGCTACGCTGCTGTGCAACTCATTGAAAAAATATTTTCTGCTTTATCGAAAAAAAACGCGCTGGTAATCGGCCTGGGTGAAACGGGTGAAATTGCGGCGAAACACCTGCGTGATAAAGGTATTGGAAAACTTACCCTTACAAATCGCACTTATGAAAAGGCCGAAAAACTGGCGGAACAATTACATGCCTCTATTTTACCCTTTTCAAGCTTTAAAGATAACCTGAAGGATTTTGATATTATTATCTCTGCTACATCATCGCCAGAGTTAATTCTAACCGCGGAGGATATAGCAAAGTTAGCCAAGAAACGCGGTGGTAACCCAACTATTTTATCTGACATTGCTATTCCACGGGATATATCGCCTGAAGCCCGAAAGTATGATACCTTTTTCTATCATGATATAGATTCGCTGAATATAATTGTTGAACAAAATATGAAAAAAAGGAAAGATGAAATTCCTAAGGTTCAGCAAATTATCATGGAAGAGATGATTGACTTCTTTAGCTGGTTCAACTCGCTCGAAATAGCCCCGACTATCAAATCACTCCGTGACCATTTTGAAGCCATACGAATGGAGGAAGTGAAAAGCCAAATTAACCGGTTTGCTAAAGAAGATCAGGAAAAAATAGAAATCTTAACCAAACGCATAATTAATAAAATTTTACACCACCCTACTACTACGTTAAGGAAAACTGCCGAAAATGGTGTAAATTCGCCTGAAGCAATTGCAAAAATTGCTATGCTTCGAGAAATGTTCGATATTAAAAACTAAATGCTGCCATTGCAGCCAGCTTATAGTTTCGTGTGTACTGTTGAGTATAATATTTCATTTAAACCATAGTTACTATGACGAAAAAACCAACCATTGTTATCGGTTCACGTGGAAGCCAGTTAGCTTTATGGCAGGCTGAGCACGTAAAAAGCATACTCCGAAAAAAACATCGGGGGCTTGATGTTACCATTAAAATTATCAAAACAAAAGGTGATAAAATTCTCGATGTCGCTTTATCTAAAATTGGCGACAAGGGTTTATTCACCAAAGAGCTTGAAAACGCCTTGCTTAGCAACGAAATTGATATTGCAGTGCACAGCCTTAAGGATCTTCAGACGCTTATCCCTGAGGGATTAACTCTTGCAGCTATAAGTGAAAGGCACCCGGTTGAAGATGCTTTAATCGCGCGGAAAAAGGGAATGACCCTACTTGACCTTCCCGAAGGCGGTACCGTTGCCACCGGCTCTTTACGCCGCCGTAGCCAATTACTTCATCTGCGCCCTGACTTACATATTGTAGAGCTAAGGGGTAATGTTCCTACAAGAATTGAACGATTTACTGAATCCGGGTGGGATGGTATTATATTAGCCCGGGCTGGCGTAGAAAGGCTGGGCTTAAAGAAGCATATTTCATCTATTATTCCGGTGAGTCAAATACTGCCCGCTGTCGGGCAGGGTGCGCTTGGAATTGAAACTTCGGCGCAGAATTCACGGGCAATTGAAATAATTCAGGTACTACACCATGAAAATACTGCCATTGCTGTACAAGCCGAAAGAGCACTCTTAAAGACCCTGGAAGGTGGCTGCCAGATACCCATTGGCGCTTATGGCGAAGTTAAATCCAACGGTTTTTATTTTAGCGCTGTTGTAGGATCAATTGATGGAAGCCTGACTTTTTCGCAGTCAGTAAGAACTTCGAAAAACAATCCGGAGAAAACCGGTATAACTGTTGCAAAAGCACTGATAAAAGCCGGTGCTGGTAAAATTTTACAGGAAATTCATGGTTCATGATTGATGAATCTGGTTTTATAATGGAATTTGAGCAAGTAAAAAGCCCATTAGCCGGGAAAAGAATAGTAATTACCCGAGAGGCCGAACAGGGAGCTGCTTCAATACAGGCTTTATTAGATACCGGAGCCGAAGTTATCAGTTTCCCAACGGTGAAGTTCGTCCCTATCCCCTTTCCCGATGTGATTACGCAAAACTTGCAGAGGAAATTCTATGATTTTATCATATTTCCTTCGCAAAATGCCGTAACTATGTTTCTGAAGCAAATTCCTGAAGAACTGCATATTTTACATCAATATGCAAAGATTGTTGCAATCGGAGAAAAAACCGCGCTCCACCTTTCTGAATTAGGCATATCAGTTCATTTTACTCCTTCAAAATATAATGCCGAGACTTTAGTTGATGAGTTGCGCAGCATGATGGCCGGATGCCATATTCTTTTACCATCTTCTGATATTGCGCGCGAAGATTTATCAATCGGTTTAGGCCAGACTGGCGCCCATATCAATAAATTAATCGTGTACGCAACACAAATACCGGACAGACGAACAATGCTTCATGAGATAGGGCTTGTGAACAATACTCGTATCGACTGTTTTATTTTTACCAGCCCTTCAACCTTCAACAATTTCCTTACAATTGTTCAGCCTGTGAACGTGGTGAATTTTTTTAATAGAAGTGTTGTTGCTGTAATAGGTCCTGTTACCGGAAGCGCAGTTCGAGCTGCCGGTGTTCAGAACCTGGTTCTACCTGAAAAATCCACAATGGAATCATTGTTGGAAGCTATAATTGAGTATTATGAGGATCAAAATTGAAATGAAAAAAATTGAGAATGATTTATTTTTACGCGCCTGTGCAAAAGAACAAGTAGAAAAAACACCGGTTTGGATAATGAGACAGGCGGGGAGATATCTGCCGGAATATATGGCGGTTCGTAAAAAAGCGGACTTTTTAACAATGTGCAAAACACCTGAGTTGGCGGCTGAAGTTACGATTCAACCGGTTGATCTTATTGGTGTTGATGCGGCAATATTATTTTCCGATATCCTTGTAATCCCCGAGGCAATGGGTATGGAGTTGGAATTAATTGAAAGTAAGGGACCGGTATTTCATCACCCGATTCGCACAGCTGAAGATGCAGCCGCCTTAAAAACTCCCGACCCTCATAAAGAACTCCGTTATGTAATGGATGCAGTGAGCTTAACTAAAAAAGAATTGAATAATCGTGTCCCGCTTATCGGATTCAGTGGCGCTCCCTGGACTCTTCTTACGTACATGGTGGAAGGTAAGGGAAGTAAAAATTTCTCTGAAATTAAAAAATTCATTTATAATCAGCCTGCCCTGGCACATGAGCTTCTTGATAAATTGGCCACTATTTGCGCTTC
>JAJTBZ010000054.1 GCA_021286645.1 Ignavibacteria bacterium
ATTGAAACTTACATCCACTCCGTTCAATTTCTACTATTAACAAGTAATAAAAGTAACAAATTCTCGAACGGATTCAGGATATTTTTTAAAGGGAGAAAGCACTATCGGGAGAAACGATTATCCGATTTTGCCTGTATCGCACTTTGCAGTTTCCCGGAATACCACCCCGGCTTTGCATCGGGAATTGAATCAAAATATGGTACGTATGGCTGAATACCCGACAGCATTAATCTTCGTACACGCTTTGATATACAAAGAATTTTGCACCCAATTCTCCGGCAATTGTATCCATAGTCATAGCATCCTTAAAGAAACCATACATAGTAGAACCGCTGCCACTCATTAATGCAAATTCTGCTCCTGCTTCTAATAATCGGTGTTTCAATTCAGCAATTTCCGGGTATGCAGTAAATACCGGATTCTCAAAATCGTTTGTCAGCCATTGAGCTTCAGACTTCAAATCAATGCCTCGCTCAGTAACACATTCTTTCAGGCTTTTCCGGGGTTGAGAGGGAGTTACATTTGCATAAGCCCATTTAGTAGCAACATGAATCCCCGGGTTTACCAACAGGCAATGCAAGGGTATATCGATATCTAAATATGTCAAGACCTCTCCTCGGGAAACCGCATACGCAGGTTTCAGGCGTAGAAAATAAGGCACGTCGGAGCCTAGTTCCAAGGCAAATTTATGTAATTGGGAATTACTAAAGCCCAGGCTGTAAATTTCATTCAACGAAAGCAAAGTTACCGCTGCATTCGAACTTCCGCCGCCTAAACCGGCACCCATTGGAATATGCTTCTCCAGGTTTATATGTACAGGAAGCAATGTACCACTTTCCCGTTCTAAAATTTTTACTGCTTTCGTTACCAAATTCGACGATGGATCGGCGGTAAAATCTGCAATATTTGTTTCTAATTTATAAACTTCGGATTTTTCGAAAGTAATAGTATCATGCAGCCCGACCGGATAAAAAATAGTTTCTATATCATGGAAACCATCTTCACGTTTACGAACAACGTGAAGCCCGAGGTTAATTTTGGCATGCGATTTAATTGTTATTTTCTTCATCTATTAATTTCCTTAACAGGCGCGTGTGCTCTGGCGTTGAGCCGCAACAACTTCCAATAAATGCTGGTTTATAAGGCAAGAACTGCATAACCGCGAATAAATATTGCTGTGGAGTTAGGCATGAATCCATAACATGGGTACTGTAACCGGTATTACCGCAATTAAGATAATAACCCCAACTCGCCGGTAATTTCATTTTACCAAGTAAGTTAAACAAATACTCAGCTTTTATGCAATTAAAGCTCACGGCCGAAGGATTGAAATGAGCCAGATCCTTAACCACCCGGGTTACACTTTCGCCGGAGAGAATCTTGCAATGTCTATCAAAGAAAAGACTCATTATCCAGGGAATATTTAATTGAGCACAATGTTCCGCAATAATCATAATCTCATCGTAATGGCTCTGTGTTTCATTTAATATAATGTCTACTCCCTGTTCAGCAAGCGCATCAATGTGTCGGATATGATTATCCTTTAGCACGTCCAAGGAAACTGATCGTTTTTTTTGATAACAATCTTCTGCTGGCGGGTTCGAGCCGGCAATAAATACTTTTTTACCCCAGGTGGCCTCTTTGGCTAAATCAACCGCTTTCCTGACCAATTCTTTGCAATCCAGGCCGGTATTCCCGCTTAATTCTAACGTCAACGGGTTGGTTCTGAATGTAGTTGTAGTAATTATATCTGCCCCGGCTTCAACATACTCTGCATGTAGCTGCAATATTTCGGAAGGATGTTTTATTAACGATTCTGTTGACCATAACGGAGAATTTGCCAGCGCAAATTTCTCTTGCAAAATACTCCCCATTGCCCCATCTAAAACTAATGTTTTCTGAATACCTGAAAATGTAAACACGATATACTTTCTATTCAAACACTTCTTACTAATCCATACTTAGCTAATCTCCTCACTGTAGGGCAGGTAGTAGTTCTGCCAAAACAAACGCAGCCATGCTAAGCGGAAAAATAGCAAATTTACTTTAGATATTTATTAGAACAAATGTATTAATTTTCAAATTTTTCTTATGTAGATTCTTATATTTACTGTCAATTGATTAGCTTTTTCCTAAATCCAATCTCGTATATCAGGAAATTGAGAAATAACATTCTTTACAATTATTAAATACCATTAAATAATCAGGTTAATTATGCAGCAACCGGAACAAAACAGACAGGGTATAATTGAACAAACCCTGACCGAAATAACACAACCTTTTAAGGACCTGTTCAAAGCATCCCAGGTTTTATGGGGTATTAATATTTCTTATATACTTGAGGGTTTAACGTATTTCGGTGTACTTGGCTTACTGGCAATATATTTTAACAACTCGGTAGGTTTAAATGATATCGATGCCGGACAAATGGTCGGGATACTTACCGGCGGAATTACCTTGAGTATGCTCTTTCTTGGTGCCACTGTCGATATTATCGGAGTTCGAAAATCATTGATCATTTCGCTGGTTTTAATGTTAATTGGCAGGGTTCTGTTAACTATCGGCCCTTCGCTGTTTGGAACTACCGGAATGTGGTCTTCCACTCATCTTATGACAATGTTTGGTATTTTCTGGATTATTTTAGGTTACGGTATTTACCAACCCGCATGCTATGCAGGAGTTAAAAAATTTACCGATAAAAATACTGCTGCAATGGGATACGCGATGCTCTATGCATTAATGAATCTCGGTGGTTTTTTGCCGGGACTCATCTCTCCCCCCTTACGCAGGTCATTTGGTATTAGCGGTGTGTTCTGGGCTTATGTGGTGTTAACAGTAGTAGGAATTGCTGCAGTTGCCTTCCTGATTACCAAAAAGGCAATGAAAGAAGCTACCGAAAAACTTTCACCCGGAGAAGCTGAAGATGTAGATGAAATTGAGCAGATGCCATTACGTGAGAAAATGAAATATTACTTCAAAAACTTCCCATTATTCGACCTTCGTTTTCTGTACTTTATTTTTATTTTAATACCTGTTCAAACGCTGTTCGCTCATAACTGGCTTACACTCCCTCAGTATACCAGTCGTGCTTTTACCGGTTTTGTTCAGGATAATTTTGAATTCTTCGTCAATCTGAACCCAATTTTCATTTTTATCCTTACACCAATGGTTGCAGCTTTAACTACAAAAAGCAATACATATAAAATGATGATACTTGGCACTCTGGTAATGGCATCGCCAACATTTCTACTGGTATTAGGGCCAAATATCTATACATTATTCGCATTTATCATTATCATGACTATTGGCGAAGCTATGTGGCAGCCAAGGTTCCTGCAATGGGTTGCCGAAATTGCACCCAAAGGTATGACCGGAATCTATATGGGCATTGGTCAATTCCCCTGGTTCTTAACGAAAATTATTACGAGCCTGTATTCCGGATATTTTTTAATTAAATACTGTCCAGACCATGTACCAGCGAATCAATTACACACAGAAACAATGTGGTTCTATTATGGCTTAATTGCAATCATTAGCCCGATTGGATTGTTGTTGGCAAAAAAATGGATGATAAAAGGATTTAAAACAACTGCAGATGATACTGCTGCCTCTTAATTAATATTCTCAATAACCAAAAGGTTTCCGGTACACCCGGGAACCTTTTTTTATGTACTCGGGAATACCTTTTATTAGTATTGAAACTCTAATTATATTTACAAAATATTTTTCCGGATTTGATTAAGGAATATTCGTGTTAAAAAAATACTTATTGATAGCGTTCGGCCTTGCAACAGGAGTTGTTTTTTTTCAGGGTTGCGATGATACTTTAAACGAAAAGAAAATTGACCAGACAATTATTCCCGATACACTTGTGAGCTTTGCCCAGCATATATCACCCGTGCTTCAGATTAAATGCGCCACCAGTGGCTGCCACGATGAAAAAACAACCACTCCTCCCATTCTTACAGATCACTACCATATCATTCACTCATCAATTCCGCAATTGGTAGTACCCTATAATCCGGTTTCAAGTCAGTTAATTTGGGCAATCGAGGGTAGCGGGCAATACCTTATGCCGCCATTAAATTCGATCCCGCTAACCCCGAATCAAATTAAGGGTATTCGGCAATGGGTTAAAGAAGGAGCAAAAAATAATTAAAAGAGTACAGACCCCGCTATACCCTACTGACGGGGTCTATACTTTCATGCTACGGTCCAACATTCACATCAATATTTTCACTCCCCCGTTCAGGTTTCTTAAAATTATTAAAATTATAACTTATATTCAGGCTTAGTACCGGTACTTCAGGTGTTACTCGCGCGGTAGTATAGAAATTTGTTCCTTTTTGAATTACATCTGCACGTGCCAGATTAAGTACATTTCTTGCCTGTAAAAGCAATGTAAGTTTTTTATTCAGCAGATCCTGCCGCAAAGTCGCGCTTAAAAACCACATTTCTTTAATTTCGTTTTGGGGTACTATCTGTGGAGCCAAATAGAATGAGCTTACCTGTAACCGGGTATCAGCGGAAAAAAGGAGAGTTGCATTCAGCCTGGCTGTCCACTGGAACTGCCGCTTATCTTCCATTTGATTATTAACCAAACCTTTCAAATGATACTCCGAGAAATCGGCTGCAGGATCCATTCGCAAAGTATTTCCAAAAAATGTAAAACTGGATGTAAGTTCCAGTCCGTAGGTTTCGCTTTTAGGGAAATTATTAAATATGGAGACATACTGCCCTGCATCATTAATCTGAACCGCTTCCTGCACTTCATCTTTTTGTGAGCGGTAATACGATTGTGCCGAAAAGAACACGCCCCCAAACTGTTTTTGATAATTCAGTTCATAAGAATCGATAAATTCCGGAACAAGTCTCGGGTTACCAGAAACTATTGCATAGTTCGTATTCCAATACGGATATGGGTTCAGGAAAATATCATTGGGCCGGTTAATTCGCTTACTGTAGCTTGCCTGCAATTGATGATCATCGAAAATTTTTGTTGACACGCTAAGTGTAGGGAAATAATCCATTTTTTTATAGCTGAAATCTTCACCATACGTTTGCTGCTCCATTAACCGATCGGTATATTCTCCCCTCAGTCCAAGCTGATAAGTTACATTATCCCATGCCCCTGAATACATAACATAGGCTGCGAGAATATTATTTCTGAACGAATAAACATTTGTATACGCGGAATCAATCTCCCACAAACCGATACTGCTATTATACACTGTCTGGCCATTTTCGATGTGACGAGAATTCAGATTAGCCTGCAAACCGCCTTTAAGATTTTGATTCTCTGAATACGTATGAGTGTAATCTAACTTTAACCTGCCTTCATACCTTTTAATATCATTTTGAAAATGAGTTCGACGTGGTAAGTTAACGGATGTTGCATAATCTGAAAGAGTTGTATAATCATTCGTCGTTTGTATAGCCGGAGCAACAACATGTGTGTACATTGCCTCAATTGTAAGTTCATCAACCTTTGGTTGAATTTTATAACTATGAAACAGTGTAGAACTCCAATAGTCCGCTTTCATATCGACATTATTTTTTGTAACAGCAAATGTAGGTTGATCATTCAAAGAACTTAGAATATTCCATGTAAAATCACGTTGATAATCGAGTCTGCCATAATTTGCCGAGAGTGACCAACTCCGCTCAGTGGATTGATCGTAGTCAATATTTAATCTGCCATCATAAGCCGCACGAACATCAAAGCGATTTAAGTACGATAAATTGTGAAGGTTGCCCGAAGGTATAACAGAAGTTATATCGATATCCTGAGTTTGCAAGAAAGTCATTTTCCGGCTGCTTAGTGTAGTGTTAACCCGAAAGTCACCAGCGTTACTGTTAATTGTTGCATCCCAGCTATATTTGTCATGACTACCTATATTAGCGTTTGTAACGCCGCTCAATGTATACTCATCAGTTTTTTTAAGAACAATATTTATAATGCCTGAAGCACCTTCAGCGTCATTCTGGGCAGAAGGATTCGTAATAATTTCTATATTCTCGATAATGTTGGCCGCTATCTGCCGCAAAGCATCATTGCCTTGCATTACCGAAGGCCTGCCATTTATTAATACTGTGAAATTTGTATTACCTCGTAAAGATATATTACCATCTGCATCCACCCGAACTGCCGGTTGGTTCTGTAATACATCCAAGGCCGTACCACCTGCCGCATTCAGGTTTTGAGAAACATTAATAACCTTCTTATCAAGTTTATATTCCATTCCGTATTTTTCAGCATTAACCTGAGCGGCGCTCAATACTAAAGCTGATTTAGAAAGTAGAATTTTTCCCATATCTACTGATTCTTTGCCGGCATCCACTATTATGTTTCCGAAAATTTTTGTAGCAAAACCGACATAACTAATTTTCGCGTAATATTTTCCTGCTGATATCCGACTCATAATGAACTCGCCTGTTATACCAGTGGA
>JAJTBZ010000011.1 GCA_021286645.1 Ignavibacteria bacterium
CAAAGGTATTCGTTTATTAATAGCCGGCTCTTTTAATGAAACCTACAAACGTAATGCTATTAATAACGGATTCCTCATTATAGAGTGCCCTGATCTGGTGAACGCTCTTAAGGTCCGGTTTGGTACAGATAAATTGACAATTCGCACAGATTCAGTGATTACTGTTGACTTCGCTTCATCGTCATTGAGTTTTGACAGAAAGAATTATTCAATTGATCCGGTCGGGTTAGCCGCGCAGGAACTTATCCTCGTCGGCGGCCTTGAAAAATGGGTTGCCGCACGGCTTCATTAATGCAAAATTACAATACAAAAAGGAATTTATATGGATATTTCAATTTCAAGAAAAATTGCTGAGTACGCGGTTAATTTACAATATGATAAGATTCCGGAATCCGTAATCCTGGAAGTAAAAAGATATTTATACGATTCAATTGGTTGTGCTTTGGGCGCGATGAAAACAAAAGATGTTAAAATTATTAAAGAAATTTGTGATGAAATGGGTGGTGCAGAGCAGGCTGCAATCATTGGCTATGGCAATAAAATGCCTGCTGTTAATGCTGCTTTACTTAATTCATTAATGATTCGCTCCCTGGATTTTAACGATATTTACTGGAAAGAAGATCCTTCCCATCCTTCAGATATTATTCCTGCTGCGTTAGCTGTTGGTGAAATGAAAGATGCTTCAATGAAGGATGTTATTCTTGGAATTATTTTGGCATATGAGTTTGAACAGCGGTTATGCGAGTTCGCGAAACCTGGTGTGCGCGAAAGAAAATGGCATCATGCTACACTTACTCAGTTTGTATCACCTATCGCTGCCGGTAAAGTACTAGGTCTTAATGTCGATCAAATGGTTAATGCAATTGGTATTTCCGGTTGCCATAATCATACCATTGGCTGCCCGACAGCAGGGAAACTGACCATGATGAAAAATACTGTTGATCCGATGGCAACACAAAGTGGCGTATTAGCAGCTTTAATGGCAGCCAAAGGGTATTCAGGAACGGAGGCTGTTTTTGAAGGCAAAGAAGGTTTCATGCAGGTTTTCGGTCCTGATTGGGATGTAAATGTATTATTTGATGGTTTGGGATCTCGTTTTAAAATTCTTGAATGTAGTATGAAGGCTTTCCCAACGGAGGCTTTGACACATACACATATTACCGCCACATTAAAGGTTGTTACAAAGAATAACATTTCTTATGATCAAATTGATTCTGTAACTATTACTACTATCGCCAGAGCGTGCGACATATTATTTGATCCGCATAAGTATCATCCTGAGTCAAGAGAAACGGCAGATCATTCACTTCCTTATTGTATTGCTGCAGCGCTGGTAGATCATAAAATTACGACCGCATCTTTCAGTGATGAAAAAATTAATGATCCGAGAATCAAAGAAGTTATTATGAAAATCAAGGGTGAAGCATCATTTGAGTTTGAACAGATGTTCCCGGCAAAGCAACCGTCAAAAGTTGTTATTCGTACAAAAGACGGGCGTGAATTCTCTGAGTATCTGGAGTATCCAAAGGGAGATCCGCGTGAGCCGATGACCATGGAAGATCTCGAAAATAAATTTAATGCTCTAAGCGAGAGTGTCCTTTCGCCCGATCGTCAGGAAGCAATCAAGAATATAATTTTTAATTGCGAAAATATGACGGCACGTGAATTTATGGCTTCATTAACGGTATAAGAGGTACATAATGAATGAATATGCTTACGCGGGGAAACGTGGCGAGGGGATCAGGTCAGATTGTTATATTGAAATAAAAATGCATGAACAGAAAAAGAATGAAATAACAATAAAAAGTAAAGTTCAGGCACTTTATGGAGATTCACTCAGGCTTCTGGTAGATGAGCTCGTTGCATTTTTTGGTTTAACAAACGCGGCTATTCTTGTTGAAGATAATGGGGCACTGCCGTTTGTATTGGCTGCCAGATTTGAAGCAGCCGTGAAACGTCTTAACCCCGGTGAAAAACGTTGTTGGCTTCCGAAGCTGCATAAATCAAATAAGCAAAGCGGTACAGCAAAAGATCGTTTACGGAGAAGCCGTCTCTATTTACCAGGGAACGAGCCCAAATTCTTTCTGAATGCCGGTCTACATGGTCCCGATGCTTTAATATTGGATCTTGAGGATAGTGTCGCTCCTGTAGAAAAGGATGCAGCTATGTATATTGTACGGAATGCTCTACGGGCTATTGATTTTTACGGCGCCGAAAAAATGGTACGTATTAACCAATTACCGGCTGGCTTTCAGGATCTTGAAGCTATTATTGGTCATGGTGTTGAAGTTGTTCTATTACCCAAAACAGAAAATGCTCAACAGATACTCGATACGGCCAATGAAATAGAAAAACTTAAAAAGCAGTATAAAATAAACTACGATATATGGCTTATGCCTATTATTGAGAGTGCAAAAGGAGTATTGCAGGCATATTCTATTGCAACTGCGCATCCTATGGTGTGTGCTTTAGCAATTGGGTTAGAAGATTATACAGCCGATTTAGGCACTCAACGAACCCTAGAAGGTAAAGAAAGCTTTTTCGCGAGAACAATGCTTATTAATGCGGCTAAAGCTGCCGGTATTCAGGCCATAGATACCGTTTTCTCCGATGTAGCAGATATGGATGGCTTAAAAAACAGTGTTCTGGAAGCAAAGGCTCTTGGCTTTGAAGGAAAGGGTGTTATACATCCCCGCCAGATACAAGTAGTTCATGCAGCATTTGCACCAACTGCAGAGGAAATTGAGAAAGCAAAAAAAATTGCTATCGCGTTCGAGGAAGCGACCGCTAAAGGTCTTGGCGTGGTTTCACTAGGTAGCAAGATGATTGATCCGCCTGTTGTTAAACGCGCTCTGCGGACTATTGAATTAGCTAAACTAAACGGACTCTTGCAATAATTTGTAAGTAAACGAAAGAAGAGTTTTATGAAAATGGTAAAAAATGCCGCGGGAAGATTGGTTCCCGAAGTCGTTAATAATCAGAAACAGGTTCCTTATAAAGGTATAAATAAATATCGCCCTAAAGGTGTAAAACACCGCCCTGCAGTCCGAAGCTGTATGGATTACCCTTTTGATGGTAATAAATGCGTTGAGAGCATTAAAGCTGCTTTAGTTAAGGCCGGAATTAAAGATGGGATGACTATATCTACACATCATCATTTACGAAATGGGGATATAGTTACCAATATGTTATTTGATGCTGTTAAGGAATTAGGAATTAAAAATATTCGTTGGTTCCCCAGTGCTTCGTTCTCATGTCATCAACATCTCATTCAATATCTCGAAGATGGTACAATTCACCATATTGAAGGCAGCATGAATGGGCCTCTTGGTAAATATACATCACAGGGAAAGATGAAAGGGATTGGTATATTGCGCTCGCATGGAGGCAGATATCAGGCTGTGCAGGATGGTGAAGTGCATATTGATATCGCGGTTATTGCCGCCCCCACCGCTGATCCTTTCGGCAACGCCAATGGAGTTACCGGTCCGGCAGCGTGTGGTTTAATTGGCTTCGCTTTAGCCGATTCGGAATATGCGGATAGAGTAATAGTAGTTACCGATAATATGGTGCCTTTCCCGTGCGTTCCATGGCAAATACAGGGCAATAATGTTGACTTTGTTGTGAAAGTGGATTCTCTCGGTGACAGTTCAAAAATTGTTTCTGGAACAACCGAAGTGACTAAGTCGCCTGACAGGTTGTTGATTGCCGAATACGTTGCCCGCTTTATTGAAGAATCGGGTATTATGAAAGATGGCTTTTCTTTTCAGGCGGGTTCGGGAGGCACAAATCTGGCTTTTGTCCTCTTCCTCAAGGAGCGAATGAAAGCCAAAGGTATTAAAGCCCGCTTTGTTCGCGGTGGCAGTACTAAATATTTGGTTGAATTGCTTGAAGAAGGACTTACGGATTACATTCTTGATGGGCAGACATTTGACTTGGAAGGAGTTCGCAGTATGCGTGAAAATCCCAGCCATGTTAATACCAGTCCATTTACCAGTTATAATTTTCATGGAAAAGGTAATTTTGCTTCAATGATTGATGCCGCGGTTTTAGGGGCTACAGAGGTTGACGTAAATTTTAACGCGAATGTTGTAAGTCACTCAGATGGATATCTATTGCACGGAATTGGCGGGTGGCAGAATTGTTTGTATTCGAAATGTACAATTCTTGCTATCCCTTCATTCAGGGATAGAATACCCGTTATAATTGATAGTGTTACAACATTATGCGGCCCGGGCGAACTTGTTGATGTAATTATTACTGAAAGGGGAATCGCAATCAACCCCCGTAGGAAAGACTTATTGGATGCCCTGAAAGATTCAAACTTGCCAATACGGGATATCAAGGATATAAAAAGGGAAGTTGATGAAATGTGTGGCGGCAAACCACAAAAACCAAAAATCGATCCGAAAAAGGTTGTTGCGGTTGTCAAATGGGTTGATGGAACAGTTCTGGATTCCATTTACAAAGTAAAAGAATAGAATTGCAGATAAATACGGCGCCTGGAGCATCGGGCGCCGTATTATTTTATGTATCTATCGGAAAAGTGTTAATTTATTTTGGAAATCCCAAGATTTATTTGAAGGGATTCCAGTTTTTCACTGTAAAAGATTAATACTTTTTATAATTTAGAAGAGAGTATTTTCCACAATAATTCGTAGGAGCGCGCATTGGGAATTTTAGTTGTCGGTTCGCTTGGTTTAGATACGGTGGAAACGCCGTTCGACAGGGTTGAAGAAGCTTTAGGTGGCTCTGCTACCTATATTTCACTTGCTGCAAGCTATTTTAGTGGTCCCATTCATTTAATTGGGGTTGTTGGAGATGATTTCCCGAAGAAGTACGTCCAACTTTTTGAGGAACATAATGTTGACTTAAAAGGCCTTCAAATAGTTCCTGATTCAAAAACTTTTCGCTGGTCCGGTAAATACCATTATGATCTTAATACCCGTGATACGTTATTAACAGAACTTAACGTATTTGAAGCTTTTAATCCCGTTATTCCCGAGGAACGTAAGAAAACTCGCTATGTATGCCTGGGTAATATCGATCCGACTCTTCAACTGCGGGTTTTAGATCAGCTCGATGAGCCAAAGTTCGTTGTGTGCGATACAATGAATTACTGGATTGAAGGGAAGAAAGATGAATTATTAAAATTATTAACACGCGTTCATGTTTTAATCATTAATGATTCTGAAGCGCGACTGCTTGCACAGGAACCTAATTTAATTAAAGCTGCAAAGAAAATAAAAGAGTTTGGTGTTCCGAATCTCATTATTAAAAAAGGTGAACACGGAGCATTATTGTTCGCAGAGGATGTAATCTTTTCGGCTCCCGCGTACCCGATAGAACTTATCAATGATCCTACTGGCGCAGGCGACTCGTTTGCAGGTGGTTTTATTGGCTATTTATATCGGACTCAGGACACTAGTCCGGAAAATATTAAACGTGCGGTCGTTTACGGATCAACGATGGCTTCATTCTGTTGTGAACAATTTAGTACCAAAGGTCTTGAAGATTTATCATATCTACGCATTCAGGACCGTTTTAGAGATTTTCTTTCGATTGCCCATTTTGATGAAAAAGCCTGATTTTTTTGCCCTGCGTTTCAGGGATAATCAGCTTGAGTTTATAGATCAGACGAAATTGCCATTTGAGGTAGAATACGTTCTGACAGATGATATTGAACGAATTGCCGGCGCGATTGAGCGGCTCGAAATCCGCGGCGCTCCGGCAATTGGTATCGCTGCAGCATTTGCCATGGCACTATCCCAGAAAAAAGAAACTTCATCAGAATTTTTTGCATCCAGCCTTGTTCGTCTTCAGCGAACCCGTCCTACTGCAGTAAATTTATTTTGGGCATTGGATGAAATGCGCGGTGTTTTCAATTCTCTCAACCCGGGAATTGATGCATACCCTGTTTTACTTTCGAAAGCTCAGCAAATATTACAGGGAGATGTTGAGAGTTGTGATGCAATTGCTGCCAACGGGCTGGAAGTGTTCCTAAAACCATCGAATGTTTTAACTCATTGTAATACCGGTGCCTTAGCTCTTGGCGGCGGTGGTACTGCCTTATATGTTATTAAAAAGGCTTATGAAGCAGGTTTGGTTAAACATGTTTATGTAGATGAAACAAGGCCATTGTTGCAAGGGTCTAGGCTAACAGCTTTTGAGCTCGATTATTACGGTATACCTTTTTCTGTTATTACAGATTCTATGGCTGCTTTCATTATGAAAACTGTCGGGATTGATCTTGTAATTACCGGAGCTGACAGGATAGTTGCAAATGGTGACAGTGCCAACAAAATCGGGACTTACAATCTTGCAATTGCCAGTTCCTATCATAACGTGCCTTTTTATATTGCTGCACCCTGGACCACAATCGATACTAATTCGCAGACGGGTGATGATATAGTCATTGAAGAAAGAAAGCAGTCCGAATTGTTTACAGTTCGGGGCAATGATATTTCTATTCCGACTTACCCCGCTCGTAATCCTTCATTTGATGTTACACCTTCGAACCTGATTGCCGGGATAATAACCGACAGAGGTTTGTACCGGTATCCATATACATTTGTATGAGCCAGATTCGTACTACCGAAGGAATAGTTTTATCTGTTTCTAAGTACAGCGATTCGAGTAAAATTGCATCCATTTATACCAAAGATTTTGGAAAAATATCTATAATCGCTAAAGGCGCCCGTCAAAAATCTTCAAAAGCAGGTAATGTAATCGACCCAATTAACCATGTACAGGCAGTATTTTATGAAAAAGAGTCTCGTGAAATCCAAACCCTGTCTTCAGCAGATTTAATAGAGCATTACACCGGTATACGTGAAGATTTTGACCGCTTGAAATACGCCCTGGCTATTACAGAGCTAACCGCTAATCTCACTCAGGAACATGAGATACACCAGAGGCTCTATGCAGGGCTGGTCAGGATATTTCAAAGATTAAATCAGGCGGTTGAATTACCTCAGCTCACTTTCCTCCGATTCTATGTATTTCTGCTGGGTGAGATTGGCTATAGTATTGATGTGGAGAACTGTTCCTTGTGCGGAAACCAGATATACGAAAGTGATATCGTGGGATTTGCTTATGATAAAGGTTGTATTTGCGAAGATTGTTTGCAAAAAACTTATTCAGGCAGTGAATTTCCCGTGGAACTTTTCCGCTTTTTGTATTGTCTAAAAAAGGGAATAGAAATTAATTTAGTAAGTGATTCTTTAATTTCCTCGCTTACCAGGCTGCTGGAGCGGTTCACTGAATATCACTTACCTGCATTCAGACCTTTGAATGCATTGAGAATGTGAAATTATTGACGATATAAAAAGAGGTTATCATGAAAACAAAATCATTAGCAGGTGCGATTGTTTTACTCCTGAGCGGGGTGGTATTGGGTGCTTTCGTTTTTGCGGGATTTAATTATGTAAAAGCCGGAGGTACGGATGTTGTTTTGGGGGCAAAAAAACCTCCTGTTACTTTAA
>JAJTBZ010000046.1 GCA_021286645.1 Ignavibacteria bacterium
CGAACAGAGTAGTTAAGCTCCTATACGCCGATGGTACTGCATGCGCAGGTGTGTGGGAGAGTAGGTAGTCGCCAGATTTTTTTTTATACAGCCCCCGTTTGCTTCGCTCCCGGGGGCTTTTTTTTGCTCCCTCACTCCCTCACACACCAGCACTTTCCCCCTCATCGCTTTGATTATCTATAGAATTATCTAGAAACACTTGAAATTGATATTATTTTGGTGTTCGATATGCAAAAAAAAACCTCCAATAATAGCAAATAACTATCATTGGAGGTATTTAAGTCTAAGTTTTGAAGTTCTATTTAGCTACTTCTTTGCATTTTCACTATTTCATTAATATTAACTTTATTGTTTTTCGACCAGCAGAAGTAAGTAACTCACAGAAGTACACTCCGGAGGATTTTTGCTCACCATTCCATCGTAAACTATGTAACCCGGCCTTATACTCGCCTGTTGCCAGTGTTTCAATTCTTTTTCCAAGACTGTTATAAATATTTAATTGAATGGCTGAAGATTCAGATAATTCAAATGTTATTGTAGTCACCGGATTAAATGGATTGGGATAATTCTGGTGAAGCACAAAGCTATTCGCTTTTGCAGTAGTTTCACCTTTTATTGAAACGGGTATAATCTCGATAAAATCTCCCGGAACCAGGGTTCTTCCCTGTAAACCCGGATGAGTTGGTGAATATCTTTGTGCTCTGAAAACCATATTAAGTTTTTCGCCAGGGTGAGTCGGGTCGTCAGTTATAGTATCTCCCTGGGTAAGTGCTCCTGCACTCGTTACCGGATTTATGTATTTCCAGACTATTAAACCAGCTGTTGTCACTTCGGTAAGGGTACCATGGGTTCCATCGCAAATTAATGTATTGCCATTCGGGAGCCGCTGAGCTCCTGAGATAGCTGTAGCATATAATGAAGTGGGAGGAGTTGCCGCGTACGTCCACGTTGCATTTGCCGGCCCAAACGGGGACCCGGTTGTATACGCGTAATTACCGTTTGCATCAACAGGAGGAACAATTTCTTCAATAGTTGAATAATTACGACCGAGTCCATTGTTAAAAACGGTAATATTACCGGCACCCGGACAGGTGGAATCAATCCATTCAGCATCGTGCTGCTGAAAGAGTTTTTGTACTGAAGCAGTACCTGCTTTATAACAGGCAGGGTTTCCCCATCGATAGAGTAGATCTCCGCCTTTCCCATATTTACCACCGGTATGACTGGCGGCTTGTGCTGTTGAAGTGGAATGATCGACAATCCAAATTTCACTGTTCCCTCGAACGCTCATCATTACCTGATCATATTTCGGATTATAGGTAACTGAATTCATATGATTCCAAAAACAGGGTAATTGCTTACCATCACCATCTGCATCTATCAGCTCAGGATGGTTTGCTACTATACCATAATTCAATTTCGAAGCATCCAAATCCTGAATCAAATGATCCCATGTATGCCATTCCCAAACAATTGTCCCCCCGCTTGGATATGATGGTTTAACCTCAGCGACATAGTCCGGTAGCATATATCCTCTTTGTTTAATCTCTGGTTGAAACTTGCTTGTATCAAACCCTGCAGCAAGTAATTCAGCGATTGACTTTTTTTCTACCGCAAGGAAAATAATGTTTCCATTCGGTAAAGGGCGAATGTCATGATGTGACATGTAATTAGCAGTTGAATAATCAAAAGACCAAACAAGAGAATCATTCCACGTATATTCCTCTATCCTTCCACCTTCGCCGCCACCGCTACTCAAAGCGCCTTTTGTCATACAGGAACGTAATAAATGGCCATTAGGTAAAATATATACGGACTGGCCGGGAGGATAAATACACTTTGTCCACTTATTAACGATACGACCCTCGTTAGTAATCAGGTATGTGGAAGTATAAAGCTTTGGCGCCAATAATGTATAGCCTTTGAATGTTTTAGCTGTATCATTTATAAAAATACCTACAGTTCTGTTCTGTGGCAATATTTGAACAGAATAGCAAAAAACGAAAGCTATAAAAAGTAAACGAAAATGTGCAAACGAATTTTTCATGATGAAGCCTTTTATTTCATAAGAATCATTTTTATAGTGGATTGTCCCTCCGTGGTCTGAAAGGTACAATAATAGATGCCGCTGGAGAGTTTTCCGGCATTCCAGTTAAATTGATGCGAGCCTGCCGGAAGGTAGTTATCGAATAGTATACAAACTAATTGCCCCAGAGTATTAAAAATTTTTAGAGTAACTTTTGCGCTTTTCGAAACTGAGCATGATATAGTTGTGTTTGGATTAAACGGGTTCGGATAGTTCTGCAATAAATTAAATCCGGCCGTATGGGATTTAGTATCCTTAACAGTTGATGAACTCTTCACATATCGGGCAACTCTAAACCCAACATGGTACCAGGGATGGTTTGGATCCTGAGGCCCCCGGTAGTAGGAAGGATTTCGATTTGCTACTCTGGAATGCCCCCATTGCCCGTTATACCAGTTCCCGCCACGCATTCCACGGTACGGTTTACCATCCGGCATAATGAACCCCGTTGTTGGTCCCTTGGGATTATCATAGGGGCTAACACTGTAATAGTTTTGGCCATACCAGTCGTTTACAAATTGCCAAACGTTTCCGGCCATATCGTATAAGCCGTAAGGGTTCGCACCGTTACTGGTTTGATAGGATGTCTGACTACCGGGCCAGTTAAAATCAGTCTTAAGGCGTAAGCTGCCATTATAAAAACCCACGGGGGTGGTATACGGATAATTGCCTGTTTCGTAGGGATCGCCGGAGGAAGGCCAGTTAGCAATAGTAAAGTTAAGAGTATCATTTCCCCATGGGAAAATGAAATAAGGGTTATATTGCCCTCCACGTCCGGCATATTCCCATTCAGCTTCTGTTGGTAAACGATAACCTGTAACCGTAAAATTGCAATTTCCGGTACTAAGGTTGTAACATTGTGGCAGCCCGGCCTGAGCACTCGCCCAATTACAATATGCTGCCGCCCCCAACCACATAACCCCTACCATAGGATGATTAGCCCTGAAGTCGGTAATTGAAAATAAACTGCCATTCCACCCGATACTGCTATAATTTACCGATTGGGCAGTGTAGCAGTATAAATTCGTATCTCCTTTAGCATATACATTGCCATTACGAACCTCTATCAGCCCTGAAGAGTACGCGCTATTTAAGTAGCTACAAAATTGTGCATTAGTAACATCATAGGTACCGATATAAAACGAATCCACATGTACAGTGTGCAATGGTAATTCATCACTTGGATGCGAAGGATCCACATATCCATGATGATCTCCCATTACGAAAACCCCGCCAGGAATCAATTGTACTTCAGGAAGACTTCCTGTTGAGATTAGTGGCCCACGGACACATAGTATATAATTTAATTTAGTTTTATCGTCATAGCTTCCAAGTCCATATGCCGAATTTATATACCAAGCTTTGGTGCCCTGTCCAAATAATGTTGTCGAGCTCCAGTAATTACCAATAGGTGTATTCTTAAAGAATGATGAATCAAATGATGGATTTTTCAATTGTTCTATATTGATTGATTGCAATTCTTTTACGTTAGGAAGTCGCCAATCTGAATAGTTACTGAGAGTTAAATTCTCTGAATACTTCAGTGCATCTTCCCAACTTAGCGGGGCAGGGGCGGGAAATTTTGTCCACATTAACCCTGTACAAACATCAGTGAGAGTGCTATCGCCATTAGCAATAAAATGATAGGAAGTTCCTCCGATGACATTTTTGCCACGAACAGCCCGTACCTGAAAATACTTGGTTCCCCCGGCACTGATTGTTTCGGTTTTTGGATGTGCTCCTACGCCGCCTCCCGCATTTACAACCCATATTTTTGCAGCATCATCAATTTGCTTATCTGATGACCACCAATACTCCGCTGACGTTTTCGTAAAATATAAAGTATCCATTGCCGGGCGATTTTTATCATGATTAAGCAAAGAAAAAAGATCATGGCAATTCGGTAGAATCCAGTCGGTATAGCCTGCCAAAGTAAGTGAGTCACAGTATAAGATCGCGTTTTCATAAGTCATTTCTCCTGCATCCTGTTTTTGCCACATTAGGCCCGTGACGTTGTCGGTAATTGTACCATTGCCGTTATCTTTATAAGCAGGTGAATTAATTAAATAATCGGCATCTTCACCAAAAGTTGAAGTATAATGCGTAATCTGCCCGGTATCGGGTAATTTCTGTGCATGGTATATCTGCGCGTAGATTGGTATAGCGCCAATCAGCAGCGACCATAGAAATATTCTATTTATATATTGGAAGATGTTCATTCCTATTCCTGTCTGTATTCATATATATAAATTTACTATTAGCTTATTTATTTAAGATAAATCATCTTACATGTTTTCGAGTATTGGCCGGCAGTTAATCTATAGTAATATATCCCCGAAGGCAGTGACAACGTGTTTGCATTAAATATTATTTTATAGTGCCCTGCCGGGTGTTCTCCATCCATCAAATGACTTACCTCACGTCCCAAAGCATCGAATACCGTAAGAGTTAGATTACCACGTACGGGTAAAGTGCATTCGATATTCGTTTGCGGGTTGAACGGGTTAGGGTAGTTTTGCGAAAGTTCAAATTGCCGATTGTCTAAAATGGCCTCATGTGATACATTAGCTCCCATCCCCCTATAAATAGTGTAGGAATGACTAATATCGCCATTATGCCTGGTTGCATTTTCTTCTGATGAAAGAAATGTTCTATAGTATTCAACCTTGGCCGTAGAATCGGTAATACTAACGAGTAGGTAACCACGACTTGGTAGAATAACTCCATTTACATACCCGTACTGAGTTGCATTAAGGTTAGTATAGCTTTTTAACGAAGGCTGCGGCACTTCCTGATAAACAATTCCGTCTTTATCCTGCTTACCATAAAAGTGGTCGTGACCATGAAAATATATTTGTACATCGTATTGTTTCAATAGCTGATGAATTGGTTTTTCCCAGCCTTGGCGGAAACTGGAAAACCCCCACGTAGAGTCGGTATTCAGGCCTCCCATTTCATAAAAATCTACAAACTCGCTGCCTCCCCGGCCATCATTTCCATTACCTCCAACCAGCTGATGGCAGAATATAAATTTGAATTTTGCGGTACTGGTGCTTAAAACGTTTTTCAACCAGTTATATTGATCAGCCCCCAAAGTCCATCCCCACGCCGGTTTTGTTTTTGTATACCAGTATGGGTCAATGACAACAAAAAGAGCATTTCCCCATTGCCAGGAATAATAATTTTCACGCAAACCAACATAAGGTTCGGCAATAGAATTGCCCGAATAGAAACCATCCGGCTGTGGGTTGGGATAGTAATTTTTTCGGATATTAGTTTCCCAAACGGGCAGGTTATTTGCGGTAGTATCGAGCCGCCAGCCCAATTCGCCATCATGATTGCCCTGAACCAGAAATAAGGGAACGGAATGGCAGGTAATATCAAAAAAAGAACGCAGCAGAAAATGCCGTTTAACTATTTCATTTTGCGTAATTACCGGTAATTTTTCAGACATAAACGTATCGCCCAGATCGATTAGAAAATCCGGTTGTTTTACAAGCATATTTTGTAATGTCTGAACGTATACTGCAGCCAAAGAATTTGTATCCATGTGTGGGTCTGCCTCAACTGCAAATGTAAATGATGTACCGGAAGGACGCTGAGTTTGAAACCAATGGCTATAACGGGCAAGGAATGTGGATGAGCCCGGAACCCGATATTTCATTCGATAGAAATACTTTGTATTAGCCTTCAGGTCATCAATCTTAATTGTAAAAGGAATACTGTCTGAACTAACTTTCGCTATGGTCTGGTGAAGGTAATTTATGCTATCCGTACCGTATTCGTAAAAATACTCAACTGCTTTATTTGTACATGCATTTATTGTAATTGAACCGGCAGTAGGTCTGCATAGTAATTCATTGCATATAAAGCGGATGGTATCGGAGGCAGAGGCCGTACTCGCAAAATAATCTGGTGAAACGGATACCATTATTACACATACAAGGAAATAAACTTTCATTTGAAATCTCTTACTTACTTAATATAGATTGCTTTTTTTGTTGTGATAGAGGAACCGGCAGATAGCCGGTAAATGTAAATGCCCGAACTTAATCCGGCTGCATTGAATGTTTCTTTATAGATCCCGGGTGAGCGTGATTCATGTACAAGGCAGGCAACTTCTTTACCCAGGACATCAAATATTCTCAAGTCAGCAAATGATGTTTGACTTAATGCAAAGCGAATTGTTGTAGCCGGGTTAAATGGATTAGGATAATTTTGCTCCAATTCCGGATGTTCAGGAAGGGCGGGAGAATGTATTACTGAGTTATTTCTTGGCATGACTATGCACGAATAAGCAGTTTCATGGTTTTTTCTGGTTGCATTGGTATCTTTCGGCAGCCAGGCTCGTATATAATCTATTGTTGCCTGGGTTGGAGTTACAGTTACTGCCACATGCCCCGAACCATTAATTTGGTTTGCTGTATACGCATCGGCATTTGCTAGCATACCTATCATGTAAGTGGAATCGCTTGGCATCGGAACTTCTATATAAGAGATTCCATCAAGCTCTTCTTTAGCGAAGAGATGATCGTGTCCCTGAAAAAACACGTTAACACCATTAGCTACCATCAATTGATGAATTGGATATGCCCACCCTGATCTGTTTTGGGTAAAGCCCCAGGTAGTTCCATTTGCTTCGTAGCCGCCCCATTCAAAGTTTTTTGCGAGTAAAATTGCCCCGCGGCCCTGCCCGCGAACATGATGGGCGAATACAAACTTGAATTTTGCCTTGCTTGTTTCAAGGGTTTTCTTCAGCCAATTGTACTGTGTGTCCCCCAGTGTCCAGTCCCAACCCTCCGGTTTATCGTTCGCCGTGGCATACCTATACACGTCCAGAACAACAAATAGTGCATCCCCCCATTCCCAGGCATAGTAGTTTTCCGGGAGCCCCATTCCAAAGGCTTCCGAGACGGTATCGCCGGAATAAAAATCATCGGGGACCGGATTGGCATAGTAATACTTTCTGGCAAGAGTAGCATAAGCTGCCATATTCCGGGGCGGGGTTTGTAAAAGGTAATAGCCAAATTCTCCCTCATGATTACCCAGGCAAAGATAGAGATGAGAAGAGTTGCATACCTTGCTTATATAAGGCATATAATTCAAGTGTAATTGCATAAGTTGCTCCTGTGTTATGGTAGCAGGGAAATGATCGTCACCAAATGTATCTCCCATGTCGATAACAAAGTCGGGTTTGTCACCGGCTATGTTATTTACGGTTACATTCATCATCGCGGGGATACCCTTTTTATCGTATAAGTGTGAATCAGTGATTAGCGCGAATTTGAATGCATTACCCTTGTTTCGGGGAGTGTTGAAACTTGCCTCCATGCCGGCCGAAAATGTAGGCATGTTTGCATCTTTATAACGAATACGATAAAAATAACGGCTATTACTCGTTAAATTAGTGAGTAACACTCGTACAGGGATTCCGGGCTGAGTACTAACGGGTGTTGATTGTTGGTCGTAAGATCCTGAATAAGTGCCCCACTCATAATAAAGTTGAATTGCTTTTTTCGGAACGATTGTCGTAGTTACAGAATTGGGAGAGGGGCGGCTAATAACCTGATCCGCATAGAAAAAATTACTGTCAATTGTTCCACCAGGCCGGTTGCCCAGCACCGGTAAGTTTAATAACACCATGAAGGAAATACAAAGTTTTTTCCAGACCATTACGTTTTACTCACTAAGCTATTTTATAACCTTTAGTGAGTGAGACAACGACCAGTGAAAAAACTTGCGGGGTGAGCAAAAAAAAAGGTTAATCAAAACGCAGATTAACCTTGTAGTGTGAAATGGTAAATCAGTTATTTTCGTTTCGCGAGCATTCGGCTAAACTCATCTTTTTGTTCCGGCGTGAGTAACTGCATTATTGCATTATCCTCGGCATCCTTTAATTTGCGTTTTTCATCTTCTATCATATCCCTGTCAGCATTAGGTATAGTGCGGAGTGCTTCACTCTTTTTTCTGGTATTGCTTAATATTTCCCTGACCTGATTTTTCTGTTGTTCAGATAATTGCAACCTGCGTGAATACTTTTCCAGTTTTTCTTCTACTCCCGGGGGCGCGGGTCTGTTTTGAACTTCAATTTGCTGCTCCTCAGGCAGCGGGGGAGAGGACTCTTTTTCCCGTTCTTTTATGGTACGAGATTTTGCAGATTCCGGTTGTTGCTCATGAATAAATTTAGGTGGTTTCTTTCCAAATAATTCAATGAGCACTGGTTTTAGCTTGTCTTTCTGCTTGTCGGTGCACATCGAAAGCAGCTCATTAAAGTGCTGAAAACGTAATAACTCTGTCTTTGCCTGTAATGTCCCGATATTCTGTGCATATTTGGCTGCAATATTCGTATCGGGGTGTGGTTTGAATAATTCTTCAGCCAGTAATTTTTTTAGTACATCCAGGCTGTCATTATTCTTTTTCATCAAATCGAGCTTGTTGCTTCTCATCATTTCTAACTGTTTAACCTGTTCTGAATTCAGGCTAAGTTCCTGTTGCAATAATTGCACCGATTCCGATGGCCTCTGCCCGGCAGACTTCATAGGCTCATCAGTTTTATGCAGTACCAGAATCCAGACAGTAGAAATCGTTAAAACATTAATGATCAGCAGTCCGACAATTGAGAGATTTTTTACTTTATTTTGATTTATCCAATCCATAATTAATTCCTTTAAAACGCGTCGTCAGATTGGTCCAGATGGAAATCCTGACGAAGTGAGTTAATAAGTTGCTTCTCAGTCTGTTTCTCGTGATATGTTTCGAAGAAATATACAAACGTAATAATATTAATAAATAGAACCAGTGCCCAGGTAAGTCCGGAGAAAGATAACCGGAGTGCAAAAAAACGCGTTTTCTCCTGATGACGGGCTTCGAGACTGTTTGTTATTTGCCTGTAGAGGTGCGGATTATCCTGGAATGCAGGCAGATTATCCAACGCTTGCATAGCCTCTTCCACTTTATCCATTATTTTTTTGTTAGTATCCATGTTATATACTCTCTGAGTAATATTTGTAGAGCAGTTTTTTTAAGTTGTTTTTCGCCCGGTGTAAAAGTGATTCTACCGCCGGAATGCTGGTGTGCATGATGTCGGCAATCATTTCATAACTCATTTCTTCCTGTTTGCAAAGAGTGAAAGCCACCCGTTGATTTTCGGGTAGTTTAGCCAATGCCAACATTAATGCTTCCAACCCTTCCTTGTTTTCTAATTCATATGCAGGCAAGGAGGATTGAGGCAATGGTATTCTTTGTTCAATACGTTCTTTATTAAAGAGTCGAATTAAAGGCGCGAATCGTTTTTTTCTGTTTTTGGCCTTCAGGTGATTTAAACTTTTGGATATAGTAATCCGGTAAATCCATGTTGAAAGTTTACTTTCGCCCCGGAAATGATCAATTGATTCAAAAATCGTCATAAAAACCTCCTGCGTCAGGTCTTCTGCAGTTGCCGCATCACGAACGAACCTATACGCGCAATTTCGCGTCATTCGCTGATACGAATCAACAAGGATTCTGAATGCATCTGCATCTCTATTCCTGAGTCCGGCAAGTAGTTCGGTTTCTGTCATTCAGGATTCTTCATATATTTGATATAGTATGACACCATTTTAGTTAAAAACTTGCGCCAGGGATTTTTTAAATATAAAATTACGGCTGAAAATGTATGGAAAATTTTCTTCTGATGGGGGATAATATCTCATTTTAGTATATTGGGGCAATTCTTGTTGATTTTTTTATGAGTCTATGGATAAAATACCTGATTTAACACAAGCGTTGGTTTTTTTGATAATGGAACATGGCGGTGTAATTGTTGCCGCAGTTTCGGGTGCTCTTGTTGCGAAAAGTAAGGGTATGGATATTTTTGGTATCGGTGTTATTGCTTTTGTTACTGCATTAGGCGGTGGTACAGTACGTGACCTGCTTTTGAACAGACATCCAATTTTCTGGTTTACTAATCAGATATACCTCCTTGAAGTTTTTGTTATGACTCTCATAACGCCAATTTACAGTAAGAAAAAAGAAATTCCCATGAAAGCCCTGCTGATTGCCGATGCATTCGGACTGGCTTTTTTTACCATAGTAGGGACTCAAATTGCCGAAGCCCGTCATTTATCCTGGGCTTTAGTAATAATGATGGGAACGATCACCGGAACTATGGGCGGTATTCTTCGGGATATTCTTTGTAATGATATTCCTCTGATCCTTCGAAAAGATGTATATGCAACCGTTTCAATTGCAGGGGCGGCAGTATATTTAATTATCAAAAAATTCGGTTTCTTCGCGTCTCATGCGTCAGTTGGAGGCATGGTTACAATTATCATTTTTCGAATGATAGTTATCTATCATGGTATTAATCTGCCAACCGAGGAAACAAAACGCCATTAAAGGAATATGAAATACCTAATCGCTCCCAACAGCTTTAAAGAATGTGCCAGTTCGGTTGAGTTGGCCAATCTTATGGAGCAACTCATCCATCAAAAAGATACTGAGGCTACTATATTCGTCCATCCGGTTTCCGATGGGGGTGATGGTTTTCTTGATGTTTGCCGTAGAAATTTACCGTTGGTCATTGAGCATTTCACCATACCTGATTGCCTTGGGGATTCAAGTATATCTGTTCCTGTGGGCTTTTATCCTCAATCTGGCATTGCTTATATCGAAAGTGCAGATGTTTTTGGCCTGAAAACTATCTCCACGGTTAAAAGGGCTATCATGAAATCGAGCTCTTTTGGGCTGGGTATCCTACTGCGACAGGTGTTTGAAAAATATAAGGGGATGAGAATTCAAAAAGTTGTTCTTGGTTTAGGGGGCTCGGCTATTAATGATTATGGCATGGGGTTATTTTCTGCCCTCGGCGGTTGCGCTCTGGATTCAGACAACATGCCGATTGACTGTGTACCCTCAAGTTTGCAGTTTGTTGAGTCGCTGCTGATACAAGATATATTCCCTCTCCCTATTGAAGTAGTTCTGGATGTACAGGCCAATCTTTTAGGTCCCTGTGGTACGGCCCGGGTATTTGCCGGCCAAAAAGGTGCTGATGATGACCAAGTTGAGGTTTTAGAAGCTATTGCTTGCAAACTCGTTTCGCTGAGTAAACGTGATTGTAACATTGATTTTTTGCCGAAAAAGATAGGGGCTTCCGGCGGTGTTTGTTTAGGGATGGAGTTATCTTCCAAAGTTACTTATACTTCTTCACGTGAGTTTATACTGGATTCATTAGGTATGGAACCGGCCATCAGCAATTGTGATGTGCTGATAACCGGCGAGGGAAGACTGGATTCGCAGAGCTTCATGGAAAAGGCGGTAGCCATTATCATCGAGCGAGGTATACAGCATAAAAAAAGAATATTCCTTCTTTGCGGAATGGTTGATGCAGAATTAAAAACTTCACTGAATGAAAAATGCACAATTATTGAATTATGTGAATTTTTCAATTCTATTGAAGACTCAATTCAGAATTACCGCAGTGGAATCCGACAGGCAATAGACCGGACCTTCCTTTATTTGTAATGCACTACATCGTTCCGCCGGGGTATGAAATACTATTTCAACCAGGGTAATTGATTAAATTGTAGTCCCGCAAAGAAGGCTGTGCCGCCAAGGTGGTCTGAAAAATCGGAAGACTGAATAATCGACTTACTTACTCTTGCATTCGCGAAAATACTCGTATGCAGGGGAGAAATATATTGTGTAACTGTTAACCCGCCGAATAAAGCACCGCCCAGAAAACCTGAAATGTCTTGGGGTTGTTCATAATAAGGGTATATAAGAATATGAACGAGACCATTTATATCGGTATTTACCGTACCATAAGCCAACTGCACTCCGCCCCAAACTGCTAACGAGAGGTCAGAGTATTTGTAGAGTTCTACCGATAAACCGGGATTTATAAATGCACTCTGCAGTTTTTTATCTTCCAGTTTAACGGTTGTGTAATTACCAGATACAATATCAAAATATCGGTACAAATAATCCGATCGGGAAGATATATAATTGCATTCCATAAAAACTTTCGCACGCTTTGAAATCCTATATTCTAAAGCCAGGCCGAGTGGAATAAAATTCGATTTTTCCTGAAAATTGGTAAGATGTTCATTCGTGAAATGCATTATTCCGCTTTGTAAGCGAACTGAAAATAATGAGCCCGAAGATTGCGGGAATACACTAATTCCGGTTGATAACAGGCAACCCAAAACGAACAGCATAATTCTCATTTTTACTCCTGATAATTGTTTTTGCAATCTAATATATTTTTTTACTAATATCTATCACCGAAATAGTATCTGCCGCCTAATGAAATTGCAGAGCCACTCATAGCAACTCCCCATTCTTCAATTTCTTTTATAACAGAATGATATTGGTACTCAAGGGTGATCGCAAAATGTGTTTCGGGGAAACTTTTCTCAATCATTGCTCCATACGAAGATCCTACGGAAGACGAATATCCGCGAAAATCCCGGGAATAATTTTCATTTACAGATTGATAATTCAACCCAATGTTTACGCCAAATGCAAAGTCTTTATACAATAATAAGTTAACATTTATAAAAGGTGAGACAATTGTTTGTTCATAGGTCGCACTTTCGGTCGGGTGGGCAACGAAAGTTTTTGTATTATCATCATATACATAGCTAAGGGCTTTCCCGCTTGTTTTCATGTACGAACCCTTAATAAACAATCCTACCCTTTGACTGAAAGGTATTCCCAGAGTAATGCTGTTCGCAAACAACACGTTACTATTGTATTTTGCCGAGAAGTTTGCATCATTCTTTATCAGGATTCCGGTTTGAATCCCAACGAAAGGTGAAACTTTTTTTAATTCCTGGCCAAAAAGTGAATTTGCACTTACTGCAACACAGATTATTAACAATATATACTTCATGATGATTCTCCTCAGGTTACTGCTAATTGACCACTGATAATTAGCGACATATTGGAACTGGTAATATTAAGATTTTCCCCTTAAGGCTGATATGAAACGCCCTTACCAGTTTTATAGTTTCAATATACAAATGTTCTAAATATTTCCCAATTTATTGGGCGTCAAAAGTTTATCCGAAATTCATAAAGAAATCAAGCGAAAAAAGAGGAAAATTTTCATTAAATTTATGAGTTATAGTAAAAAATTAGGCATATGAAAGAATATCTCGATTTAGTAAAATTAGTAATTGCCGAGGGCGTTCGGAAACCAACGCGCACGGGTATTGATACAATATCATATTTTTCCGCAAATTACCGGGTTGATCTCAGTAAGGGCTTTCCACTATTAACAACCAAGAAAATGGAGTGGAAATCGCTTTTACATGAAGTATTATGGTATCTTTCCGGCGATAATCATATCAGAAATTTACGTAAGCATACGAAAATTTGGGATGCCTGGGCCGATGAAGAGGGTAATCTTGAAACTGCGTATGGTTATTACTGGAGGAAATTTCCCAGTGCCGTTAAGGATCAAAGTGGTAATTGGAAAGTTACCGAAGTAGATCAGATTCAATATGTCATTGATGAAATTAAAAGAAATCCCTATTCGCGAAGGTTGGTTGTAACAGCATGGGAGCCCGGTAATGCAACAGGCAGTAAATTGCCTCCATGCCATTACACCTATGCATTCAATGTCCAGAACAGGAAACTGAATTGTCATCTTACACAGCGTTCGGGCGATATTGCGCTTGGCATTCCTTTTAATTTGGCAGCCTACGCAATATTAACTCAGATCATTGCGCAGGAAACAGGCTTAGGGTTAGGCATTTTTTCGCATACAATAATTGATGCGCATATATACGTCGCAGATCCAGGCACAGAAATGGAACGATACGATCACCTCAAGGGGCTGCATGAACAATTAACACGGGAACCGATGGATTTGCCTCAATTGGTGATTGCTAAAAAGCCAATTAATGAACTTACCTTTGATGATTTTGAGTTAGTTGGATATCAGTCGTATCCAAAAATTAAATTTGAAGTAGCGGTTTAATTATCATGCATAAGGAAACAGAATTAATAATAATTGCAGCTGTCGCGGCTAATAGAGTAATCGGTGATACTATAAAGGGACTTCCGTGGCATATACCGGAAGATTTTAAGCACTTTAAAAGTACAACTTTGGGCTACCCCGTTATTGTAGGAGAGCGGACTCATATTGAACTTGGACGACCGCTGCCGGGCAGGTTAAATATTGTGCTCAGTTTTGATAATCAATATCAGGGAGATAATTTACGAACTGCCCGTTCAATTGCTGAAGCTGTTCAGATAGCTTCTGATAGTGGATGCGAAAAGGCTTTTATTATAGGCGGCAGAAGTGTTTACAATAGCGCGTTACCGTACTGCCATAAAATGGTACTGAGCCATTTACCATTTGAAGCAGAAGGCGATATTCTTTTTCCGGACTTTTCTGAAAAAGAATGGCTGGTTGAAAGTACAGAACAGAAACAAGGATTTTATGTGGCCTGGTACACTCATGTACACGGCAGACTCGATTTTAGTGTAAAGGAAGTGAATGGGTAAAATTACCATATTGCCTGAACAAATTGCCAATAAGATTGCAGCGGGCGAAGTAGTACAAAGGCCGGAATCGGTAGTAAAGGAATTAATCGAAAATTCGATTGATGCCGGCAGTAAAAGGATCGAACTATATCTAAAAAAAGCCGGAAAAAATCTAATTCAGGTAATTGATGACGGCGAAGGCATGACAGAAGAGGATGCTATAATTTGCATCCAGAAACATGCAACCAGTAAGATTCATACATACGATGATTTAAACGCGATTCGTACTCTTGGCTTTCGTGGCGAGGCATTAAGTGCTATCTCTGCAGTCAGCCAGTTTGAAATGCGAACGGAAACTCGGGATCAGGAGATTGGCACGTTCTTGCGCCTTGAAGCCGGGAACGAGATTATTACTGAAAAAGGCTCATTCCCCAAAGGTACCTCTATTGCTATTAAGAATTTGTTCTATAATACTCCCGCCCGCAGGAATTTTCTTCGGAGCGATCCAACGGAATTAAAACACATCGTTGATACTTTCAATAAAATTGCACTGGCCTATTATACTCTTACATTTCAATTATATATCGATGATGATATAGTTCTGGATTATCCTGCCGGAAGTATCGAAGAACGTATTACACAGATATTTGGCGAGGCGGTTTTTAATTCGCTATTTGCCGTGGAAGAACTTACCGAATATCTGAATGTTCGCGCATTTATTGGCAAACCTTCACTTCTGAAGAAAAATAAAGGTGATCAGTACGTGTACATAAACAGCCGTTTTGTACAAAGTAAGCAGGTCAACCACGCGATATTTACTGCTTATGAAAACATTCTGGAAAAAGGGGAGTATCCTTTCTTTATTATGTTCCTGGAACTGGACCCTGCCCGGGTTGATATAAATGTTCATCCCTCAAAATTGGAAGTTCGTTTTGAGAATGAAAAAGATATATACAGCTTCATACTTTCAGTTGTTAAGCGTGGACTGAGCGAATATGATTTAGTCCCAAATATTTCGATAAAAAGTGATGACGTACCGGAATATATAAAAACGCAATTTCAACCCTCTGTTCCGGTAACAAGAAACGATTTTTCTGACAGGCCCGACTTTGTTCGGAAACCGCAACCGGAAGTTCGGATTACAGATAAAGAGATTGACGCGGTATTTGGTTCTTTGGGTAATCATGTGGGCAGGCAGACCCGTGTTGAGCAATACCCGACACAACTGCCTTTTGATAACCCTGACCCGTTAATACCGGTGACTACAAGGATAGTTGAAAGTACACCGGCTGAAAATGACGAAATAGCTCCGGACGTATTTCTGGTGCAGTTGAAAAACAAGTATATCCTGACTCCTATAAAATCGGGCTTAATGATTATTGATCAGCACGTTGCCCATGAGCGTATCCTATATGAAAAAGCCCTGCGCATGTTTGAAATGAATCTGCCCCTTTCGCAGCAGTTACTGTTCCCAAAAACAATTCAACTTGATCCGGGTGAGTTTTTAACTTTACGTGAAGTTTAT
>JAJTBZ010000010.1 GCA_021286645.1 Ignavibacteria bacterium
TGAATATCTGAGGTTTGTCCGTAATAATAACTACCGTTTATTGTGCTTCGTAGTATATACACCGTAAACATAAGTTTTCCCCATCAACAACATAAAATAAAAAAAGGCATCTTGCGGATGCCTTGCTTTGCGGAGAGGCCGGGATTCGAACCCGGGCTACCGTTTTACACAGTAGGACGGTTTAGCAAACCGTTGGTTTCAGCCACTCACCCACCTCTCCGTGGGTTCATGTTGAAATAATTCAAATGAGAAATCAAATATACATCAAAAAAAAATATTATTCAATCATTTTTTCTTTAAACCCTGTAGTTTTTTTTATTGTCGAATAATCAGAAGCTCAATAAAATATTATGAAAGGATTACATTATGAAGAAGATATTTGTTCTCGTATTAGCCGTGTTAATGACGTCTGCCTTTGCTCAACAGGGTCAAGGCTGGGGCCGTGGCCATGGTATGATGTTGCGCAAACTCGATTTGACCAAAGAACAACTCGCTAAGATAGAAGATCTGCGAACCGCTCACCAGAAAAATATGATAGACCTTCGGGCAGATCTGAAAAAGCTACAGATTTCTAAACGTGATATGCTTGAAAAAGGAAATCTTGACAGAAAAGATTTTCTTGCATTGGAAGAAAAAATTACCAAAGCTCAGGGAAATATCCGTTTAGCAATGGCAAACCATAAAATGGATGTTTATGGAATTTTAACTGCAGAGCAAAAGGATAAGTTGGCCAAGATGACTTCCAACTTTCTTGAAGCAAGAGGCAACGGTCCTCACGGCCGTGCAATAAACCGCGAACACCGACTCTCGCGGAACTACGATTGTCCCTTCAATAAGTGAAACATACTATACCACATGCGCCCGTCTCCCCGGCGGGCGCTTTTTTTTATTTATTCCTTCGTTTTCTATCAATTTCCCTATATTTGTAGTTCATTTTTTTCAAGGATTTTATGGAAATCAATCATTTATTATTAGGCGAAAAGGCTATTGAAGCCAAAGGAAATGCTCTGCCTTTATACTCTAACTTCCATGTTGGAGCTGCGCTTCTAACCGATGACGATAAAATTATTCAGGGTTGTAATATTGAAAGCAGCTCGTATGGCTTAACCATTTGTGCCGAAAGAAATGCGATTTTCAAGGCTATAAGTGACGGATATAGAAAATTCAAAGCAATAGCTATTGCCAGTGACTTTGAAGGATATTGTTCACCTTGCGGAGCCTGTCGTCAGATAATTTTTGAACATTGTGGCGATGTTGATGTTGTTTTAATTAACCGGAAAAAAGAGTTAAAAATTCTGAAGGCTTCCGAATTGCTGCCACACGCATTTACCGATGATGCATTACCGAAAGAAGATGGAAAATAAAATGACAGTACTTGAGAATCAATTTTCTGAGGCCATTGCATTTATAAAACAAACTATGCCCTATAAACCTGATATGGCCCTTATTCTTGGTAGTGGTTTAGGTGATTTTGCCGATTCATTGCATCCCGATCTTTCTATTCCGACAACCGAAATTCCGGGTTACCCTGCTTCAACAGTTGCAGGACACTCGGGCAAGTTGCACTTTGTACAATATCACGGCAAAAAGCTAATGATTTTCCAGGGTAGGATTCACTATTATGAAGGGTATACGTTACGCCAATGCTTATTACCTGTGGAGCTTGCATTTCAGGCCGGGGCTGCATCTATTATCATCACTAATGCAGCGGGTGGCATTAATAGTAATTTTTCTCCGGGTGACCTAATGCTCACCACGGGATTCAATAGCATGTTCCTGAAAAAAGATCTCGCGACCCTGCTTTCTCCCGGGACACCGGACCGGAGAAATGCTCTGCTTGAATTACGCGAAACACACTTGTTTAAAAATGTAAAGGAAGCGGCACTTTCAACCCTGACTGATTTAAAGGAAGGAGTTTATTTCTATACGAAAGGACCTAACTACGAAACACCTGCTGAAGTCCGGTTTATTCGTGGTACCGGAGCTGATGCAGTAGGCATGTCAAGTGTACATGAAGGGGTTTATGCAGTGCATTTAGGTATGGACATCGCTGTAATTTCCTGCATTTCAAATTTTGCTGCCGGTATATCAACAACAAAATTGCACCATGGTGAGGTAACCGAAACAGCAAACCGTGTAAAAACTACTTTTGAGGCTCTTTTGAAGAAAAGCATAGAGCTTGCATAAATTATCGGGCAGAAAGAGCAAATCCCGCGTACATCATAGCTGTTTCTGCCCTCAATCTCTGGCCGCCCATTGTTAAAGCCACTACTTTGTTGGCGGTATTACTTACCTCAGTTTCTGAAAATCCACCTTCAGGCCCAAAAATAAAATAATATGTTCTATTCGCGTCAAATTGATATGCTTTAAGACTGTTATCTGCTTTTTGATCGAAGATGATAAATTCGGCTTCGGCTTTCAATAATTCCTGAATTGAGCCAGAAAATCCCAGATCCGGTAAGGTTCCATGCAATGATTGTGTCATGGCATGTATACCTATTTTCAACATTCTTTCAAGGTTAATGTTTTTTTTTAGCGAGTGCTCGGTTTTTACAAAATTGAATCGAGTAAATCCGAGCTCAATAAGTTTTTCATAGGCTAATTCCAAACGATCGGAATTCTTTAATAAAGGCAGACACATAACTATATTACGAAAAGCCGCACTCTCAGAATACTTCTCTGTAATAGTAACAAATCCACGCTTCTTTTCCATTTTTTCTATTTTTGTAAAATATATATTGCCTTTGCCATCTGTGACGTATAAAGTATCACCGGTTTTGTATTTCATTACATTAGCAATATGATGATACTCATCTTCTGCAAGCATCAAACCATTTTCATCATCCGACACAAAGGGAGAATAAAAAAGATCAATATCAGAAGGATATGTCCAATTGGAAAATAAACTCATATTTACCTTTGTCATTAAAACCTAAATCAAAACTTAATACTCTAAATGGCAACACTAAAAATGAAAAACCTGCACCATATCCTAAAACACCATCCTGAACAGCCAAAGACTTATTTACTTGCTTTACAAGAGCTGCATCACAGAAAACATGGGGATATATGGCAGTTCTAAATGACTGTAATTCATCAGGAAGAACAGGTAAATTGAGTTTTATGTGCCATTCCTTAATTAGCGGCATCATTACTTCAACAGCCAAATTCGCCAGAGCGGTACCTTCCTGATGGGTTTTAAAACTTCCCCTGACACGTTCGTTGAGTCCAAGATACACGAGGTCATGATATGCAACATTATCCGTACTGATAGCCACGCCAACAGCATGGGTCTTAAGGGTAACATCATTACCTAACGGGAAATAACTGCGCAATTCCCCCATAAATTTTCCAAAATGATAAAGCTCATTGAATAAACCTTTATACTGCCAGCCTAAACTAAGGAATTGCCCTGTCTGTGGAAATTGAATTAAATCTCTTGAATCGAATAAGTAAGTAAAACCAACAACACTTGTGCCTAGAATTTTTTCATTCCTATCAGAATGGTTAGCCGATGAGATTGGGTAATTATACCATTCATAACCAAGCATAGGCGCAATTTTCTGAAATTTATCCAACCGTTTCCCGATTGTCAGATAACCGAGGTAATAGCGAAATGAAAAATCATCACCATACACTTCTTTAGCTTTTGTGCTTGAATTTTTCATAAAACCCCACTGCATTTGCAATTCACTAAACAGATTTGCTGAACGCGACAGATACGGTATTATGTAAAATAGCTTAAAGCCCGGATTATAGCCGAGATCAGCCCGAAGCTTGATAGTCTCATTTCGCCCCTGAAAATTTTTCAATTGTACATCAGCTCCCCAAGCTATCTTATTCCAATCCTTATTCACTACTTCTACAAACGGCAGAGGCCACAGATACCAGGTTTCCTCTACAACAATTTCGATGATACCGGGATATTGTTTATTTCGCTCTACAACAACCTGATTAAAAATTCCTAAAGAATATATCCGTTCACGATTATACCGCAATGTCGTGTTACTTACAGTATCGCCTACAGAAAATGTCAGCTCGTTTGTAATAATGTACAATTTAGTAGTTTTTGCCCCGGTAATAGCAATGCTATCCACTTTACTTGCAACATCGTGTTGCTGAGCAGAGTCTGGTTGTGCCGGACAAGAGAAAGTTATCCCGGTCCAAAAAATGAACAAAAAGGAAATAATTCGAAGTGTCATTATTTTGAAATACCTGCCCGATTCACTTCAACTGCAATACAATAATCCTCAATTACTGAAATGCCTTTAGCCTGTAAAGCAGTTTTCACGCTATCATTATGCACGCCTAATTGGAACCAGACAACGGGAGGATGCGCTGCAATAATATCGTCTTGAATAGATGGCAGTTTATCTCCGGAAAGGAATAAATCAATAATATCAATTGATTCCGGTATATCCTTCAGTGAAGGATATACCGGAATACCAAATACATTGTTAAGAATAGGGTGAATGCCATAAACAGTAAAACCTCGCTGTTGCAGCATAACCGCAATACGACCACTGTCGCGATTGGGTTTATCGGAAATACCAACTACGGCAATAACCTTTGATTGTTGAAATATCTGATTAAAATTCATGTATTCATTTTTTTAATCGTTAATGTATGTAGAAATATCATTACAGGTACAAATGAGATTTCTATCACCGAAAGCATTATTTACTCTTCCAACTGCGGGCCAGAACTTATAGTTCCGCAAATATGGAACCGGATAAGCTGCTTTTTGGCGCGAATATGCATGTGCCCACTCATCTGAAGTAACCGTCTCAGCAGTATGAGGTGCATTTTTTAGCACATTATCTTTAGGATCAGCTGTGCCTCTTTCTATTTCGGCAATTTCTTCGCGAATAGCTAACATTGCTTCAATAAAACGGTCAAGTTCGGCTTTTGATTCACTTTCAGTTGGCTCTACCATCAGCGTTCCGGCTACAGGAAATGATACTGTCGGCGCGTGAAATCCATAATCCATTAATCTTTTGGCGATATCTTCAACTTCAATACCCGATGACTTTTTAAATTCACGCATATCAAAAATCATTTCATGCGCCGCTCTGCCCTGCTCACCGGTATATAGTACTTTATAAGTATTTTCCAGTTTGGCTTTCAAATAGTTGGCATTAAGTATGGCGTATTTTGTTGATTCTTTCAGGCCTTCACCACCCAGCATTTTAATGTATCCCAAACTAATCATAAGAATCAAAGCACTTCCATACGGAGCCGCAGAAACAGCCGTACCTTCTCTACCATCAGTTTCAACACAACAAATATGCGCGGGTAAATGTTTAACCAAATGCTCGGCTACGCAAATAGGACCCATACCGGGGCCGCCGCCGCCATGAGGAATCGCGAATGTTTTATGTAGGTTAATATGGCAAACATCGGCTCCTAATAATTTTGGCTGAGTCAACCCCACCTGGGCATTCATGTTAGCACCATCCATATAAACCTGCCCGCCATTGTCATGTATCGCCTGGCAAAGTTCCATAATTGATGATTCAAATACACCATGCGTCGAAGGATACGTAACCATAAAAGCTGCCAGGGTATCTTTGTACTCTTCGGCTTTCTTTTTCAGATCAGCCGCATCAATGTTACCATTTTCATCACAATTAACAACAACAACCTTCATACCTGCCATTACAGCACTCGCGGGATTGGTACCATGAGCTGAAGCAGGAATGAGGCAAACATTGCGCTGTGACTCTCCTTTTGCGTGGAGATAATGACGAATTACCATCAATCCGGCATATTCACCCTGTGCACCGGAGTTGGGTTGGAAAGATACGCCGGAAAAGCCTGTAATGATATTAAGATAATTTCCAAGTTCCCTTACTACTTCCTGATACCCTTCTGTCTGGTTTGCCGGAGCAAACGGATGTATTGATGTAAATTCAGGAAATGTGATTGGCATTAACTCAACTGCAGCATTTAGCTTCATGGTACAAGAGCCAAGCGGAATCATTGAAAGAGTCAGGGACAAGTCCTTATTTTCAAGGGTTTTTAAATACCGCATCAAATCGGTTTCAGTACGGTATTTATTAAAAACAGGGCTTTGTAAGTATTTTTCTGTTCTAACCAGTTCAGCCGGAATAGCTGCGCTATCTGTAATTTCAGTGTTAAATTTACCAGGGTTGATTAGTGCTTTTGCTATAATATCAACTATCTCATTGATATCTGCAACCGAACATCCCTCGCCCAAAGAAATTCCAATTGCATTATTTTCATAATATCGGAAGTTTACAAATTTTTGTTCGGCTTCATGTTTGATACGTTGCAATGATTCGCTGTCAAATTGATATTTCAAAGTATCGAAATATGATTTGTTTGTTGGCAGTAAACCGAGATTCTCAAGATTTTTCTTCACTAATTGAGTTTTGTAATGAATGTCCCGCGCTATGCTTTCAATGCCTTCCGGTCCATGATACACTGCATAAGCACCAGCCATAATAGCCAACAGAACTTGAGCGGTACAAATGTTACTTGTTGCTTTTTCCCGCTTTATATGTTGCTCTCTTGTCTGAAGTGCCATTCTGTAGGCAAGTTTCCCATTGCTATCTACCGAAGCACCGATAATTCTACCGGGCATTACTCTTTTAAATTCTTCACGTGCAGCAAAGAATGCCGCGTGCGGACCACCAAATCCCATCGGAATACCAAACCTCTGGGTTGAGCCAACGCATACATCAGCGCCCATACTGCCAGGCGATTTAAGTAGTACAAGACTCATAATATCAGCAGCTATTATCGAAAAAACTTTAGCGCTTTTTGCTTCGGCAATAATTGCAGAATAATCATGCAATTCCCCGTTATCATCCGGAGTTTGAGCAAAGAATCCAAAATATTCAGTGCCCGGTTTGAAGTTTTGCAAAGAATCAATTACCAGTTCAATTCCAAATGGTAAAGCACGGGTTTTCAGGACTTCGATGGTGTTTGGAAAGGATGCGTTATCTACAAAGAATTTATTACCATTTTTTGTGCTTGTGTGAGCCTGATTAAATGCCATAAGCATAGCTTCTGCGGCAGCAGTAGCTTCATCCAAAAGCGATGCGTTTGCCAGTGGCATATTTGTCAGATCAGTAATCATTGTCTGGAAAGTTAATAAAGCTTCCAGCCTTCCCTGAGAAATCTCAGCCTGGTACGGTGTATATTGTGTGTACCAACCCGGGTTTTCAAGAATATTTCTTTGGATAACAGCAGGTGTAAGAGTTTGATAATATCCCATCCCGATGTATGATTTGGCAACTATGTTCTTTTTTGCCACACCGCGGATGTATGTAAAGTATTCTTGCTCGGAGATTCCTTCGGGTATATTCAGGTCTTTTGGTAAACGAATTTTACCAGGTACAGTTTCTGATATCAGCTGATCCAAATCAGCCGCGTTTACAGCCTGTAGCATTTCGGTAAGATCTGATGGTGAAAAAATTCCGGTGTGTCTACGGACAAAAGGATAAGATGACTGCAGGTTTCCCATAATAATTCACTCTTTAAAAAATAAAAATATCAGTCTTTAAATGTACAATTTTCCAGAGAAAATAAGACAATATTTAAAGAAAACTCAAAAAGTTAATAAGGGATTATTGAGTAGAATATATTTTCTTCAGTGTTTCAAGAGCTAAATGAGCAGCTTCTTGCTCTGCGGCTTTCTTATTTTTACCTTTTCCTACTCCATACGTATCTATACCAATTCTGGCTTCTATGGTAAAAACACGATCCTGCTCAGGCCCCTCTTCTTTAATAACAAAATAGCGTGGTATTTCGCGTTTAAGGGCTTGAGCAAACTCCAATAATTGACTCTTATAATTGTCGTCCACTAAATGGAGTCTGTTTTCGAAGTTAGGATTAATTACATTATTATGTATGAATTTGGTTGCCGTTTCAAGACCGGCATCCAGATAAATAGCTCCAACCAGAGCTTCAAAGGCATCAGCAACAACAGTTTTTTTACCAAAGTTTTCATTGGCGAGAAGCTCATTCTGAATAAAAATTAAGTCGAGAAGGTTTATACGCTGACCCGCATCATAAAGGGCATTCTTGTTAACAAAATTAGCACGAATTTTTGTTAAAAAACCTTCATCTTTGTCAGGGAATTTAAAATATAACTCACGTGTAACAACCAGACCAAGAACGGCATCACCTAAGAACTCTAAACGCTCATTGGAGGTCTTAAACTTCCTCCCATCTACTAACGATCGATGGGTAAGCGCCTCAATAAATAATTCTGTATCCTGAATTTTATTTAAAATCAGTCGCTCAAGAATCCGTATGCGTTCTTTTGCAATTTTTTCATGAGTATCGAACAGCCGGGCAATTCGGCGTAATAACCTGAGAAACATAAATTATGAGTGATATTTTTTAAACAATAATGAAGCGTTATGACCACCGAACCCGAACGAATTACTTATAACTGCATTCACACTCTGATACCGAACCTTGTTAGGTACATAGTCTAAATCACAGCCTTCCCCAGGTTGGTTTAAGTTAATTGTTGGAGGAACAAAGCCCTCATGAATCGCTAAAGCGCTGGCAATTGCTTCAATTCCACCGGCTGCCCCCAATAAATGACCCGTCATAGATTTGGTTGAACTAACCGCAAGTTTATAGGCATGTTCGCCAAAAACTGCTTTTAGTGCTTTGGTTTCGGTAATATCATTGTATTGAGTTGATGTGCCGTGTGCATTAATATAATCAATTTCAGCAGGTGCCATTTCGGCATCCTGAAGACATAGGTTCATTGCACGGATAGCACCATCTGCCTCCGGTTCCGGAGCCGTTATATGATAAGCATCGGCAGATAAACCTATTCCGCCAAGCTCACAATAAATTTTCGCGCCACGTGCCAAGGCATGTTCCAATGATTCAAGAACTATCGCCCAAGAGCCTTCACCCATAACAAAACCGTTCCGATCGACATCAAACGGTCGTGAAGCTTCGGAATAACGCTCATTCCAGGTGGAAAGCGCTCGTAAAGAATTAAACCCTGCGATTGATAATTCTGTAACCGGTGCTTCTGCCCCGCCACAAATCATTACATCTGCCGAGCCACGCTGTATTAACATAAAAGCATCTGCAATTGCATGAGAACCCGTAGCACAGGCGGAAACGGTACAATAATTTGGACCTTTGAAACCGAAACGTATAGAAATTAATCCAGCAGCAATATCGGGTATAAGCATTGTAATGAGAAAAGGGCTAACCTTTGTTGGGTCCCCATTGGTTAAATAGCTTACACATTGATCGTGAAAAGTTTGAATTCCGCCAACGCCACTGCCAAAAACAACACCGCTACGTTCAGGAGTAAAAGAAGCCGGAGTGAACCCTGCATCATCATACGCCATCTGGGAAGCAGCAAGTGCAAATTGAGCGAACAGGTCTATTCTTCGAATGGATTTTTTGTCAAGGAATTGTAGCGGATCGAAATTCTTTACTTCAGCAGCAAACTTAGTATCAAATTTCGATGCATCAAAGCGGGTAATGGGAGCAACCCCATTAATTCCATTTTTTAGGGAGGCAGAAAATTCAGCCAGAGTATTTCCGATAGGACTAATAACGCCCATACCGGTAATCACCACGCGATTCGATTTCATCATATCTTCAGCAGTAATGACTTTATAAAAAAAAGAAAAGGGACGCGAGGTCCCCTTCCACACTTATTTTGTGTTAGCTTCTAAATATTTAATAGCATCGCCAACGGTGCGAATATTTTCAGCCTGATCTTCAGGAATTGAAATAGAGAAAGCTTGCTCGAAGCCCATAACTAATTCAACGATATCTAAAGAATCAGCACCTAAGTCATTCATGAACGAAGCTTCATTGGTGATCTGTGATTCTTCAACACCGAGCTTATCCATAACGATTTCTTTTACTTTTGATGCAATGTCCATTTTTGCTCCTATAAAATTGTAATTATTAATTAAGTGAATTGTGAAAAACTTACATAACCATACCGCCATCGACGGTAATTGTTTGTCCGGTAATATACTTTGAATAGTCGGATGCTAAAAACAGCACCGTTTTCGCGATATCTTCCGCATCGCCGATTCGTTTCAAAGGAATCAGGCTGATAATAGCTTCTTTCTGTTTTTCATTAAGTTTATCAGTCATGTCGGTACCAATGAAACCAGGGGCTATGGCATTTACTCGTAAAGACCGGCTTGCAACTTCTTTCGCAACCGATTTAGTAAATCCTATAACGCCTGCCTTGGAGGCGACATAATTTGCCTGGCCAGGGTTACCATTAATACCAACAACCGAAGAAATGTTGATAATACTACCCGAGCGTTGGCTCAGCATTGGCTTCATAGCGTGCTTGGTATAATTGAACACACTTTTAAGATTTGCCTGAATAACTGAATCAAATTCTTGTTCAGACATCCGCAATAGCAGGTTATCTTTTGTTATTCCAGCATTATTCACTAAAATATCTATTCGGCCAAACTTTTCCAAAACAAATTGCATACAAGCTTCTGCTGCCGCAAAATCACCCGCATCTGCTTTGAATCCAAAAATCGTCTGTCCGTTAGTTTTTCCTATTTCTTCTATCTCTCTGGCTTTTTCGTCAGAGCTTACATATGTAAAAACTACATTTGCACCGGCAGCGGCTAATTCAAAAACAATAGCTTTGCCAATACCACGGCTTCCGCCGGTTACCAATGCGGTTTTATTTGCTAAATCCATTATTACTCCTTATCTGCAAGGTATTGATTGCGCATTTTTTCCAAGGTTTCAAATCCCTCCGCACCTAATAAATGCTTCAATTCTTCATTACAATACTCAAAAATCGTAGTGGTATGAGGAACATTTTTATTGCAGTGATGTAAACGATCGGTATGTTCATAATCAATCGTTAGCGCTCCATCATAGATGGTTAAAGGGAACAGAATACAATACAGAGGTTTATATTTCCATTTGTACTCGCCCTTTGTCATAGACATTTTTTGAATGGAACAAAGACCTTCTTTATCAAGGAAAACACACTTCCCATTAAAAACTTCTGTTCCTACTGCAATGCCCGAGGGAAAATCGTCATCTGCTTCTTCCGGTTCAAACCAAGCGGATGAATCCGTAGGTTGAGAGTCATCCATAAACTGCTTTATTTCATCCCGAAGTTCCCAAAGAATTTCATATTCTTTTTTATCGGTATAGACTCCATAATTGCAGCATTCACCATTACACATACATGTGAATTTGAATGTGAAGATAGCCGGGTCAATACGCAACCCGTTAATTGTTAAATCCATTATCTGTATTTTTCTACGTCAGCCAGGGTATCAATACCAGAACAGACTGCTTGTGGTGCTATCCGTTTTACGAGGCCCTGTAAAACCTTACCCGGCCCAACTTCGACGAATTCATCAAAACCATCTGCAACCATGTTCTTAATAGTTTCTTCCCATAGAACCGGCGCGGTAACCTGTTTATATAATAAATCTTTAATTACCTGTGGATCAACTACCGGTTTTGCTGTAACATTGGCATATACCGGTTTACGTGCACTGTAAAAAGGAACAACTTCAAGTTTTGCTAAAAGTTTATCCTGCGCGCTCTGCATCAATGGTGAATGGAATGCGCCGCTAACGACGAGTTCCTTAACCATTTTTGCACCTTTTGCTTTGCAGAGTTCCATAGCTTTTTTAACGCCAACTACCGAACCGGAAATTACAACCTGGCCCGGCGAATTAAAATTCGCAGGTTGAACGATTCCTTCGGCAGAAGCATCGTTACAGGCTTCAACAATCAGTTCATTGGCCAGACCTATTATGGCTGCCATTGTACCAGGATTTTCTACACCCGCCTGCTGCATTGCAGCGCCACGGGTTGCTACAACTGCAACTGCATCAGCATACTGAATGGCACCGGCAGCAACTAATGCTGAATATTCACCAAGAGAGTGACCTGCCGCTCCATCAAAATCTAATGTTCTAATTAAACCGGCTAATACAACACTATGTACAAAAATTGCAGGCTGTGTATATTTGGTTTGCCGCAATTCATCTTCAGGGCCATTAAACATAACCTGTGAAAGAGGGGCTGCCATAATATGATCAGCCATTTGTATCATCTCTTTAGCTTCAGGAGTATTCTCATATAAATCTTTGGCCATGCCTACATATTGCGAACCTTGACCCGGAAATAATAACGCTCTTTTTGACATATTATATACTCCATCTAATGTATGCTGCACCCCAGGTATAACCAGCGCCAAAAGCGGCTAAAACCAATTTATCGCCTTTAACAATTTTACCTTCACGATAATACTCGCACAAACATAATGGAATAGTAGCTGCTGTTGTATTACCATACTTGTGAATATTTATGGTAACTTTTTCTCTGCCAATTCCCATTCTTTGAGCAGTAGCATCAATTATACGAAGGTTAGCCTGATGTGGAACAAGATATTTCACATCATCAGCGGTAAGATTATTGCGCTCCATAATTTCAGCTGCGACATTCGCCATGCCAACTACTGCAACTTTAAAAACTGCCTTACCATCCTGATAAATATAATGCCATTTTTTATCAACAGTTTCATAACTTGAAGGGTTAAGACTTCCGCCGCCTTTCATATTGAGGTGGTTTGCTCCGGACCCATCGCAGTGTAAAACTGTATCCATTATACCGGTATTCGTATCTGCAGCCGGCTCTAAAAGAACCGCTGCACCGGCATCACCAAATAATATACAGGTATTTCTATCAGTATAGTCACTAATAGCAGTCATTTTATCGGCACCAATAAGCAATACTTTTTTATACCTGCCCGACTCAACAAGAGAAGTAGCTGTCTGCAAGCCAAAAAGGAACCCTGAACAGGCTGCAGAAGAATCAAAACCCCAGGCATTAACTGCACCGATATTATGCATAACAAGACAGGCAGTTGAGGGAAAAAACATGTCGGGGGTAACAGTAGCAACAATTACTACATCGATTTCTTTGGGGTCGATATTATGGGTTTTTATTAAATCCAGGGCAGCCTCAGTTGCGAGGTCGCTCGTAGCTCCGTTCGATAATTTTCTGCGCTCTTTAATACCAGTACGAGTAACTATCCACTCATCGCTGGTATCTAAAATTGATTCAAAATATTTATTATCTAATACCTCATCGGGTACGTACATGCCCACGGCAGTTATAGCCGCGTTAAACTTTTTGTCGTTCATGCATTATCCTTCTTTTTCTAACTCATTAATTGAATTTCTGATTTTGCCTACTATATCATGGCGGTACATTTCATCGGCTCGAATAATCATATTCTTAATTGCTAAAGCAGTGCTGGAACCATGGCCGATAAGCGATATACCATCGACACCCAACAGCGGAACACCGCCATGTTGTTGGTAATCCATACTCTTTAGAGCACCTTTAAGAACGCCTTTGGAAATTCCCACCCTGATCTTATTCCATAAGGAAGTTTCAGCGAATTCTTTTAAGAGATGTTTCAGTAATGGAAGGACTCCTTCACCAAATTTTAAAACAATGTTTCCTACAAAACCATCGCAAACAACAACGTGAGCTGTACCCTTAAGAATATCACGCCCTTCTATATTGCCAATAAAATTCACATTAGATTTTTTTAGCATAGCATGAGTTTCAAGTACAACTTCGTTGCCTTTAGTTTCCTCTTCACCAACACTTAATAATCCGACTTTAGGATTTTCGATACCATATATCTCACGGGCAAAAATAGAACCCATCAGGGCATATTCTACAAGATGCCGTGGTTTTGAATCGACACTGGCGCCGACATCAAATATAGTGGTAAAGCTTTGGCTGGGGAAGAATGTACCCATAGTGGGCCGGCCTACCCCTTTAATGCGTCCGATGATTAAAGTACTGGCCGCCATCATTGCACCGGTATTACCAGCGCTAACAAAGGCATCAACTTGCCGCTCTTTAACCATTTTGCACCCGACAACAATCGAGGAATCTTTTTTATTTTTAATGGCTTGTGTTGGTACATCGCACATCTCAATCACTTCTGAAGCATGAATAATCTGCGATTCGGGAAAAGTAAGCCCTTCACTCTGCAAAACTGCAAGAATCTCTTCCTTTTTCCCGATCATCATGATTTCACTGTTCGGAAGGGATCGTTGAGCCTGTACTGCACCAACAACGCAATTCAGAGGGGCATAATCCCCTCCCATTGCGTCCAATAGTATTCTACATTTTTTTTGGGAAACCGTTTCCGGCATGGAGGCTGAGAAGATTAGCTTTTCGGAATAAACATAGAACGACCATCATAATAACCGCATGACGGACATGCATGATGGGCCATTTTAATATCGCCACAGTTTGCGCACTTTCCTAATGTAGGAGCAGTAGCTTTATAATGGGTTCTTCTTTTATCCCGTCTCGTTTTGGACATTTTACGTTTGGGATTCGGCATAGTCTATTCTCTTTTTATTAGTTATTAATTAAATTTTTCAAATCTTTGAAAGGTGAATTATTCCCCTCTTCCTTATCTGAAGGGCTACACGAACATTCACCGTTATTTAAGTCAACTCCGCATCGGTAACAAATTCCTTTGCATGAATCATTACACAATACCTTCATGGGTAATGCCAGATGCGAGTAATCGTATATATCTGAACGTATGTCAACCGTATCCGTATCGGGTGTTATGTATACAATATTATCCGATTCCGGGTCAACCAGATGGTTTTGCTGATACATGTATACAACACGAAAATCAAAACCAACGGGCATCATAAATTCTTTACTACACCGGTCACAAACTACATTTGCTTCTGCATGACCTATTGCATGTACAAGCAATTGATGATTAGATTTATCAATCTCTACCTTCATTTGGTAGTTTCCGGTAAAAGGTTCTTCCAACTGAATTTCATTTACCGAACCGGTAAATTCAAATTCGTGAATGCCTTCTTTTAAATTAGATATCTTTATCTTCATTCTTCAAAAAGAAAATGACTTGTAAATATAAGAATTTTACTATTCATAATCAATTAATTTCTAAGCAATTACCCTGCTTTTCCTAAAGCATTGCCTCATAATAGCTTACCGATTCACCATTCTTCATACTACTGTAAAAGAATGGATGCAAAATTACTAAAAATGTTAGTTTCCTGAAAGTCTTTTAGTAATGCCCTCATTCTCTATTTCAAACAACATATAGCGGCATCTATAGAAAAGGGTTATGTTCTTTTTCATGACCGATAGTGGTTAAATCTCCATGTCCTGGCATAACAACGGTACTTTCATCCAGCACAAGTAGTTTTTCGATTATAGATTTCCGTAATACCGGAGTACTCCCGCCGGGCAAGTCGGTTCTGCCTATACTCTCGTGAAATAAAACATCACCGGAAAAAAGCAGATTTTCCGATGGCAAGTATAAGCAATATTCTCCCGGAGTATGCCCCGGTGTAAATAACAGTTCGATTCTGATATTCCCCAGATTCAGTTCCGGATATGCATCAATATATTCATCAACAGGTGGATTAGCTTTGAACGGCAACCGAAAAAAAGCAGCACTTTGTTCTGCATTTTCGTATAAAGACGTATCCTTCTCAGGTATCAGATATTTCGGAGAATAAGTATCCTTGATATATTTATTCCCTAAAATATGATCGATGTGCCCATGGGTATTTACCAGGTATTTTACAATTAAACTATGCCTTCGAATAAATCCTGTAATTTCCTGATCTTCTTTATCTGTACAATTACCCGGATCAATAACCATGGATTCCAGGGTATCCTTATCCCAGATTAAATAAGTATTTTCACTGAAAGGGTTAAAAATAAACTTTTTGAATCCCAATTTTGTCAATTCAAGGTCTTCCATTAAACTTCCCGTGTGAATTTAGCTGACAATGAATCAAGCATACCGGTTGTAAAGCCTTCATAATTACGCTGTGTTTCAGTTAGGGAATCACCACCAAATTTTTCTAAGAATGCTTCTGCAACTACCCAGGCAGCCATTGACTCAGCTATTACAGCACAAGCGGGGACTGCGGTAAAATCGCTTCGTTCTCTTCGAGCTTCAACCTTTTCCATTGTAACCAGATCGAGACTACCTATTGGCGACATCAGTGTGGCAATTGGCTTCATTGCAGCCCGAAGTAATACGGGCATACCCGTACTAATACCGCCCTCTATTCCGCCTGCATGGTTACTTTTCCTGGAAATATTCCCATCTTTCAGGATTATCTCATCGTGGACTTTTGAACCCACTGTATCGGCAACATCAAATCCCGATCCCACTTCTACTGCTTTTACGGCATGTATAGACATTATAGCATGGGCCAACCGGGCATCCAGGCGACGATCATAATGACTGAATGAACCAAGACCAACCGGTAATCCGGATGCAAAAACAATGAAAGTGCCGCCTAAGGTATCTCCATCTTTTTTTGCTTTTTTTATCAGTTCGATTATTCTGTTTTCCTGTTCTTTTTCAATCACACGAACTTCACTATCATCGGCCAAAGTATTTAACTCGGTAAAATCGCCCTTCTGCCCTTCTAACAATTGTAACCGATAAAAATCATATTCCGGATAACAATTCCCTATGCTTTCGACATAGCTGCCCACAGTAATACCAAATTGTTCCAGAAATGCTCTCGCAAACGAACCGGCAGCAACTCGCGCCGCCGTTTCACGTGCACTGGAGCGTTCGATAGAGTTCCTTATATCATCATAACCATATTTCACAGTTCCAACCAAATCAGCATGGCCGGGACGCGGTATGGAAATTTTTTCAACTTGAGAATTTTCTTCATTTACCGCCAGTTTATCCGTCCAGTTTTCCCAATCTTTATTCCAAATAATCATTGAAACTGGTTGACCTGTTGTTTTACCAAAACGTACACCGGAAAGCAATTCAGCTTTATCAGTTTCTATTTTCATTCGCATTCCCCTGCCATAACCCTTTTGGCGCCGGGCAAGGTGAGCGTTAATATAGTCTTCTGTTATAGGTATTCCCGCGGGAAGCCCTTCAATTATTATCGTTAATCCTTTACCATGGGACTCGCCTGCTGTTAAAAACCGTATCGACATAGTTCTCTGAAAAATTATTAAAAAAATAAAGGTACTAAAATGGAGGGAAATATCCGCTTAATAATCGTTTTTTTTAATTTGATTTAACGAAAGCCGTAGTACACCTAAAGAACGTTGGCTAAGTAAATCAATTTTCACTAAACCGATATCTTCAATACTATACATATCCGGTTGCGTAATTATCAGTCCCAGTCCTTTGTTTTTTGCATATTCCAGTGCGGTGTAATGAGTTATCTTATCCGGGGCGATAACCAATCCACTGGGATGAATACTTAAATGATGAGGGAATCCCGCTAACCTGGCAGCCTGTTTTAAAACGACCTGCCAAATTTCATCATCGAATTTCAACATACGTGCCTCCGGAAATTTCTCCGGTAATCTTTCCAGATTTGCAGCGCTGGTCCAGGGAATGAATTTTGAATATTTGGAAATTTGCTCATCAGAAAATCCAAAGACTTTAGCCGTTTCCCTGAATGCAGATCGGGCACGAAATGTAACTGTAGTTGAAATCATCGCGACCCGTTCATAACCATAACGTTCAAACACATACTTTATTATCTCATCCCTTTCCTTCCAGGAAAAATCAAGATCTACATCAGGCGGGCTTTTGCGTGATCTATTAAGGAATCGTTCAAAGTAAAGGTCATACTGTATAGGGTCAACCTCAGTTAGCCCAAGACAATAGGCTACCAGACTATTAGCGGCAGAGCCCCTTCCAATATGCACCATTCCCCTTCTGTTGGCCTCCATCACAATATCCCAAACAATTAGAAAATAGTCAACAAAATTAAGATCCTGGATAACCGATAGTTCTTCATCGAGCCGGTCTTGAATTTTTTCAGTAACCTCCGGATATCTTCCGCGTAAACCCTTCTGACATAATTGCCATAAAAAACCAAAACTCGTTTGGTCGCCGTTCACTTTATAGTGAGGGAATTTATATTCTCCCAGCCGTAAATCAACGGTACAGTGTTCCTCAATAAAACGTAGATTTTGCAGCCAGGTTTCAGGCAACAAAAATTCCTGCCAGAAATCTGCACCACGAAGATAAAATCCTTCATCAACCAGCGAGTGATGAGTTATTGTCCCCAGTGTTTTTCGTTCCCTTATGGCAGAAACGATGCGATGAAAGGCATAATCCTCATTCTTAAGAAAATAAACAGGAATGCTGGGAATACATCGCAACTCCCGTAGTTGTTCCAGGTTTTCCGGCAAGCCGTTATGAACAAACACTTCAAAAAATACGTCCTGTATCGTCTCAAAATTTCTATAATATTCAATGGAAGGGGTAATATAGAAAATATTCGGGCTGGCATTTGAAATTAGGTGATCCGCTGTATAGACATCGAAAAGATTTCTACGCGTGATCTCCTGGCACATATCCGCGTAACCCTCATTATTCTTCGCTAAAAGAATAATGTAATCTTCAGGATTTTCCGAAAAAGTAATCTGGGTTCCAATTATAGGTCTTATACCTATTTCAATTGCGCTCTTAACGAACGGGATTACTCCATACATAGCGTTGGAATCGGTAAGCGCTATGGCCCCATAGCCAAAATCTTTAGCAGAGCGCACCAATTCAGGAATTGGTATCGTTCCTTTCAGTAAGGTAAAATTCGAGTGAACATGTACAGGTAATATTTGCATAGTAGATTTAAAATAAAAAATCCTTGTAAAATTACAAGGATTTTTGTGGAGCTAAGCGGGATCGAACCGCTGGCCTCTTGAATGCCATTCAAGCGCTCTCCCAGCTGAGCTATAGCCCCAATTCATGTTACAAAATTACAACTTTTACGATGCATTTGCAAGAGAGTTTACAGCATGATGAAATTTTTCCTTGAATAATATTTTCTTTATGCTTTTCTATTCTTTTTTCTGTATGCGCATACATTTCGGTAAAACAATTAACTGTATTTTAACTTTCTGTTATTTTGGGTTCTATAGTTTTGAATAAAACAGGAAATTTTCCATGCGTTTCGTGAAATCGTTTTTGACCTTATTAGCAATTTTAGCCATCTCTTTAACCGCACGCCCTAAAATTGTTATAGGTATAGTAATTGATCAGATGAGATTTGACTATCTCTATCGTTTCCAGCCAAATTTTGGCCCGGACGGATTTAACCGTCTGATGAATCACGGGCTAAATTTTACGTTCGCGCATTATAACTATGTCCCCACACATACAGCACCCGGCCATTCATCAATTTATACCGGCAGTACCCCATATTTCCATGGAATAATTGGTAATGATTGGTATAGCAAAGAACTAAAACGACGTATCTACTGTGTTGATGATTCCCGTTTCGAAGGAATTGGCTGTTCAGATAAAATGTCGCCATTAAATCTGATGAGCACAACCATTACCGATCAGCTAAAACTTTCAGACAACGGATTATCCAAGGTTATTGCAGTCTCGTTAAAAGACCGAGGTGCTATTTTACCCGGAGGCAGATTAGCGAACGCGGCTTATTGGTATAATGATGCCAATGGTCATTTTGGCACATCCTCATACTATATGAAAGAATTGCCTAACTGGGTAACAAATTTCAATTCTAAAAACCTAGCATCAAAATATTGTGAAAAAGAATGGACTCTTTCTTTTCCATTACAGAATTACTCGATCTGTTTACCCGATGAAAACCCGAATGAGCTTGATGTATATAAGGAAGGCAGAACTTCTTTCCCTCATTCATTAAAGAATATAAAGCCTGAAAATCGATTTGAAATGATACGAGAATTGCCTTTCGGTAATGACTTGTTAACTGATTTTGTTAAAGATCTGGTTATTAATGAATCATTGGGGAAAGGTGAGCAAACAGATTTTCTATCTGTCAGCTTTTCTGCCACAGATTATGTTGGCCATTTATATGGTCCGAATTCAGTAGAAATCTTTGATCTTTACACGAAATTGGATCAAAACATTGCCGAATTACTTCATGTATTTGACCATGAATATGGGGCCGGTAACTATCTTGTGTTTCTTACTGCCGATCATGCCGGTAATGAAATTCCGGAAATGGTTAATACGAAGGTCAAATCGAATTTTAATACCAAGAATTGCCTCAATGCAGTTAAAAAGTACGCTAAAGAACAATTTGGTGTTGATGGAATAGTAGCGGATTACATTAACAAACAATTCTTTCTTGACGATGCCGTAATTGAAGCACAACATTTAAATCCAGTTGAGGTACGGGCGAAAATTGCTGCATTTCTGCGAAGGACCTTCAATAGCATTCTTATTGTTTGTACGAAGGATGATTTCAATGGAAAGATCGCGGCAAGAGAGTCAAATAATCCCCTTCTGAACGGATATAACAATATACGCTCGGGAGATATATTAATTGAACTTAACTCTACGACCTATTTTGAGTCAACCGGTAATAAAAGCACACACAACACGCTATATTCTTACGATACTCACGTGCCTTTAATATTTTTTGGTTGGAATATAACGCCGGGAAAGAATAATGAGTCAGTATATGTAACAGATATTGCGCCAACAATTGCTGATCTGTTAAACATTACCGAGCCCTCGGGATGCATTGGCAGGCCCATAATTAAATAAGAACATTAATTTTACAGTAATTGCGTCCAGGCACAGCATGACTGTCTGGACGTAATTACTCACAACTTTTAATATTGATAAAAACCTTCCCCGGTTTTACGCCCCAGTTTATTGGCCGACACCATTTTTACCAATAAAGGACAGGGCCGGTACTTCGAGTCTTTATAGCCCTCATATAATACATTCATTATAGCCAGACATACATCCAGCCCGATGAAATCTGCCAGAGCAAGTGGCCCCATGGGGTGATTCATACCAAGTTTCATAACAGTATCTATAGCTTCCTTATTCGCAACTCCTTCCATTAATGCGAAAACGGCTTCATTGATCATGGGCATAAGAATACGATTTGATATGAATCCCGGATAATCCTGAACTTCTACCGGTGTTTTTTCCATTTTTAGTGCAAGGTCATGCACAATACTAAAAGTGTCATCTGAAGTAGAATATCCCCTGATAATTTCTACCAGTTTCATAACAGGAACCGGATTCATAAAATGCATGCCAATAAACTTTTCTGGTCTTGTATGAACTGCTAATTCGGTAATTGATATCGCTGAAGTGTTGGTAGCAATGATTGCCTCTGGTTTCAGACATTTATGCAGAGCTGAGTAAATATCCAATTTTGCAGCTTTATTTTCATAAATAGCTTCAATAGCAATATCAGTATCCGGATCGAGAAATAACGGGTTATAGACCACAACTAATCCATCCAGAATCTGCTGCATTTGTTCAGATGAAACAGTTCCCTTTTTCACCATTCTTTCAAGACTGTTTTCGATATTTACCAGGGCACGCTCTCCTGACTGCTCATTTTGTTCCACAATGGTTGTGCGAAATCCATACAAAGCAGAAACTAATGCAATGCCGTTACCCATCGTGCCACCACCAATAACCGCCACCTGAGAAATACCCACAGACCCTCCTTGTAAAATATTTTTAAAATTGAATATATTTTGATATAGCTCTAACACGTAAAGCTAACAAATAATTCACAAATTTTATAATGGAGGAAATCTATTCGCCCTGAATTATAGAAGCCAACATAAGAGTGAGGTTGAGAAAGAGAACGTTCAAATTTAGATTGTTATTCCGTAAATAATTGGAGTATTGTTCGATTTGTATGATATACGGTTGGAAGGATTCGATATTATAGCGTGAATGAAACTTTGCAAAGGTTTCAGAGAAATCATTGTAGTAAAGATTTGTACACCCGTTTTTAAAATTTTGGGCATCGGCAAGCCATAAAATTAACATCTTCAAAAAGAGTAAAATAGTTTCCTGCTCTTCTTTCATTACATTTTGCGTAAGATGAAGGAATGCCGAATTAATTTTATTGGCTAGAGCAAATCGTAAATATTCAATAGTGGCAGTTTTTATGCTCTTTATATCTTTTTCCATTAATTGCTGGGCCTGAAAAACAGAGCCTTCGCAAAATGGGATAATTGTATTAGCCGTTTCAACATCCAGTTTAAAATAACCAGTCAGAATCTCCAACATATCCTCGGCAGAATACGGTAAACTATTTAGAATCCAACAACGCGATTTGATAGTTTCCCGAATTGAATCGAGAGAATCGGTTGTTAGTAAAAATGTTGTATTTGGAGGAGGTTCTTCTATCTGTTTGAGCAATGAATTTTGTGCCTCTTCATTCATCAATTCTGCATTGCTGATCAGTACGGTTTTATGACGAATAGTACCTGAAGTTAAAGATAGGAATTTCAGGATATCCCTGATACTGTTAATTTTGATTTCATTAGCGCCATGAATATCGATAGCGAGAAACGGATTTGTGTTTTTAGCTTCAAGCTTTTCGCGCACTTCAGCTAACGTATCTTTCGAAAGTTTTTCATAAGGGTCATCAAAACTCTCTTCATTTTTTCCTCTGGGAAGCGGGAAAACGTGTTTGAGAAAAACTTGAGAAAACGGGTCAATATATTTCGAAGAAGGGACCTCATTAATAATAGCGGCAAACCGGGAAGCGATAAAATCCTTCCCGGTGCCTTTAAGTCCATTGATAATAATAGCCTGAGGATAGTTCTTCTTATCGATAAGAGAATCGAAAAAGAACTTTAATTTATGTTGCCCCGGAACACCTGTCCAACGATTGTCCATATTAAGCTCCAGGTAAATATGAGAAAGAAATAACTAGCGGGAAATTCTTACAATTCATCCGCATTGTAGAAGTAATCATCATCGGTCGGATAATCCGGCCAGATTTCTTCAATTGTTTCGTATGGATCGTCGTTATCTTCTAATTCTTTTAAATTTTCAATAACTTCAAGTGGCGCCCCAATTCTCTCAGCGTAATCTAATAACTCTTCTTTTGTTGCAGGCCATGGAGCGTCATCCAGGAATGATGCTAATTCGATTGTCCAGATCATTGACTAACTCTCTACTCCTTTGAGTTCGGTGTTGAATTAAAAACATAATTGTCGTTAAAAAAGAACTGTACCGGATCAAGATTAATACCATCATGCAGAACTTCGTAATGCAAATGTGGCCCACTTGAAAGACCGGTATTCCCTGTTTTTGCTATGTTTTGGCTACGTTTAATATGTTGCCCTTCTTTAACCGTTGTTGCAGAAAGGTGTCCATAGATAGTCCTGTACCCAAATCCGTGGTCTAACTCCACGCATAAACCAAGACCATTCTTGTAACCAACAAAATCTACCGTTCCTTCAGCAGGGGCGTAAACCATAGTACCTACATTAGTTATAATATCAACTCCTTCATGCATGCGCATAATATGCAATATGGGATGCATACGCATACCAAAACCATGAGCGGCTAATTCTCCGGTACATGGCTTAATTGCTGGAATTGCTTTATATAACTCCTGATTAGTCGCTAAAGCAGCCTGTATATTGGTCAGGTTACCCTTTTCAAACTCAAACTTTTTAACAACCTGATCCACAGCCGCTATCGTCTGTTTCAGGTCTACTTCTTTCCCCGCTATAAGATCGAGTAAACTGCCAAAGGCGTTTCCTCCCGTTGCAAGCTTTTGCTCATCATTCGACATTGCCGGTAAATTAGCTGCTACTCTCAGAGTATTGTTGCGTACAATAATACTATCTAACTCGGTCTCAAGATTCTTATACTGCCCGGCAATATTCTTCAACCTGCTTTTTAACAGCAAATTTTCATTCCGCAGGGCCGCTAAATCTTTAGGCGGATTTATATAGTTAGTGTAAACCAAATATCCTGAAAATAGCACCAAGGTTGCAATACAGAATATTGCAGCAACCAGCAACGCGAACTTAAGCCTATAATTCTTAAGCTCAACGGGGTGAATTTTGAATTTGGAATAGTAATAAAATTTTTTCATAAGCAACGGCGAATTTACGGAAAAATGAGATAGAAGGCAAATAAATTTAACCCTTTACCTGCTACTATATATACCTAAATTGAATATTTTCCTCATTTTATATTGTTTAGGAGCCGATCCTTTATAAGTTATTTATTTATAACATGTTACAACATTATTTACTTAATCTGATTCTTCAGTTATAAGGCGTTATCTTATTTAATAACATGTAATTAGACTCTGAAATAAGTAATATTGTTCTTTTTGGGAAGAATAAAAATTTTCTGAATTGCCGAAAGATCGTATTATTTTTTTAAGTTATTCTTCGTTAAGGCAAGTGAGATATGAATAAAGCTGTAGAATTACCTACAGCTTTATTTATCAATTACAATAGTGTCATTCGAAATCGTGTTCGAAGTAAGTTACTCCACGGGTTATGGTTTGGCCATCCTTAAGTTGTCTATCAAGCCTGGCCATAAAATCTTTTGCTGCATCATAGCCATAATGTTTTAATAGATAATTAAGGCTTATTATTTCGGATATTACTGTAATATTCTTTCCCGGAACGATGGGCAATTTAACGTAAGGAATGTCAACATCGAGAATGCTAACCGAGGAACCTTCCAGGCCGGTTCGGTCATAACTGGAATTATCGTCCCAAATTTCGAGTTCAACAATAATTTCCAGACGTTTTTGATATCTGATTGAGCGTACACCGAACATTTTCGGAACATTAATTAACCCTAATCCTCTGATTTCAAGAAAATGTTTGTTAATAGAAGTTCCGGCGCCCATAAGAATTCCCTGCCCTTTTTTGGTGAGTATTGTTACATCATCGCTCACCAAACGGTGTCCCCTTTCAACTAAATCCAATGCAACTTCACTTTTCCCGATACCTGATTTGCCTACAAACATTATTCCCACGCCATAGACATCGACGAAAGAACCATGTAAGCTGCAACGAACAGAAAACTGATCATCCAGAAAATCGCCGATCAGATATACGAGCTTGGTGGTGGAGTATTGGCTGCCAAATACGGGTATATGATAGAAATTCGCTAATTCTATCATACCAGGCACCGGCTCATTATTATCGGTAAGTATTATGCAGGGCAAATCAAACTTAAAAATTCTATGCAAAACTGCCTCTCGGGCTTCATCGTCGAGGTGAAGCAAATAACGCATTTCCGTATTACCGAAAATCTGCACCCTTGCATACGAGAATAAATCAACAAACCCGGCTAATGCTAAGCCGGGTCTGTGTAAATTTTGATCTTTAATTAATCGGTCAAAACCTGATTCATCTGATAATAAACGTATCTTGAATCTGCCGCTAACGTTTTCATAAAAATGCCTAACGTTAATCGGCTGGCCCTGTGAAACCGCCTTTTTATCAATCGTTATCATCGGTCTTAACCATTTTCTCTAATTCCGCATCCGTATGACGAGGAGTTTTCTTTGTTTTAATTTTATCTAATTGACGTTCGATTTTTTCTACTGCATCACGAACTGATTTTTCAAATTCTTCGGAAGTTTCCTTAGCAGTAATTACATGCCCGGGAATCTTTACGATAATCTCAGCCTCTTTGATGCTCTCCTTGTTGTGCTGAAAGCTCAGAACTACTTCCACATCATGGATGTCTGCTCCGAATTTTTCCAGCGCTTCCAATTCACCATTGATATAATCTTTAAGGGTATCTCTGGCTTTAAATTTTCTGGCTGTGATTGTAACTTTCATAAATCCTCCTAAAAAGAAATTAAGATTTTGGATGAGATTTTTTATAGACGGACTTTAATCTTTCGACGCTGATACGCGTATATATTTGTGTTGTTGAAAGATTTGCATGTCCTAAAATCTTTTGTATTGCTAATAAATCGGCATTGTTATCGAGCATATGAGTTGCTGAACTATGCCGAAGAATATGGGGACTCTTCTTGGATATTTCGCTTACCAACGAAATATATTTCTGAACTAACCTTTGTACCATGCGCGGATACAACTGTCTTCCGGTAGTTGTAATCAGTAGAAATTCAGAAGAGGTTTTCCGATTTTGCAAGTAATCTTTCAGTAGTTGTAGCGAATCACTACCGATAGGGGTACTTCGAACCTTAGATCCTTTTCCGAACACCCGAATAAATCCTTTTTGAAAATCAACGTCATGAACCCGTAATGAACACAGTTCTGATACACGAAGCGAACAGCCATATAATAATTCAAAAATAATTACAGCAAGCTCTTTTTCAGTTTCGTTTGAAGCCAAATCCTGTATCGCGTTTGGTAGTTTATCAATTTCCGCCCGATTCAACACCTCTGGCAATTTACGTTTTACCGGAGGAGCCTGAAGAACATGGGTTAGATCATTTGGTATAATATCATGCATGTGAGCAAAATTCAAACAACTGCGCAGTGCAACTATTTTCCTTGCTACCGAAGCTTTTTTAAGCTCCTGAGTATGTAAATACACCATATATCTTTTCAGATGACTAAGCGATAAATCTACTATAGAATACAAACCATATTCTTCCTGAATATAATCGGAAAATTGGAATAAGTCAATTCTATAAGAATTAATTGTATTCAATGAGTATCTTTTTACATGTTGCAGGTCGAGAATAAAATTCTCTATTACCTGTCTAATAGTCTTCTGACTCGTCATTGCTTTCTACCTGGTCTTCAACTATTTCTTCACCACAAACGGGGCATTTAAGGTATTTACCCTTTTTCTTCGAATACCTTTCTTCCATATATGGTGAATCATTGTTAGGACAGGCTGTTAAATTTGGTTTTTGCCAGCTTATAAAGTCGCATGATGGATATTTTGTACATCCATAAAATGTCTTTCTGGTTTTAGTCTGTCGTTCACTCACCTCACCATCTTTACATTTCGGACAACTGATTCCTAAAGTAATATTTTGAATATAGTCACAATCAGGATACTTTTCACAACCAATAAACCGGCCAAATTTTCCCGTACGATATACAGTTTTACCGCCGCATTTTGGACAGGTATCCCCGGTATAATCCGGAATCTTTTGCTCCTGATCAAAATCTTTAAGTGATTTTATTGTTTTACACTCGGGGTAATTTGAACATGCCAGGAAGCGTCCGAATCTTCCATATTTTATTACCATATCCGCACCGCATTTATCGCATGGAATTTTTTCGATTGTTTCTTCCACACGCTGCAATGATTGATCAAAAGGTAAATAAAAATCATTTAGAACGTTTAGGTATAAGTTTTCACCCTGAGCCACCTGATCCAATTCTGATTCCATCCGGGCTGTAAAGCCCACATCTATAATGTCAGGGAAATTTTGTACAAGAATCGAGTTAACTTTTCGTCCCAGCACAGTGGGAATAAGCTTTCTTTCAACCACGCTAACATATCCACGTTCCTGAACAGTTGAAACAATCATGGAATAAGTGCTCGGACGTCCAATTCCTTTGCTTTCCAATTCTTTTATCAGCGTACTTTCAGTATATCGTGGAAGTGGCTTAGTAAAATGCTGCCGCTTTTCGCTGGTATTAAGCTTTGTCTTCTGCCCTTCTTCAATATCCCGGGGTATTAGTTCATTTTTCGCTTCATCTACATCGGCTTCTCTTTGGCTGGCTGTTTCCTGAGCTTCAAAATATATTTTCATAAAGCCATCGAAAACAACAGTTTGCCCAAACGCCTTGAATAAAAACTCTCCTGCTCCAATCTCAACGATGACGGTTTCAATATTTGCAGAAGCCATTTGGCAGGCAATAAACCGTTTCCAGATCAACTGGTATAGTTTAAATGAATTTTCATCGAGGAATGGACGAACAAATTCAGGTGTGTATTTAACAGATGTAGGACGGATTGCCTCGTGAGCATCCTGCACGTTTGCTTTCTTTTTATCAAAAGTGTTCGGTTTTACCGGCAAATATTCTTCGCCATAACTATCTTTGATATAATCACGTACCTGCGGAATAATCTCCTCACTAATACGCGTTGAGTCGGTTCGCATATAAGTAATAAGACCTGCTAAACCTTCTGACCCTAACTCAACGCCTTCATAGAGCTTTTGAGCAATAGCCATAGTCTGACGCGCCTTAAAACGAAGCACTCTTGATGCTTCTGCCTGTAATGAACTTGTTATAAATGGCGGAGAAGGATTTCGCTTTGAAGCTCTGCGAGTTATCTTTGTTATCTGATAATTATTTAGTGCGCGGCAATCTGTGAGAATCTTTGCAGCTTCTTCCTCAGACCTGATCCAAACATGTTTTTCCCGAAATTTTTGCAATTCTTCTTCACTTGAATCCGGTTTTGGCGGTACTTTTATTTCTTTGCCACCAATGCTAAATAGTTTGGTATTGATTTCACTATTGTTTTCATTGATGAATCCACCCAGAATTGACCAATATTCAGTTTGGATAAATTTCTCTATTTCATCTTCCCTCTCACACACTAAACGAAGGGCGACTGACTGTACCCTGCCTGCAGAAAGATTATTCGATGAGCTGGTAATAATTGAACGCCACAAAAACGGACTCATTTTGTAACCAATAATCCTATCCATTACGCGTCGTGCCCGTTGGGACTGTACCAGATTCGAATCTATAGGCAACGGGTTACTCATACCCTTTAATACGCCATTTTTAGTAATTTCATTGAATAATACCCTTGAAATTGCTATTTGTTTCTTATCGGTAATTAATTCTGCTATATCCTGTGCGATGGCTTCACCCTCGCGGTCAGGGTCAGTCGCGATGAAAACTTTGTCACTTTTCAGCGAGAGATCCTTGATTTTCTTAATTATAGGTCCCTTACCCCTGATATTGACGAATTGAGGTTCATAGTTTTTCTCAATTTCAACACCCAATTTTGATTTTGGCAGGTTGCGTAAATGCCCTACTGTGGCCTCTACAATATAATCTTTACCTAAATATTTATTAATTGTTTTCGCTTTCGCCGGCGATTCTACTAACACAAGTTTCTTTGCCATGCTTCTTCCTTACAAATGTCCTATTTAATAAATGCCCGTATTTCCTGCACCAATCGTTCCTGCTCCTTCATCATCCGGCTTTTTTCTTTTTTATCCAGATCATCGAAGCCACGAACATGCAGTAAACCATGCACTACAAGTCTAATTAATTCTTCTTTTACCGTAACACCAAATTTTTCAGCATTTTTTTCCGCATCATCAACCGAAATAAGCAATTCTGCATCAACAGCACTATTCCCATCTGTATAATCGAAAGAAATTATGTCTGTTTTATAGTTATGCTGTAAATATTCCTGATTTATTTTCAATAATTCTTCACCCGAGATAAACGCTATATCGAGATTATCTATAGTAAACTGTAATTGCTGTTTCACATGTTTTACTACAGCATGAACTTCTCTCGCGGTAATTGAGCTTTTTTTTCCACTCACTACATGAACGTTCTGTACCATTTAATCAATCTCCCCGGCCATTTCTTTTGCATATTCAGCGTAATGATGCGCGCTGGTTTCAAACCAAGCTATCTCCTCCGGAGTCAGATCCCGGACAATTTTGGCCGGAATTCCTGCAACAAGCTTCCCCGTGGGGACAATAAAACCCGGACGGACGACCGCACCAGCTGCTACCATAGCATTTTTTTCTACAATTGCATTGTCAAGCACTATTGCACCCATACCTATCAAAGAATAATCATTTATCTGACAGCCATGTAAGCAGGCTTTATGTCCAATTGTTACGCCTTCGCCAATAACTAGCGGAGCGGTTCCACTGGTAACATGTAATACAGATCCATCCTGTACATTAGTTAGTTTACCAATCTTTACAAAGTTAACATCGCCACGGATAACTGTATTAAACCAGATAGAAGCATCCTCTCCGATTGTTACATCTCCAATAATCCGAACTCCCGCAGCAACGAATACAGATTCGTGCAGCAACGGAGTTTTATCCTTGAAATTGAAAATATTTTTATCTTTTACTGATATTTTGGAGGATTCCATCCTTCTCTTTTCCATTTTATTAATTCTACAGTAACTCTCCCGATGAGCACATTGAGTTTCGCCACTATCGGAATTCGTGCCTCGTCGTTGGAAAACCATCCCTCAAAATAACCGGTTAATCCAAACACGCTTACAAAATTTGTTTCGCCATCCAGGCGCAGCACAGAAATTGGGTAACTACATGCGTCAATTGAAATTTTCTCAACATCGGTATAGAAATTCAAACGTGTAGTGACTTTTTTTTCATTTACCAAACATGGCACAGTCACACTCTTCTTTTTACCCAAATTCATACGAGCATAATAAAAAATTGACAAACCATCATGAAATTCAGTCTCGGCAGTACCCGTTGAATCGGTCCAAAGAACGTATGGATACACCTTACCTTTTTTGATTTTTACTGCTCTATTCGAATAATCAAAATTATATTCTGTAAAAGTAGTGTACTCCGATTTCTTGTCGAGGCATTTAAAAAAGGCCGAGAAAAAATCACCGGTTAACCGGGTTTCATAAGTTTGATGCAGATTCACAAACGGCAGAGTATAGGAATCGATATACGCAATCGGATAAGACTGCGTTGTCCCCTCTACTTCCTTTTTTGAAAGAATTTTCAATTTAATCTCACCAAGCTTCATCAGATAATACTTAACCTGATAGGTTATTTCCTCTCCGACTTTCAACCTATTTTCGGAAGTAAATGTAAGTAACTCAGTTCTATATTCATGCGCACCGGGCCAGGATGCAAAAAGCATCGGCCCGGTAACGAATAAACAAATAAAAAATAAATTTCGCATTATTTTGAATCAGATAGTTCCTTTGCTTTTCCCCATAGCTGCATAGATTTTTGCATCTGTTTGTCCACATCGAGTAAAACAGAATACCAGCCTTCGCTTTTCCAATAATTTTTTGCAATATAAGCTTTCAGGCGAGCTTTCAGATATTCTCGCTCCTGGTCAAGGTCCTTTTGCTCAATTTTCACATCTTTAGTTTTAGCAAAATCCAGAAACTTTTGCAGATCATCATTTGAAATCTGAAATCCGCTCTTAAATGCTAACAAATTATTACCATATTTTTCCTGAATATTTTTGCCATGAGCATCAATATATTGAAGAGCATAAATATAAAACAGATTTTTCCGTAATAAAGCAATCGAGAGATCAGTTAACTTCTCACTTTTTACAATATAATCCGGAGTAATTCCACCACCGCCAAGCACAATACGCCCTTTACTGGTTTTATATTGTGGTCGGGCAGTATCTTTTTCTGTGGAATGTTGAATATTATCGCCTTCATTTTCATCGCGCTCAGCCAGTTCTTCATAATACTTCTTTTTATCGGTATATTTCCGCTGAATGAGCCTGCCCGATGGTGTAAAGTACTGTGATATGGTTAAGCGCAAGGCACTGCCATCAGGCAATTGAAATTGTCTCTGAACCAATCCCTTACCAAATGATGTTTCACCAACAATCAGGCCTCTATCCCAATCTTGTACAGCTCCGCTAACAATCTCGCTGGCGGAAGCACTTCCTCTGTTAATCATTATTATCAGTGGAATTTTCTCGTATGGTGAGGATTTACTCGCAGTGTACACCTCATCAAATTCTTTGCGACGTCCCTTAGTATAGACAATTTTCTTATTACCATCTATGAAGAGATCCGCGATCTGGAAAGCCTGATTAAGATAACCACCCGGGTTATTCCGGAGATCAATCACGAGTTGCTTCATACCCTGTTTCTTAAGATCGGTAAGAGCGTCTTCCAATTCATCGGTTGTCTTCTCGGCAAAACGTGAAATGCTCACATAACCGGTTTTTTCATCAAGCATAAGATGTGTATCAACTGAGTATAAAGGAATTTTATCCCTGGTAATTTCGAAATCAAGAAGATCTTTTATACCGATACGATGTATAAGAACGTTAACTTTGGAGCCCTTGGGCCCACGTAGTTTTTTTCGAACATCATCTGTCGATATACCAATACATCCTTTACCATCGATTTTAACGATTCTGTCTCCGGCCAGAATACCAAGCGATTCACTCGGGCCTCCTGTTATAGGAGAAACAACAGTCAACGTATCATTAACAATAGAGAATTCGATGCCAACGCCTTCAAAATCTCCACGAAATTCTTCTTCAACCGTTTGCATCTGTTTCACCGGAATATAAACAGAATGAGGATCAAGTTCTTCCAGCATTCCTTTAATAGCACTCTCTACAAGCTTCTGAGTATCTACTTCCTCTACATAAAACCGTTGTGTGTACGCCAGAACATCATTGAATTTTGACATACTATCCATGAACGAGTCACCAGAAATCACCTTCTGGATCTGAGTGCCCAACAGAATACCCGCTGCCAACACAAGAACAGTAACCGGCACCTTAAAATATCTGAAATTCATTTTTACCTTTCAAACATGCAATAATTTACTATGGTCAAATATTAACTTACATAACTAAATCCGCTCTTACCGGGTTCCGGAAAGAAATAACGGCTCAAAAATAAATCGTAATATCCAAAATTCCTATCTAATATAATATGAATAAAATAATATACTTGAAAAATATTCCATAAGCGGTAAAATATGAGGTTTCAGACTCGGGAATATGTGATGTGATACTCATCACTTTAAATATCCTGAATAGGAAGTACATCTATCGGCAATGATGAATACCTCAGTTAACATATCTGCATTGTGGAGAAATTCTTACTATTTCATCAGAATTAGCTTTTTATATTCGGTTTGCGCCCCTGCCCTGAATTCACAAAAATATTGTCCTGAAACATTATTAGCTGCATTCCATTTTACCGTATGTTTTCCAGGAGATTCCTCTTTATCTATAAGTACAGTAATTTTCTGCCCAAGAGCATTATAAATTGTTATCTTTACTGAAATCTTTTCGGGTAATAGATACGAGATTGTTGTAACCGGATTAAATGGATTCGGATAATTTTCCTCAAGAACGAAATTATTCTTTTTTACTACTTTATCAGATACCGTGTTAGCAGAATCAGTAGACAATATAAAATTTACAAACCCGGAATTGCCAGTTACCAGATCCGGAGTACCATCATCATTGAGATCTGCCAAAAATCCTGTTCCGGAAACATTATCCTTCATAATGCCATTATAAATATCGGTATGATAAACAAAAGATCCGCCGGAAGGAACCACGGTCCCGGTAATATAAACTGTACCCCCAACCAGAGCGTTACTACCAGTTTCCCCACCAATCATCCATGAATTGAGGATCAAATCGGGTTTCGTATCGCCATTCATATCGGCAGTAAGTATATCACTACCACTTTCGTGACCGATTCCCCACATTGCAAAGTTGCTAAAATTCCCTGCTCCATCGCCTAAATAGAGTCTCGCTCCCGTTGTAAGTGAAGAAGTCACCAGATCAATTAAACCGTCGTTTGTAAAATCGGTAAATAGTATTTTATCTAAAGCATAATCCGAAAGTGCTCTCCAGGTTGAAACAGGAAATATTCCTTTCCCATTGTTTAACCAGATTTTTACTTCATGATCCGGTTCAGTAGTCAAATAAGGATTTGAGACCAGGCAAATATCAAGACTGCCATCATTATTTACATCACATAATTGTAAAGTTTCCAAGGCTCCATTGAATGAAAACACAGTGGTATCGGCGATAAATGTTCCATCTCCAACTCCTCTATAGAATTTTAGTGTCCCCGAGTTATAGAATAGCAGATCTGTGACATTATCCCCGGTGATATCACCCTGTGCCACGTATAAGTCAGTATTCCAAATTGTTGGTTTGGTAATAAATCCTCCATTACCATCGCCCAAACAAACTTTATAAAAAAATCCACTTTTCGTATTTAACTCTTTTATAAAGTCTAAAACCCCATCATTGTTGTAATCGCCAAATTGTTTAATGTTATCAAGCATCTGATTCGACACAACATTGAAATTACTGCCGTGATTCGAATTTTGAAACACTGTACCGTATTTCGATACTAAATCGATCTCACCATCTTGATTAAAATCAATGACATGTGCAATTGATGGGTTCGTAGCAGGCTTTTGTACAGGCGAGTTATATGCAATTTTCGCTCTACTTGCTGACCTGATAAAGAATTGCCAATGAAATGCGGGAAGTACCTCACCCGATAACATTGTAACAGGTCCGAAACCTACCTGAATTAATTCACCAGCATGCATTTTTTTAGAATGGGAAAATGTTACGCTTTTACCATCACCGGAAATCGAAAAACTACCAGAAATTGGTCCCGAATTTGTACCCCAAACCTGAAATGATTTTTGATTTACCGAGATAGGCTGGATAATAGAAGTAAACTGAATGACAATTGAAGTTGTTGCAGAAGCTGAATAGCTATTTGTTTTCGGATACACTACTGGTAAATCTGTTGCGCGGCAAACACCGGCTAAACAGATAATAAGTATAACTGATAAACCCATACTTTTATTTCTTCTCATATCATTCCACTCCCTTTTAATTGAAATTAGGCCACTAATTACAAATTAATACTTCTACTTATGAATATAAGGTCAATTGCGATTATTACCAATATATAAAATCACTCCGGACAAAATGCGCATTTCACTGCTAAATACGAAATAAAATAACAATATGACCATTACGAATAATTGCCCCCCTTTAGGAGAGCCACCGCCTTTTGAGTGGCGAGTTGTTTTTGGAAACTGTGCGACGTAACGTGAACCGGGAAGTTGAAGAAAATGCGGGTCATCTGTTTGAACGAGCAAAACCATACAGCAGTTGAGGCCGCGGCATTGCCAATGGCATAAGCAAGAAAATGGTTGACGTTATTTTCCTGAGGGACAGCAAAATATTTATCGGAAGAAAATTAACCGGATTTAGGATTTTGCAGCTTACGAAACCGCAAGGAGAGAACTCTTAGCACTGGTTGAGGATTTTGAACTAGAGTCAATCCTTAAGTTGAACAATAATTACGGGAAGGGTTGGAAGAAACACTAACAATGTATCCAGTATGACTTCACTTGCATAATAGCAAAAAACGGGGTGCTATCAGATAACACCCCGTAGTAAACCAGCAACTAAATACAATTATGCCTTTTTCCGGGCAGATGCTGAGCCTTTCCCGATAATTTTTACATTAATTTTATCGAATCGGGTAAAATCGAGTCCCTGATTCTGACCATCGGTAGCCGGTAAATATATACTCCAATTTGTTAGAGGACTCAGGAGTATATGGTGTTTATCACGCAAATTACCTCCACCTCTTTTTTTATCGTCAACCACATATTCACCTTCAATCATACGGTAAGAATAATGGTTTATGATATCCATTGAGTGATGCGCGTAAACATGCGATTGGCCGCTTCGGTCAATAAAAACTGCACTGCCCGGATGCGTTATCCCTATGTGTAAAGTTTCATCTGCAGTTTTCACCTGATGCAGAACCAACTCAATTCGCTCGGCAACATAATGCGCGGTACCCGCGAGACCTTTTTTAACTTCTTTAATATCCAGGCTTACAGGCAAATTTGTTTGACCGGTTTCACGAAGCTGGTCTAAAATATCAGGATGAGACGTTTTGGAATATTCAAATTCCAACATAATTTCCTGCGGGTAGGCATTCACCTTTTGCACAAATTCAAGAAACTTCGCACTCAGTTCTGCGTGAGAATCTTCGAGAAAAGCTATCTTTGAATCGATGGTAAATTCAAATGGACTATCATCCAGTGTAAGGTAACGCAAGGCGAGATGTTCCTGATATAAATAATCAAGAAGCTTCATTTTAATCTCCTCGTACATTTCTTTTACAATCTGATGAACACTGGAGAGTGTCGGATCTATCTTCTCAGCGATAATGGTCTGTAACTTGGAGATTTTCTGCTCACTGGAGCCCATATCGTTCAACGCCGCGTGGTACTTCGTTTGCAATCCCCGGTAAATGAGCACTTTGTCCTGAACCAGTCTGACCGCTGCTCGATAATCCTTAAAGGCTTTTCTATATACGTCGGCTTTATCTTTAACCTTATCGTAAACCGGCTCGAGCATTTTATCGAACTGTTCTTCTGTCATCATCAGCATATTGGAGTTTACACCATAAGTATCCTGCGCAGCAAGGATAGTTCTAACATTATCGTAGATTTTTTTACCCTCATCATATACTTCAACTCCGGACGAATAAGTATTTTTCAGTTCATCCCAGGCATCCGACAGCGTTTTTTCCTGCTCTTCTTTCTTCTTTTCCTTTTCTACATCCTTAGGTTTTTCATCCTTCTTTGCCGGCTGATCTTTGTCTTTTTCAGCACGTCTTTTGGAAAAGTCTTCCATTTCAATTTCAATTATCTTTTTCTTTTCGGCTCTCGATTTTGAATCATCATGCGTTGATTGATCGCCTCTGACCCCCCCGGCGCCAGTTAATGCAGAAAGAGCGGCATAACCGATTGTAAGCCCGGCAGAGCCGGTAGTTGCCATGGTATAAATAGAGGCCCCAACTTTTACCGCCGAGACCAATGAATCTAACACCAGCTTTTCTTGCAAACTTTTCAGAAATTCTTCGCTGTCCTTTCTCAGTTTTGATTCTTTTTCCCTCACCGGAGGAATAAGGACCTTCTCGATTTCTGTTTCGATTGCTTTTTTGTCTGTTATAAATTGTTTGGATTCTTTATCGCGTGTAGTGATGATTTTTTTATGCGCACTAACTGCTTCTTTCAATCGATTCAGTGTAATCTCCTGCTGGGCATCCTTGTTTTCATAGTCACTGAGCAATTGTTCGAGTGACTCACCGGCATTAACGAGTATATTGTACTGCGATTGCAAGGTATTGAAATTGACTATCGGTACATAGTTCCAGGGGTTACCATAATAATCCAGTCCGCTTGCCAGCTGTGCAAGCAGAGTTCCGGTGGCAGAGTGTACCAGTGTCATAGCAGAAGAATCATACATTTTAATTAATTCATACAGTTCTTTCTCAAACATGTCGAATTTTTCGAGCTGTTTGGCAAAATTGATTTCGGCCTGCCTTTGCTTCCTGTAATCGTCTTCCAGTTTCTTTACCGTATCATTTGTATTATCCCTTCGCAGCATGTTGAGCATACGATCAAACGATTCTTGCGCAACTTTTTTTCTCGAGCCCCGATTGATCCAATGATTATCAAGAAACTTTTTTAGTTCTGCCCGATTTTTCTTACTCAGTTCCAAGTACCTTTTACTCATGTTCAGTATGTAGTCATAATCGGAGAGCATATAGAGCCAACGCAGTGCATTATGTAAATCCTGAAAATCATTTTCATCTTTTGCCGCTAAATATTTTAATTTCACACGATGTAACATGAAAGTTAAAAACTCTGCATCAGGCACAAATCTTTTATCGGGGAACAGATACGGGAATCGGAAATAGTAATGATTAGGGTCCCACCATAATTTATCGACAACCGGATTAAAAGCCATATTGACTGACATAAGCATGCTATCGTACTTAAGGGGAAGAATATTCCTTCTATAACCCATTTCAGTAAGCTGTTCCGCCGCTGTACGGGCGATTTTAGAAGATTTACCGCGACGAATAATTGGGCATGTAGATCCCTTCCGCCCATCCCGTCCATCGGGTTGTTTAACGTTTGTTGATACAAGAACCATGTGCCCACCCCAAGCCTTGCTTTCATAGACAGTTTTGGTTCCGCCTTTTCCGCCTTTACCACCTTTACCCGGTGAGCCGTTTTTACCATCAGTTCCGGAATTACCCGGATTATTGAGAATTTTAATTTTCGTGTTGGAAAAATCTTTTACGTAGCGGACTAAAATAGCCCCGGCGTCTCCTCCCGGAGCGCCAAAACCGCCGGTCCCCGGAGAGCCGCCATCTCCTCCATCACCTCCGGCATTACCTTCAGATTCTGCTCCTGGAGCACCATCGGCGCCGTCACCTCCATCCTGACCATTACCCCCTTTTGAGCCGTGTGACTGAAGTGTCAGCACACCTGCCAATTCCAGTTGGTCTGCCATGAGGAGAATTGCTCCGCCCTTCTTTCCCGGTTCGCCATCTTTACCATTATCTCCATCGCCGCCTTTTTGACCGCTCATGGTTGCAGGAGCCCCATTACTGGCTTTAATTGCAAGTTCCTGCACATTGGCTGCAGAAGTATCAAGAATAGCATCACCTTCGGTGCGTATGATTCTTGAATGAATTGTTATATTAACTCCCGGAACAGTTAAACTCGGAGGTAACGTAATCACATTTCCATAAATAACGAATTGCTTTGCTCCACCGCCCACATCATTAGAACTTAGAGTATACGTGTCCGCGATTTTAGTAATGGTATCGTCGTTTACACGAGTTATCAGTATCGGCACATCCTTAACCGCCCCTTTTTTCGCACTTTTCATTGATTTTACCTGAGCCATTGACTCATCCTTCCAGAAAATAATAGAATTTATTTAGGTCATAAACAGCAACTAAAAATATTCCTTAAACAATGTTTTGAGTTTTAACTATGAGGCAAAGGGCGAGCTTTAATGGATTTATAGTATAATACTGTTCCCCTTATTATCATAGCACTTTAGCACAGCAGGAATAATTGATAATATTCGAAAAGATTTGCGCAGTAACAGCATGAGCGCAAATCATTGTAACTTTTATAAAATCACTTTAGTTCCCGACTTCTGAAACATTGGTGAGCACAATGGAATTTCAAGGCGAGATAAGTCTTTGCGTATTTGTAAATATTATATCAAAAATCCAAGTATTACAACAGTAGGATATTCATCTAAGACTAAATACATTTCTGAATATTACAAGGCGGGATTGCATTAAACCGGAGCAACAAAAATATTTTTGGGAATAACTACAACTTGTTATCTAACAGCTTCCCAGGTATTGGAATTACTTTTGTTTTTTCGTAAAACGGAAATAGCGTTCCAGGTCCATGACATAGCAACTGAAAAATACCCATATTTTCGATATCTGCGGGGAGACTCAAATACGACAAATTTTCGTGAGTATAGTATTTTATGTATTTTCGCGATTCTTCGGAAAAGATCAAAATCTTCACCAGCTACCAGATGAGTTAAATATCCTCCCGTTTTACGAAAAACCTCGGTTTTAATAACCTGACATTCTCCCCTACCCATGCCCATGCCGAGTTTATTAATCACATAAAAATAGTTATTGTAAAACGAATGGAATATCCGGTCAATAAGTTTACATTCCTCAGGAAATGTAGCAACAAAGCAGGTCATAGCGCCATATTCTGAGCTCGCGAAATTTGTCCTAACATAATTGAAGAAATTACCAACTTCACGAAAACGAATGTCGGCATTAATGAAAACCAGTATATTACCACGGGCTTGTTCAGCACCAAGATTCCTGCCACTGGCAATATTGCCCTTTTTACCTTGCTCTTCCTGGATTATACGTGTATTATAAGCACGGGCAATGGTTAGTGTAGAATCAGTACTGCCACCATCCGAGATAATAATTTCGTATTCCTGTCCACTCCAAATACCAGGATTGCTTAATTGCTTAAGCAATCCTGGTAATAACTTTTCCTCATTCAGAGTAGGAATGATAACGCTAATCATAGTATGTTCAATATGATCAATTTGCTCTGTAATCAATATACCGGAAGCTCGATTCTCAGGTTTCACCAATTATTTCTCGGGTTTCATCTGAGGGAAGAACAGCACGTCGCGGATTGATGTATGTCCGGTTAATAACATAACAAGGCGATCTACCCCAATACCTAAGCCGGCAGTTGGAGGCATACCATATTCGAGAGCGCGAACAAAATCTTCATCGATCTGATGAGCTTCATCATCACCTGCATCAAGGGCTTTTTTCTGATCTACAAAACGATTGAGCTGGTCAATCGGGTCATTCAATTCAGAAAACGCGTTACAAATCTCCCTGCCGCATGCAAAACCTTCAAATCGCTCAACCAAGCCTGCCTTGGTTTTATGTTTTTTTGCCAAAGGTGATGTTTCAACCGGGTATTCGATGAGAAAAGTCGGCTGAACAAGAGTATCCTGTACAGTAACCTCAAATATTTCGTCAATGAGCTTTCCACGGCTTTGTTTACCGGTAATTTCCACTCCTTTTGATTTAGCCAGAGCAGTAAGTTCTTCATCTGAAAGAGCCATAACATCTTTACCGGTTTTTTCTTTTATGGCTTCAATCATTGATACTCTGTTCCAGGGAGGAGTAAAATCTATTTCCTGCCCGTCAAAAGAAAATTTCAGAGTGCCAAAAACTTTTTGTGCAATATGGGCGAACATTTCTTCAACGAAACGCATCATCCACTCGTAATCCTTGTAAGCAACATACACTTCCATCATTGTAAATTCCGGGTTATGGGTTTTATCCATACCCTCGTTACGGAAATCCTTAGAAATTTCGTAAACGCCTTCGAATCCGCCCACGATAAGGCGTTTTAAATATAACTCATCTGCAATTCGCAAATAGAAAGGTACATTCAAAGTATTATGGTGAGTGACGAACGGGCGAGCCGAAGCTCCGCCATAAAGGGGTTGTAAAACAGGAGTTTCAACCTCTAAAATGCCTTTTTCGTCAAGAAACTGACGCATAGCACTAATAATTTTGCTGCGTTTAACAAATGTATCTTTTACTTCCGGATTCACAATCAGATCGACATAACGTTGTCTGTACCGCATTTCTTTGTCAGCAAACTGGTCGTAAACAATCTTTTCGCCGCTTTCGGTAACTACTTCCTTGGGAATAGGAATCGGACGAAGGGATTTTGTTAAAAGTTGCATTGATTGTACATGAACCGAGATTTCTCCCGTTTTTGTTCTGAATACAAACCCCGTGACACCCATGATATCACCAATATCAAATAATCGAAAAGCATCGTACATGTCGCATAATTCATCGCGTTTCATGTAAATCTGAATTCTGCCTTTCGAATCCACAAGATGTGCAAAAGAAGCCTTTCCCATCCTGCGTATTGCCATAATTCGGCCGGCAATAGATACAACCCTTTTCGGTTCATCACCTTCAGGATCCTTAAATTGGGCTTTTACATCTTCCGAATCAGAATTTACATCAAAAGAATACGCGAATGGTTCAATGTTCTTTTGTTTTAACTCTTCCAGCTCCTCGTGGCGCCTCTTGATTAGAACATTAACATCTTCAAAAATTGGTTGTTCCATGAGTTTATACCTTATTATTTTCTTTTAAAATTCGCTAATCGAATGCAGATTAAATCCTGCAAATTATCTACCAGTTTAACGGGAACGGTATAGTTGTTCACCAGAATACTGAAAGATAGAAGTTCATTATCCCCTGTTGTTACATAACCTGAAAGACTTCTTGCCGCCCCAACAAATCCGGTTTTCCCATGTAAATTGTTTTCAGCACGGCTTTTAAGCATTCTATTGGCCAAACTGCCATCCTTACCCGCGATTGAAAGCGAATTGTAATAATACTTAAAATTATCCTGTTTCGCCATATAGTTCAAAACCGTGACTAACTGTTTGGGACTAACCAAATTCAATCGCGATAAACCGCTACCGTCTACCAGAATAATATTATCCAGATTAATACCACTATTGGCGAGGAATTTCTTTACCCAACGCAATCCATTGGCAGCACTACCGATTCGATCTTTCTCATATCCGATTGTTTTTAGCAATTGCTCTGCAAAAAAATTCTGACTGTTTTTGTTAATAATATTCAGAATAACAGGCAAAGTGGCAGACCGATGAGTAAACAGCAGTTGGCAGGATTTATAATCGAGTGATTCGGTCATATCATCGATATCCACACCAAAGCCCTTTACAAGAATACCTTTTCGGATTAGTACATCCCTAAACACATTTACAAAATATTGTGTAGGGTTATTAATCGTTGCATAACATTTCACCGGTTCATTTTTTTCCTTAATTGTTCCGGTAATCGAAATTACGTTTGTCTTACGTTCGCGGTAAACATTAATCTCGGTAACGGAATCAGTGGAAACTGTAACCACATTATATATTACCGTAATATATTTCGTTAACGGTTGTACATCCAATTTTGCCTTTTCGCCAACCGAGGTGGGTGTCACCAGAAAATCGACACAATTATCATTAAAAGATAAGGCCCCGCTTGGGGCAGCGTACCAATCGGATTCATAATCCCATTGCCACCCTTCACCCAGACCAATATCATCAAAAGCATTATCATCCCCAATAATATTTCCCGCTATTTCATCGATGCCGTGTTCAAGCAGAGTATCCGCCCAGCTCTCGAAAAGCCTGAGCATATTATTGGAATAAAATCGTCCTGAAATAGTTGGGTCTCCAAAACCTTTTATAATCAAATCACCCTTCAGGGCTAATCCGTCTTGCTTCCCCCGGGCATAGATTTCAGTCTTAAACTGATAATCTTTGCCAAGCCAGTACAAGCCTGCCGCTGTAGTAAGCAGTTTTAGGTTAGAGGCTGGTACCATCAATTTATTTTCATCGAGCTTGTACAGGTATTCCCCATTCGCAACGGATTGAACCATTACACCAATTGATGCGGAAGCAAAGCTGGGGTCCTCAAATATATCATCAAATTGCGCTGCAAGTTCTGCAACTGTAGAAGCAGAAAATTTTGGCAATGTATCCTGATGAAATTCCTGTCCCTTAGCTGCAATTGTGCACAAAAAAAGCAGAAGAAGAAATTTACGAGCGGACACCATATTCTTCCAGTAACTTTTTAATTTTCGATTCCGGTACAATGATATACCTTCCTGGATGAATTCCTTCAACTGCAAATGGTCCTAATTTCTCACGATGCAGCTTAACAACCATTATTCCAAGAGTCGAAAACATATTCTTCACGAAGTGATTTCGCCCTTCTTCTGCGCGCACAACCACAATTTTCTTATTTTTTGTCGGAAATTTTACCGAAAGGAATCGTGAAAATTTCTTTTCTACCATAATACCTTTTTCAAGTTGTTTCCTACGGACCTCATCCAAAGGCACATTTAACTCGGCAATATATTCACGAATAAACCCGTTCGAAGGATGCAATATAAAATTGCTAAAATCACCATCGTTGGTAAGCAGGAGTAAACCGGTTGTATTTATATCGAGCCGGCCCACGGGAAATACTTTAGGAATTGGCGGAACAAGAGATACAACCACCGGCCTCTTTTGCTCATCTGCGGTGGAAGTTACATATCCCCTGGGTTTATGTAACAAGTAATACACCCGTTTAACCTGAGATATTTTTTCACCATCCAGGTAAACAACATCTTTATCAGTTTCAATTACTAAACCCGGTTCAAGAACAATATTTTCATTCACCATTACTCTGGCTTCTTTAATTAGCTCATCGGCATTCCGCCGGCTGGCCAACCCACTAGAAGCAATAAATTTATTCAGTCGTACCTGCATCTTCACCACTACTTTCCATCGATTTTTCTAAATTTTCTTCCACAGCATTCATCAATAATTTTCGCTTCTGTTCCAGGAAATCTTCATCCTGCATAATCTCTTCAATTTCACGCGGTTTTGGTAAATCGCTAATTTTATTTAAACCAAAATACCGTAAAAACTCCTCAGTAGTAGAATAAAGAATTGGTCTGCCGATAGTTTCTGAACGACCCGCGATAGCAATTAAATTTTTCTCCAATAAAGTATTTATTGTATAATCCGAATTTACACCACGAAGCGACTCTACCTCAGGTTTTGTTATCGGCTGTTTATAGGCAACGATAGCTAGCGTTTCCAAAGCAGCCTGACTTAACCGGCGTTTGCTCTTTTCTGATGATAAAAAGCCCAGGTATTTTGCGAATTGTTGCCTAGTGGAATACAAATAACCTTCCGCAACCCGCATAATGGTAAACGCGTGACTTTCCAGTGAATATCGCTCATTTAGTAACTCTACAGCAGCATCGATATCGCCGGGAGTTATTTCGACATCTTCACCGTCAATTCCGTGAATTGCACGAATAATTTCGGCCGGTTTCAACGGCTCATCAGACGCAAATATGAGGGCTTCTATTACAGAATTATACAGTTGTTCCATTATTCAGCTTATACATGACAAAATCGTTAAAGTTACTCGATTCGCGTAACCCAAGCCTGCCCATTTTGACCAATTCAAGCAATGCAATAAAAGTTACAACGATTCGAATTTTTTCGCGCATACCCGTGACAATCGATAGAAAATGTAATTCGTTAAATGATTCGAATTTAGCCATTATATATTCTATTTGCTCATCAATGGTAACCGGCATCTTTTTAATTTCATGAACGGGTTCCTTTTTTGTTGCTTTCATCAAAATGTTTTTAAATACCTTTGCAAGGTCATACACACTTACATTTTTAAGCAACACTTCGTACTCCGGAGGCGCTTCTTTTTCATCGTGCTCAAAATTACCCCGCCAAAACAATTTTCTTGTTTCCGATTCAAAAAAGCTTAATTCCTCGCTCATTTCTTTATATCTTTTGTACTCAAGCAGGCGTTGAACCAGCTCTGCCCTCGGGTCAATTTCCTCGCCTTTTTCATCTATCTCTCTGGGCAGCAACATTCGAACCTTAATATGCATTAGGGTTGATGCCATAAGAATAAAATCCCCGGCAATTTCCAGATCAAGTACCTTAATCAAATTAACATATTCCAGAAATTCCTTAGTAATCCGGGAAATCGGGATATCGTAAATATTGATCTCATCACGCTTTATAAAAAAGAGTAATAGGTCCAAAGGCCCTTCAAACTGATCGAGGCGAATCCGGTACAATGTTTACCCTAACTTCATTTTCTCACGAACCTGGCCCATTGTTTCAACGGCAAGCCTGCGAGCTTTTGTTTCACCATCATGTAAAATTTCTTTTACCAGCGGCATGTTATTTTCCAGCTCCCTGCGTTTCTCCAGGATTGGAGCAAGAACAGTTGAAATGTTTGCCGCACAACGCATTTTACAGTCCACACAACCTAGAGAACCGGCACGGCAGTCTGCTTCAATCTGCTTCACTTCTTCCTGATCGGGAGTAAATTTCTTATGATATCCGTACACGAGGCAAATATCGGGGTGCCCCGGGGAGTTTTTGTAAATCTTTTCCGGATCGGTAACTGCCTTCTTTAAGCGCTTTTTTACCATTTCCGGATCATCGGAGAGTAAAATTGTGTTATCGAGCGACTTACTCATTTTAGCTTTCCCATCCAGACCAGCCAGGCGCGAAAACTTAGTTAACAACGGTTCCGGTTCCGGGAACACTTCGCCGTATTGTGTATTAAACCGACGTGCTATTTCACGGGTAATTTCGACATGGGGTACCTGATCTTCACCAACCGGAACAAATGATCCTTTGTAAAGTAAAATATCTGCCGCCTGAAGAACCGGATATCCTAAGTGACCAAAAATTACTGTTTCAATATCCAGATCGCGAACCTGATCCTTCAATGAAGGATTCCGTTCAAGCCGGCTTACCGTAATCAGCATAGAAAAAATCAGTTGTAATTCGCAATGTTCTTTAATCTGAGATTGCCGAAAAATAGGGCTTCTTTCCGGATCAATACCGCAAGCCACCCAATCAATCACCATATCAAGAGAATCCTGATAAATGTTCTCTGTGTTCAAATTAGTAGTGAGCACGTGATAATCGGCGATCAAATGATAGTTCTGGTATTTTTCCTGTAATCCGATCCAATTTTCCAGAGCACCGACATAATGGCCTATATGAAGTTTGCCCGTTGGGCGCATTCCGCTTAAAACATGTTTTTTCGTCATCGTATATAATTATTTATTTAATGATGAAATAAATAGGGTTTCCAGTTTTCATCCATCTTCCCTACAGAATTTTTAATAAACAAGATAAAATTGGGTTCATAAGGACTTACGTGTAACTCCAGCCCGGCATCTGCCAAGGCTCTATTACCTTTTGTATTATTACACTTAGTGCACGCGCATACCATATTTTCCCAGGTATCTTTACCACCCATGCTCTTGGGAACTATGTGATCAACAGTCAGGGGCAAGTCACTTCTGCCACAATAGGCGCATTTAAACCCATCCCTCCGAAAGATATTCTTTCGGGTCAGAATTACCCGTTTATAGGGCACGGCTATGTGTCGTTTTAATCTTATAACACTTGGCCATGGGAAATTCTGCCTGAAGGATTTTAACACCTTACGATTATCGGAGGCAATTACCTCAGCTTTACTGAGAAGCAATAAAATTAAAGCCTTACGCACCGTACAGATAGATAAAGCCTCGTAGCTCTGATTTAAAACCAGAACACGGGCGTTGAGCCTGCCATTATAATGAATACCTGATTCGAACGCTTTTTCCTCTTTCGGATAATTTTGATTTTACGTGGACGCGAGATAATTCCCGATTCAAACGAAAAACTCCCTGTCATATATAAGTGATTATAAAATTATTACTTATCGACAGTATGTACCATAAGAAAAAGAGCAAATGATAAAGAACAACATTATTTTCCAACCTGTAATATACGGGAATCTGCTCTATTTTTTGAATGATATTAAGCCTCTCTCCCCCCGAAACGGGAATTTATCCAGTACTTATCCATTTTTATTCATACTAATGCAGTATTGGCTATTTTATTACTAATAATAAATCGTTTTAGTAACTGCTTCGACATCACCCAAAAGAACTGAAAGCTCTATTTTAATGAGAGCTTATGAATAAAAATTAATTTTTCTTGTATTTTTTTGAAAAATGTAAAAATTATTCTATGATTTTTCAAAAACTCGTTAGTATCTTTGTATAAGTACACGATATATTTACTAAACCACAAATCGTGTACGGGTCCTAATAACAAAATTTTCATGGAGAAATAAATGATTGCCCCTAAAAAATTAGCAATTTTAGTTGGTGGAGGCCCTGCTCCTGGAATTAATAGCGTTATCGGCGCCGCAACTATTCGTGCCGCCGTTGAAGGAATAGAAATCCTCGGTATTCGTGACGGTTTTCAATGGATTATGGATGGCGATATTTCGCACGTAAAAGATCTTACCATACAAAACGTCAGCCGTATCCACTTCCGTGGAGGTTCATATATCGGTATTTCAAGAAGCAACCCGACCAAAAATCCCAAACACCTGGAGAACACTGTCACCTCGCTGCTCCGTCTGAATGTAGATAAGCTTATTACTATCGGAGGTGACGATACAGCATATAGCGCGATGAAAGTGGAAGAAATGGCAAATGGCCGCATCCATGTTGTCCATGTACCAAAAACAATTGATAATGACTTAGATTTACCTCACGGTATCTCAACTTTTGGTTTCCAAACTGCGCGGCATCTGGGAGTTGAAATTGTAAAAAGTTTGATGGTAGATGCCCAAACAACCTCCCGGTGGTACTTTGTAATAACAATGGGCCGCAAGGCTGGTCACCTCGCTCTTGGTATAGGAAAAGCAACGGGAGCTACCATGACGGTTATACCTGAAGAATTTCCTGCCGGACAAATTAAACTTAACCATATAGTTGATATTATTGTTGGTGCAATCATTAAGCGTTTAAGTTACGGCAAGTCCGATGGTGTAGCTATTCTTGCAGAAGGACTCGTTGAGCATCTCGATCCGAATGATCTGCTGGAACTCGACACAGTCGAACGTGACGCACACGATAATATCCGAATTGCAGAGATTAATTTTGGCGAAATTCTGAAATCGAAAGTTCAGCAGCGCTTACGTGAGTTTAACCTTAAAATTACGGTTGTTGCCAAGAATATCGGTTACGAGTTACGTTGCGCTGACCCCATTCCTTTTGACATGGAATACACACGCGATTTAGGATTCTCGGCTGCCCAATTCATTCTGAATGGTGGTAATGCCGCAATGGTATCTATCCAAAATGGACATTTCGTTCCCCTGTTCTTTAAGGACATCCTTGATCCGAAAACACGGAAAACGAAAGTACGCGTTGTAGATCCCACTTCAGAATCGTTTTACATTGCCCGCAGATATATGCTGCGTTTGAATGAAGCCGATTTTGAAGATGCTCACGAACTGGCGAAGTTTGCTGCCACGTGCGGACTTTCACTTGATGATTTCCGTCAGAAGTTCTATTATCTAATTGAAAACGATATGCTATATAAAAGCATGAAAAACGGTCAGATCAAAATGCGGGGCTCGGAAAGCAATATTGCTCATCAGGCGAATCCTGAAAAAGAGGATGAAGATGCCTAAGTTTTCCCCGGGAACTAAATTTGACATTGCCGTGTTCCCTGTATCGTGGGATTATTCCCCTTATTAACACGAATGCCGCCTTTTAGGCGGCATTTTTTTTTGTATAACTACAACATAGATTGGTACGATGAAACGTTCAGAACAAGGTTCATTGCTCCTGGCTGATGGCTCGGTATATTCCGGATACTCATTCGGATATCCTGCCGATTCTGTTGGCGAGGTTGTTTTCAACACCGGGATGACCGGCTACCCGGAAACATTGACCGATCCGTCATATAACGGACAAATTTTAATACTCACATATCCCCTAATAGGTAATTATGGAATTCCACCGCGAGAATTCGAACACGGGTTATTGCGTTATTTCGAATCAACAAGAATTCATGTTCGTGGTCTCATTATTGCAGATTATTCTGAAAATTATTCGCATTGGAATGGCATTATAGCACTACATGAATGGCTACAAGCTGAAAAAATTCCGGCTCTTTATGGTATTGATACCCGGCAACTAACACGAAAATTACGTGAATTTGGAACTATGGGAGGTAAAATCCTAACCGGTCCGTGTAACACAAAAGAGTTTTCAATACCTGATGTACATTTTGTAAAAGAAGTTACTACTCCCAAACCAATCGTACATGAGGTCTCTGATAAACGAATAATACTCGTGGATTGCGGTGTTAAAAATAACATTATACAAGCATTTCTGCGCAGAGGCATTAGTGTTATGCAAGTTCCTTACGATTACGATTTCTTATCGATGGAAGCGAGCGGCGTGGTATTTTCTAATGGCCCCGGCGACCCTAAGAGCTGTCCTGAAACTATTGTAAACATGCAAAAAGCCATGGAGAAAGGTTTACCAATTCTTGGTATTTGCCTTGGCAGTCAAATAATGGGTTTAGCTGCAGGAGCGGACACGTACAAGTTAAAATACGGCCATCGAGGCCATAACCAGCCGGTAAATGAATCGGGTTCGAAACGTTGCTATATCACTTCGCAAAATCATGGCTATGCAATAGATTCCACCTCACTACCAATTGACTGGCGGGAGTGGTTCATTAATGATAACGATGGCACTAACGAAGGAATTATGCATCTGCATAAACCTTATTTTGGTGCCCAATTTCACCCGGAGGCATCACCGGGACCAGATGATACGGAATTCATATTTGATATGTTTGTGAGGGCAATACTATGATTAAACGTGGAAAACCAGGTAAAGTGTTAATCTTAGGATCCGGCGCATTACAAATTGGCCAGGCAGGCGAATTTGATTACTCGGGCAGTCAGGCAATAAAGGCGTTAAAGGAAGACAATATTGAAACTGTTTTGATGAATCCGAATATCGCAACAATTCAAACTTCCGAACAACTCGCGGATCATGTATATTTTCTGCCTATTAAATATGAGTTCATCGAGCAGGTAATTGTAAAAGAAAAACCGGATGCCATTCTACTGGGTTTTGGTGGTCAAACTGCCCTTAATGCCGGTGTTGAACTTTATGAAAAAGAATTACTTCAGAAATACAATATCAAAGTACTGGGCACTCAGGTACCGGTAATTATGGATACCGAAGATCGTAATTTATTCAGTATTCGTGTTGCAGAAGCCGGATTAAAAGTTGCACGGAGTAAAACTGTAACCACTCTGGAGGAGGCAAAGCAAACTGCAGCCGAAATTGGCTATCCGGTAATGGTTAGAATTGCATACGCGCTTGGCGGTTTAGGCTCTGGAATAGTGGCAGATGAAATGGCACTCGAAGAAAAAGCAAGCCGAGCTTTCGCATTTACAAATCAGATTCTGATCGAAGAATCGCTGTACGGCTGGAAGGAACTTGAGTATGAAATTGTACGCGATCAGTTCGATAACTGTATTACCATTTGTTCGATGGAAAATGTTGACCCGATGGGTATCCATACCGGTGATAGTGTTGTAGTTGCTCCGGTACAAACATTACCGGCTGATGAAAATTTCAATCTCCGATCCATCGGTATTAAACTCATCAGGCATTTGGGCATTGTCGGGGAATGTAATATTCAATTTGCTTTGAATCCCCACACATTTGACTACCGTATTATTGAAGTAAATGCTCGGTTATCACGCAGTTCTGCGCTTGCATCAAAAGCTACAGGATATCCTTTGGCATTTGTCGCCACCAAGTTAACTCTTGGCTATAACCTGAATGAAATAGAAAATTCAATAACCCAGGCAACATCCGCATGTTTTGAACCGGCACTTGATTACGTTGTGGTAAAATTTCCCCGATGGGATTTACAGAAATTTCCGCAGGTAAATACTGAACTTGGCTCAGAGATGAAGTCTGTTGGTGAGGTAATGGCAATTGGCAGATGCTTCGAAGAAGCCTTACAGAAAGCCATTCGTATGCTTGATATTGGTCTGGCCGGATTTACCGGTAATACCTTGGCAATAGCAGATTTGAAACAAGAGCTAAAGACACCGACTGATAAACGCTTGTTCAAAATTGCCGTGGGCTTTATGCAGGGTCTTTCAGTTGATGAAGTACATGATTTAACTAAAATTGATCGATTCTTTCTGCACAAGATGAAGTACATTGTTGAATTGCACACAGAACTAAGCGGTTACTCAATTGAAACTATACCGCCAGAATTACTCATCGAATTAAAGCAACGTGGATTTGCAGATAAACAAATAGCCGCGGCTTTAAATACAACTGAGTTGGTAGTACGCAGCAAGCGAAAAGCCTGGGGAATTATTCCGCGTATAAAGCAAATTGATACGCTCGCGGCTGAGTATCCCGCCCGTACTAATTATTTATATATGACGTACAATGGCTCCGAAGATGATATACAACCAGGCGAAGAGGGGCAAATTGCCGTTCTCGGAAGCGGTGCCTACAGAATAGGTTCATCTGTGGAATTTGACTGGTGCTGCGTTAATACCGTACTAACACTTAATAAATCCGGTTATAAAACAATAATGATCAATTACAACCCGGAAACCGTTAGTACAGATCACGATATTTGTGATAAGCTCTATTTTGAAGAAATGACACTGGAGCGAATTCTTGATATTTATGAAAAAGAACTGCCAAAAGGGTTTGTAATATCTATGGGTGGTCAAATACCCAATAACCTGGCCTTACAGCTTTTTAATCATAAAATCCCTATTCTTGGGACTTCACCACAAATGATAGATAAGGCGGAGGACCGGCATAAGTTTTCTTCAATTCTGGACACAATGGAAATTGATCAGCCTGAGTGGAAAGAGCTGACCACTTTGGCCGATGCTAAAGAGTTCGCACAGAATGTAGGTTACCCCGTTCTCATTCGTCCCTCGTATGTCCTTTCCGGCGCAGCAATGAGCATAGTATTAACCGATGAAGAGCTTGAAGAATATCTTAAAAGAGCCTCTGATATTAGTCAGGAACATCCTGTAGTAATTTCGAAGTTTATAACCGACGCGAGAGAAATTGAGGTTGATGCAGTTGCAAACAATGGTGAGTTGTTCTGTTATGCCATAAGCGAACATGTCGAAAACGCCGGAGTCCATTCTGGTGATGCTACTCTGGTTTTACCTCCACAAAGAACATATCTTGAAACAATGCGGCGTGTAAAGAATATAACGCGCCTGATTGCAGAGGCATTAGAGATTACCGGGCCTTTCAATATACAATTCCTTGCCAAGGATAATGCAGTGCGAGTAATTGAATGTAATCTACGAGCCAGCAGAAGTTTTCCTTTTGTATCGAAAGTACTAAAGATAAATTTTGTTGAAATTGCAACCAGATTAATGCTTGGAGAGAAAATTGCCAAAATAGACAAATCTTCTTTCGATTTGGACTATGTTGGTGTAAAAGCATCACAATTTTCATTTACCCGATTAAAAGGCTCTGATCCTGTAATTGGAGTAGAAATGTCTTCTACAGGTGAAGTTGCCTGTCTTGGAAATGACTTTAATGAAGCATTCCTGAAGAGTATTCTCTCAACCGGGCACAGACTTCCGGTAAAAGGAGTTCTGTTATCTACAGGCTCAATACGTCAGAAAACTGATATTATCGACGAAATTCGCAAGTTACATGAAATGGGCCTGGAACTCTATGGCACTTTTCTAACTGCGCAATTCTATGTTAATCTTGGAATACCTGTCACGCCGCTTTTCCGGCCTCATGAGAATCAGGAACCATCAATCCTTTCATACATGAATCAAGGGAAAATAGATCTTGTTATCAATATCCCCAAAACGAATGAGAAGGTTGAGTTGGATAGTGATTATATAGTTAGACGTAAAGCAGTAGATATGAATATAACCCTGATAACAAATACGCAATATGCCAAACGATTTATCAAAGCTATGGAAGCATACAAAGGATCTGTTTTGCCAGCGAAGAGTTGGAATGAATATTTATAGGCTATAATTAACTGAAATAGAACAGCCGGGCGGTACAATACCACCCGGCTGATAAAAATTATTTCATAAGAATTAGTTTTTTAGTAGCCTTGAATTGGCCAGCTTGTAGTTCGTAGAAATAAACTCCCGATGGCATGTTTGAAGCATTCCATGTCGCCTCATACTGCCCGGCAGCTTTTTCTTCATTAACCAGATTTGCAACCTTTTGCCCGAGTTGATTATAAACTACCAACTGAACAGTTGCTTTTTCCGGAATACTGTATCGAATAGTTGTCGATGGATTGAACGGGTTTGGATAGTTCTGTTGTAATTCAAACATACGCACTTCAACACCATTCGATATGCTCAATACTGAAATATTTTGATCAGTAATAGTAATTGATTTTCCACTTGCGACCATAGCACGTACAGCAGTGCCATTCGTAGCTTTATCAATTACCTGCAATGCGATACCTTCGCTGCGTATTACAACAGGATAAGCTGCACTATTTAAGCATAAATCGACAGATGAGTTTATGGTACTTGCGAAACTGCCATCGCCAAATCGTGCATCAAAAATACCTGCTGGTGGAACCGGCGGTAATTCATATAAAGCCGGATTTTTTAATGATGCGGTACTGACATATAATGTAGTACTGTGATTTTGGGCATCAGTGATAATGATTTTTCCCCATCCTTTATCAATCTGCGCAATTGGCGTGCTTCCAATGTTCTTTTCTAAACCGGAGGGTATATCAAGGGTACCTGCCATGCTGGTTTTTACCCAGTATCCCTTGCCTCCCTGCAATGAAGTTACTTGTTGGAACCCGCCATCATACCCAAAGAATACAGAGGCTATGATATTGGAAGGAGTTGAACCGAGAGTTGCAGTATTAATAGCATAATCGTAGGTTCCTATCATATTCCATCCGGCTGATACAGGAATTTTCCGGAGCGGAATTGCCTGACCACTTACCTGAACATTATTAACTTGTGTTGTGCGAACAAAATAACCTTTACCATTTTCCAGAGATGAAGCACGGAAATAGTTATTATTATATCCATAAACAGGAGCGTTGCCAACCGAGAAAACGCTCGAAGCACTCATGGAATTTGCTGCTATTGGAACGGAAACCAAATTCCATCCGGAATTTAATATTATTGTTGCATTCGTTTGTAATGAATACGTTATTGTTAATACAGTAACTGCCGGATTTGGCATTACACATGCACTTTGCGATTTCATATCGATATTTACAATTTGTCCGCCAGAGACCGCATCTCTTAGAATAAATGACCCCGCAGGTAATAATGCACTGTTCCAGTTTAAGGAAACAGGATCGGCTGAAGCCTGGAATTTAAGAGTCCAGACAGCTGACTTACAACTATCCGGCCGATAATCTTTTAATGAATAATCAGCAGGTGTAATAGGAAGTTCAAAGCGAGTATCAAATACGCCTGTTGGCGGGAGCGGCGGAAGCGGCAATTCACCTAAAGCAGCGTCCATACCATTTGTTGCATCGGGAGAAAAACCAAATGTAACAGTGGCTTGTTGAGCTGGTGAAGCGGCATCTTTAACAATTATCGGGCAAGCCCAGGTAATTGTAGGTCCTGCGGGCGATATAGTAAATACCGCGTCACTCATATCGGTAGCCGAAGTATTGTTCATACCGGTGATGCGAACTTTACACTGAGTTCCTGGAGTATTTGGTACAACCCAACTATACGTACCCTGGTTGGCACTTATACCGGAGACAATAGATATCCAATTTGTGCCATTATTGGTAGTATATTCTATTTTCACGACATCAAGATTGAAAGATGACCATGTAATGTTGTGGGTGGTATTACCCTGCCAATTCTCACCACCATTGGGCGAAGCAACGGTTACGCCGGCAACATCACCATTGAAACGAAGTAAGATTCCTCCCTGTCCGCCTACCATGCCAACAGTTTGCGAATAGAATTTCACAAATTCCATTTCTGCCGTTCCCGGAGGCAATTGATCCTGTACCCAGGTTTGACCATTGTCTAAAGATCGCCATAATCCGGTAGTAGTAGCTGCATAAGCTATCGGAAGACCTCTAAGGAATTCAACACCATGCACCTGCCCGAATGTACCGTTTACCGCGGACCATGTTAAACCACCATCAGGGGATGCGTTTAATAAGTTTGTTTGCTGCCAGAAACCACACAAACCTGCACCTGTTTGCGTGCTAAATGCAAGGGCACCGGAAAATTGTGCAGTTGTTGTATATGCAGTCCATGGGCCATCGACACCTGTTGTTGATCGGTACACAATATTCGCTCCAGTGGTTCCACTGGCACCGCCTACACCGAACCAGAATGTGTTACCAATATGGTAAAATGAATTATTAGCACCATAAACATTGCTATTTGGCTGTGTAGGGGCATTATTTGCCAGCACCCAGGTCGCGCCACCATCGGAGGATTTCACAATATGGAATTTTGTATCGGGTGAGATTGGATCCGAAAGGGCCCAAAGG
>JAJTBZ010000012.1 GCA_021286645.1 Ignavibacteria bacterium
GTGGGCCAGGATATGAAATAATAACCGAACTAAGCCCCATTCACTTCTCGAAAGGAATATTAGGAATGGCGCGCTCGGATTTTGATACCGAAGGCTCGCAATGGTTTGTTACAACTGGCGATTTTTTCCATTTAGACGGGAATTATACAGTTTTCGGTAAAGTTGTAAGTGGACAAAATATCATCGATTCCGTTGAGGAAGGCGATCTAATCATTAATGTTACTAAATTATCTAATTAGAGCCAAACACATTGATTGTTGCTATTATTCTTTTACTACTATATATATGTAGTATACTATTTTTATTTGGTAAATTACACTTTGGCAGAGCGTCAGCTTATTCTGGCGCTCACCTTTCATCACTAATCCCCATATCAGTAATTGTAGCCTGTAAAAATGAAGCACGCCGAATCTCTCCGCTGCTCAGGTCGTTGGAGTTGTTAAAATATCCTCCGGCATGTTTCGAAGTGATATTCGTAAACGACTTTTCAACGGATGAAACATTAAAAATTCTCCAACAATTCCAGACCCGGACTAAGTTGAAATGCACAGTACTCTCACTAAAGCAAGGTGATGAACCAGGCAAAAAATCGGCACTCGCTTTTGGCGTTAAACAGGCAGCGAACCAACATATTTTCATTACTGATGCAGATTGCTCACTATCGCCTGATGTTTTGAAGTACTATTCTGCCGGATTTACTTCGGGAAATGATGTATTGTTTGGACCGGCCCCATTCATACAACATGGCAATGTAATTAATACCCTAAGTTGCTATGAACAATTTCGTAACGGAATGCTCACGAGGGCACTGGCCAACAGCGGTGTTTTTTATACTGCAACCGCGAGAAATTTCGGCTATACCCGCCATGCATTCGATAAAATTCAAGGGTACTCCGGCACCCGGGAACGAATTGGCGGGGATGATGATTTATTCATCCGGGAAGCTGTGGAATTTGGATTACGAATTGCAGAGATTACGGCGTTGGATGCCTGTGTGTTCTCCGAAACAGCATATTCTCTTTCAACATATTTACGTCAACGCGCCAGACACGTATCCACCTCCCATGTTTATAGCCGAAAAAACCAGGTTATCCTTTTTATCTGGCATGCTATCAATTATATAACGTTATTTAGCTTTTTATGCAGTTTTATTTCTCCCGTGTACTGGCTGCCAACATTTGCCAAACTTATGTGCGATATCACTCTGACCGGTAAATTTCAGGGGCAATTCTCGTACCAATTCCCCTATACTCAACGAATTTTCCTTCCGTTTTTACACGAAATTTCTGTTCTCATTCATTTTATTAACTCACTTTTTAAAAAAAGAGCTTGGTAATTTAAAAAGTTCTTTTTTCAAAAAAATTCATTTGCAAATACCGCTCTGATACCTGTATTTTTATATCATAATAATGGCAACGGTGGTATGTGGATAACTTGTGGATATGTTGAAAACGTGAAAAGGTTTCACAAGTGCCACGAACCAAATGTGGAAACTTAATCCACCAAAGCTGTTGTTAATTATTATACAACACACCCTATCTAATTATATAACAATATGTTACAGTTTTATCGATTAATGTGGAAAACTTGTGGATAAAAATTTCTTTGAAAAATCAAATATGTTAAATTTATGTAAATTACGGTTTTCCAGAAACCGGAAATGTGGAAAACTTAAATGAACGCAGCTATGGCACTAAATATTACTACACCTACTGAAGCCTGGTCTGAGTGCTTAAAATTAATAAAAGAACACGTTACACCGTACACATTTAACACGTGGTTCAGCCCCCTGAAGGCTGTTTCTTTAGAGTCTGAGAAGCTGACTATTGAATTACCCAATTCATATTTTTATGAGTGGATAGATCACCGCTATAATAACCTTTTGAATAAGAGTATTAAAAAGGTATTGGGGGAAGAAGCTATTCTGGCTTATAAGTACGAAGATCCGCAGTCTATAGAACGCCGCGAGGCAGAAGAACGAGCCGAGTTACAGGTTGAATTGAAAAAACCGATGACAACTCTAATCGTGCCTGTTCCAGAAGTTCAAAAACATGAATCGAATCTAAAACCATCTTTCACGTTCGATAATTTTATAAAAGGAAGCTGCAATCAGCTGGCTAATGCGGCCGCCTTCGCTATTTCAGCCTCACCGGGTACCACTTCGTTCAACCCGTTCTTCATCTATGGAGGCGTTGGACTGGGGAAAACCCACCTTGCTATGGCAGTTGGTAACAGGGTTCAGGAATTACACCCTAATAAAAAAGTCATTTATCTATCGCTGGATAATTTCTTTATCCAATATGTTGAAGCAATTAAGGAAAACAGACAACAGGAGTTTTCCAGCTATTATCAAACAATAGATGTTCTTATTCTTGATGATATACAGTTCTTTATTGGTAAAGAGAAAACACAGGAGCTGTTTTTTCATATTTTTAATTCCCTTCATCAGAATAACAAACAGATTATACTTACCAGTGATAAACCACCAAAGGAGCTTCGCGGCCTCGATGAACGCCTTATCTCAAGGTTTAACTGGGGATTAACCGTAGATATTCAACCGCCTGACTTTGAAACCCGTCTGGCGATTCTGAATAAAAAAGCTGATGAATATAATTTGCAACTTTCTGATGAGATATTGGAATATATTGCAATGAACGTTACATCGAATATACGTGAACTTGAAGGCTGCCTGATACGATTATTAGCTAACGTAACTATAACATCACGCGAAATCGATATTAACCTGGCAAAGGAATCTGTTCAGGAAATCTCTACAACGAAAAGAAATAACATTACAACAGATGCTATTTCGAAAATTGTAAGTGATTATATGAAGGTGGATGAGAATAAACTTAGGGATAAAACCCGTAAACAGGAGATTGTACTTGCGCGGCAGATGGCAATGTACCTTACAAAGGAATTAACAAAATCTTCCTTAAAGAACATCGGCCTCTATTTTGGAGGCAGGGATCACACTACCGTAATCCATGCCTGTGAAACAATTCAAAACCTTAGCCAGAATGACACGAATTTTAAGGAAACTTTGCAGAACGTGCGAACGAAAATTCAGTTAGCATGCTCCTAGGCATACTCCTGAAAATCCTCCCGATCTACAATTTTATATACTTTATCACCCTGTCTCACTTTTGTGAGACAGGGAAAAGTAATCAGGTCCCCTTTTTCCGAAGCATTTTTCCCGTCAACGTCATTAACCATCAGTTCTGCCGGTTCCACTTCCACCACGCCAGTTGTCTTACCCATAATTAAGATTTTTTCGCCAATACTAATACCCCCTGCTGAAAGGCGAATATGGGCAATTTGTTTTTTATCAAAATAATTAAGCACCACACCGATGAATTCTTTTCGTACCGGGGAAATATTCCCCTCATGCTCCGTAAACTCTTTACTGCCGGGACGATTAAAATAAAATCCTGTGCTAAACCCTCTGTTATAAACATGTTCTAAATCAGTTTGGAGCATGCTCCGGAATTCTTCTGAAAAATGCCCGGCAAAATATGCATCAATTGCACGCCTGTAAACCGATGTTACCTTCGCTGCATACTCCGGACTTCGCTTCCGGCCTTCAATTTTAAAGGCATCTATTCCGGCTTCGATAAGCTGCTCAACGAAAGAAAGGGTATTTAAGTCCTTAGCTGACATAACATAATCCTTTCCAATTAAAAGACTTACATCAGCACGGCGATCATATATTTCGTATTCTCGTCTACACGATTGCAGGCAGTCTCCACGGTTAGCAGAACGCCCAAACATTTCATGGCTCATAAAACAGCGACCGGAAACTGCCACACACATTGCTCCGTGTACAAAAGCTTCGATCTCTATATCAGTATTCTTCCGAATTTGCTTAATTTGGCTCAATGTGCACTCTCTGGCGGTAACAATACGGCTTGCTCCCATCTGTTTATACTGTTCCGCGGCGAGTGAATTGCTAATGGAGGCTTGTGTTGAGATACAGAAACTAAGTCCTATTTTTTTACATAAAGCAATAACGGCTAAGTCCCAGCAAACTATGAGGTTAACCCCTGCTTCGGCTGCCCGGAGCAAGACGATTTCGATGCGCTGAAGCTCATGCTCATAGATAATTACATTCACCACGAGATGTGTTTTTACACCGTGCTCCGAACAATACGCTACTATCTCCGGGAGATCTTCGACAGTAAAGTTTTCTGCCTGGGCACGCATGTTAAAATCTTCAAGGCCAAAATAGATTGCATCTGCTCCGTTTTGAATGACCGTGCGGAGCATTGTCCAATTTCCCGCGGGAGCAGCTAGTTCAGGTTTTTTACGGAGCATGCTTATATCATCTCATTCAATAATTCGGGCCTTGGGGAGGCAATTACTACTTTATTAACCAATAAACCTTTTTCTGCAATCATGTGTGCTCCGGCTTCAATTGCAGCTGTTACAGCAGCAACCTCGCCCGTCATAGTGGCGAAAGCTTTACCGCCTAACGCCATTGCCAACCGTACTTCAATCAACTGAACATTTGCAGCTTTAACAGCCGCGTCTGCTCCCTCAATAAGGGCGGAAACAGAAAATGATTCCAAAATTCCGAGACTTTCGAGTTGAGACACCTGAGAATGCCCCGCTAAAGCGGGAAAAATATCACGGTGAACATTGGGGATTACAAAACTATCAATGACACCATACCCAATTTGCTCAGCAGCGTTTTCCACCGCGGTTCTTACCGCTGCTACATCTCCACCAATAAGTACCATATATTTTCCGGAGCAAATTGTTCTACTGATTATTAATTCCACCTCTGAAGTCTTCAGCATAATATCCGCTGCTAACATCCCGGATGCTATACTGGTTAATTCTATCAATCCAATTGAATTCATCTCTATCATTTTACTTACCTGCTGATTTTAATATAATCTTCTGCTATATGTGTTACCTTACCGTCAATAGATGAGTGGATGTAACTACCCAACTTACCCTCAGCCGGCTTGGCAATAAGCGTTCCTTCCTTTACACTATCCCCCATCGATACAATTGGCAGTGCCTTATCACCAACATGCTGCTTTAACATTATTTTAACCGATTGCACTTCCGGCATGGCTTCTAGATATGGAGCGTGTTTTTCATAGTTTTCCACTTGTAACCGGTGGCGCAACTGGCGTAGTGGAACTCTGCGGCCCTCTTTTATCGGATGCACTTTTACCGGTTTTTCCTGTTTATACTTGAAATTTGCAGATTTCATTTCCTGTTTAGAATTATCACAAGCTTCCTTGGGGTATAAATCTTCAGGACAGGAATACAGGGTACATAACCCACAAGCGCAGCATAGCTCAGCAAACTGATTCCATACAGCCTTACCACCAGTTGTAAAACCAAGTGAGCGCATAACTTTATGTGGTTGTACATCATACCCTAACAGATACCGCGGACACATTTCTGTGCAATAACTACACTGATCGCAGGCTGATTTGCCAATCTTCAATTTATTGTGTGCAGATCGGTTTTTTCGTCCTACTAAATAATGGTCTTTAGGAAGAACTATTAACCCGGAAGTGGTTTTTGTTACCACTTCATCCAAATCGAATGTCAATGAACCCATCATCAAGCCGCCGATAAAGATTCCAAAGTCATTTACCGTGGTGCCCCCGGCAAATTCTATCAATTCCCGAAAAGTAGTACCTACCGGAACGAAAAACGAAGAAGCCTTTTTTACAGCGCCGGCTACACATACAAATTTTCTGGTTACCGCACTGCCCCGGGCTGCCTGATATATATTATAAAATGTTTCAACATTATTAACCACACAGCCTACATTCAAAGGGATACCGGCAGGAGGGATAAGTCGGCCCGTTGCAAGATAAACCAGTTCATACTCGTCTCCCGCCGGGTAGAAATCACCGAGAATAACCATCTCGATACCGGTGCCAGGCAGATATTTTTCGAGGGCTTCAATAGCCTGTTTATTCTTTGCCTTAACCCCCAGGTAACCTTTTTGAGCCCCTGTAGCGTCCATAACCAATTTCATCCCGCCAACAACTTCCGCCGGGAAATGCAACATTAATTCGAAATCTTTATGAATTAGTGGTTCACACTCTGCACCATTAGCTATTATAAATTCAACTTTTGCCTGGGCTTTAACATGTGCAGGGAAACCGCCACCTCCGGCACCCACAATTCCAGCGGCTTGTATTTTATCAATTAGACTCATGCTCGTCTCTCATGTTATATTTTTGTACAATCTGCAAAGTTACGGAAAAAATGCTATTCCCCCAGCCCAATTTTCTCATCTCTTTCCGTTCATTTGATTGCAGCCTAATCCCTATTTTTCTTTAAAATAACAAAGGCTGCCGGTTGGGGCAGCCTTATAAAATATATTGGACCTTAAGAAGATTATTTAATCTTACCAGCCTTCAATTCTTCACTAAGTCTTTTTGCGAGGTACATATCCTGAATTGCTTCAAGCATGCCAGTCGAGTGAACTGAAAGTGTTCTATTTGCTTCAGTTGTAAAGATAAATTCTCCCGGTAAGCTTTCAATATTACCATCGAAAGCTAAACCAACAACTTCGGCGTTTTTATTAATAACCGGACTGCCTGAGTTACCACCGATTATATCATTTGTAGAAACGAACACCATCGGGGTTTCCATATCAAAATCTTTTGAGGGATGCAGCCAACGCTCGGGTAAATTCCAGGGGAATTTATTTTCATTGGAATAGCATCTGTCGTACAACCCATAGAAAGTTGTATGTGATGGCGCTGTTGTTCCGTTGTAATCGTATCCTTTTACCACACCATCGGAAATACGTAACGAGAAAGTTGCATCCGGGGGTATTTCAGTTCCATACACTTCAAATAAAGCACGACCAAGTTTCTGAACATAATCTGTCTCTGAATTTACAATCGTGCGTACTTTATCGGAAAGTTCTTTAGCTTTCGTTTTTGTCTGCAGCATATACTTAATAAATGGATCGGATGAGTTAAGAATTGCATCAGCACCTTTGGCAGCAAGTTTAATCACATCAGATTTTGAAGTGATTAAGCTGTTTTTCAGAAGATACTGAGCTCCTTCTTTGCCGATTTTTCCGCCTGCCAGCTGAATCATTTCGTGCTGATCGCCAACGCAGGAATATACAAAATTTAGATCAAGCGCTAATAAACGGTCCTGCATACCTTTTGCAAAATCTGCGGGGAATATTTTTTCAGCAGTCTTGGTTAAAGAATCAGCAACGTAGTCCTTTTCACGTTCTACTTCAGGTTTCTTTAACTGTTCAGCGTATTTAATTAATTGTTTTGCAACCGTAAAATACTGTGCTAAAACTATCGGGGAGAGATTATATGAAGCCGATTGCACAGCAATTTTGCGTACTTCCGCTCTTGTACCTTCAATTTTAGACCACATATCGCCATAAACGGCTTGTAATTTCGGGTTAGCATTAACAGCAGCCTTAAAATTGTTTTCAAAAACGCGTTTTTTCTGCATTAAAACTTCATCACGCAATCCTTTTAATATTCCGTCATAAACCTTTAATGAATTAGAATAAGAGAAATAATGATCATTTAATTCATCCTTGTTCGGAGGATTATCCTGGGCAATATACTCAGAATAAACATCGCACAAGCCCTTTAACATTCTGTATGTTACCGGATTCTGAATATCGCGCGCGTACTCAAGCTGGGCTATAGTTCTTAAACGACCGGTTCTTCCCGGATTACCAACAACAAATACCGGTTCTCCATCCGCAGCACCTTTCGGGCTCCATTTATAAAAGTGTTTTGTTTTCAGTGGTTTTCCATTTTCATCGTAAACTCTGAAAAACGAACAGTCCAGTGCATAACGGGGATACGTGAAATTGTCAGGGTCACCGCCATAGAATCCAAGCTGGACTTCAGGAGCGAATACCAAACGAACGTCATTATAGCGTTTGTATCCATAGAGCGAATATTTACCACCATTATAGAAACGAACTACCGAGCATTCCAGCCCGGTTTCGGTCTTGTAATTTTTTTCTACTTCTTTTTTCTTGTCTTCATAATTCTTTACTTTTTCAGCATCATCCTTGCCTTTGTCAATTGCTGACTGGATATCAGCGGTAACATCTTTAATAAGTACCAATTGATCGACAAACAAGCCGGGCACTTTGCGTTCATCCTGCAGTGTAGGGGCCCAAAAACCGAAATCATGGAAGTTTTCTCCAGGTTTTTGCACTTCAGTTACGCTTTCGCGCGCGCAATGATGATTAGTCATTACCAAACCATCCTCAGAAACAAAGGAGGCTGAACAATAGGTTGCAAAACGCAAAGCAGCCATACGCACGTTTTCAAACCAGTCGTCCTTGGGAATAAAGTTGTATTCTGTTTCGAAATACTTCTTGGGAGGAAAATCGAATGTCCACATCTTTCCGTTATCAAACCTACCTGCTTTAACCGTATCAAGCTTAATCCAGGAGCCGGAATTAGCCTGCGCGAATACAGTGGTGGTTTGAGCAAAAAGGAAAGCAACGAATAACGCGATTAAGTGGATACGTTTCATCATAGAACTTGAACCTTTTAATATTAAATGAAATATAGCCTTGAAAGTTAGTGATTTTTTTTTACCGGAAACAAAATTTTTTTTTAACACTCACTCTCTCCGATTATATACATAATTCGCCGAAATTATCTTTTCTCTATACCCCGGTGTATTTTCTGTTTCCTGTAACAATCCGTAAATTTAGGTATTACATAAATTGGATTTTGTACTATTAATACAATATATTTTCGCGTAACAATACATAAGCATCTTTTAGCTCATTGGATTATTCTGACGTTATTGGGAAACATTGTACTTATTCCCGGGTTGGAACTTCATGCACAGGATACAGTACGGACATATTTCGCCGATGGTACCGTGCAATCCAAAGGGTTTTCAATCAACGGAAAACCCGAGGGGCGTTTCATTGAGTTCTACCCTACGGGAAAGATCTGGAAAGATTGGAATTTTCAGAACGGGAAAGAGGAAGGCAAGTCCTTTTGGTACTTTGAGAATGGCAAGCTAAGCATAGAGTGGATGTATCATAATGGTACGCGGCAGGGCGAATCACGCTGGTACTACGAAACAGGCGAATTATGGTCTATTCAGCTTTACTCAGCCGGTAAACTTGAAGGAATGACAAAAACATTCTATAAGGATGGGAAACTTCAGGGTGAATGGCGTTATCATAACGGGTCATTGAATGGCATTTCCGTAACATACTTCCTGAATGGAAAGAAAGAAGTAGAAAGAAACTTTATTAATGATATGCAGCAAGGAAAATCCTACGTCTATCATGATAATGGCCGAATTGCCGTTGACGCGTATTACGTTAACGATAAACTTGACGGGACCCTGTTGATTTTTGATGCTGCGGGAGACATACGGGTAAAGGATAATTATTCGCATGGTGAATTGCTGGGTAGAATTAGGTATGATTATCTGGGAAAGCAGCAACAGGTAGAGCAGTATATAAAGAAATATCACTCCAACGGAGCTCTTGCAGAAGAGTACTTGATTCGCGATGGTAAACGAACGGGCTTATACCATCGTTATGCGCCCACCGGATACCTGGAACTGGAAAGCCTGTTCATTAACGATACGCTGCAAGGGCGGGCCTTTGAATTTGGTCCCGGCGGCGTTGTTTCTGCCTATTTTGATTATGATAACGGGCTTCCGAACGGAACAAAGAAATTCTTCTATGAAAACGGGGAGTTACGTGCAGAAACCTTCTTAAAGAAAGGCGCATACCACGGATTGTATATTACATACTACCCGGGAGGTCAGCAGGATACAGTTGCCTATTTCGAAAATGGCAAACGCTCGGGCGAATTAAAAAAATATTCGATGAATGGTCTTTTGTATTCAACCGAATCGTATTACAATGGCTTACTCAGTAGTGATAAAACTACGTTCTATAAGAACGGGAATTGTGCAAAAGTAGAAAAATATTTCCATGGACTGAAAGATGGCTTCAGCCGGGAATATGACGTTACTGGAAAACTAACGACTGAAGAATTATTCAGGGATGGCGTCTTACAGGTACGCACCGAATACAATAACGACGGGACAATTAAACAGCGATTGTCGCTTCATCAATGATTTTGTTTATAAGAATGTGAAAATAAAGGATAAGACAATGAAGACCCAGGATTTTACTATTGGTGTATTGCAACTTGCATTCACACCCGACCCGAAAGTGAATGAAGAAAAAACTGCCGATTTTGTTCGCAAAGCTGCTGATAAAGGAGCGCAGGTTATTTGCCTGCCTGAATTATACCGGTCACAATATTTTTGCCAGAAAGAAGATATTGACTATTATGACCTCGCTGAACCAATTCCGGGTCCTTCAACGGAATTATTCAGCACAATAGCAAAAGAAAAAAATGTAGTTATCATAGTACCCATTTTCGAGCACCGCGGCCCCGGAATGTACCATAATAGTGCCGCGATTATGAACACCGATGGCAGCATCGCGGGTACATACCGTAAAATGCACATACCGGATGATCCCTCATATTACGAAAAATTTTACTTTACGCCCGGCGATATGGGCTTTAAAGCTGTTGACACTAAATTGGGGAAGATAGGAACATTAATTTGCTGGGATCAATGGTTCCCTGAAGCAGCCAGGATTATGGCTTTGCAGGGAGTTCCGGTACTATTCTACCCTACCGCAATTGGCTGGCACCCCGCTGAAAAAGCAAAATTTGGGGAGCGCCAACTTGATGCATGGACTACCGTACAGAGGGGGCATGCTGTAGCTAATGGCCTTTATGTAGCAGCCGCAAATAGAATTGGTTTAGAACGCCCGCATGCTGATCAGGCCGGAATTCAATTCTGGGGTTCTTCATTCATCAGCGATCCGCAAGGCGTAATACTTGCAAAAGCATCGACCGACAAAGAAGAAATCCTTTTAGCTGATATCAGCTATGAACATCTGGAAAATGTTCGGCGAAATTGGCCTTATTTACGTGACCGCAGAATTGATGCATATTCTGACATAATAAAACGCTATATTGACTAATTGGAGATATGCAGAAAATGGCGAAACAATCAAAGCACACATACCGATTACCCGCTGAATGGGAAAAGCATGAAGCAACTATTCTTTGCTGGCCCACAAATACTACTGATTGGCCAGGAAAATTTGTACCTATTCATTGGGTCTATAGTGAAATTGTTAAGAAAATAGCTGAGTCTGAAAAGGTAATACTCCTGGCACAAAACAGTAAACAACGGGAGTTTATTAAGCGGGTGCTTGAAAAAGCCCATGCTAATATTGCTAATGTAGATCTCAGCCTCCTGGCTACCGACCGTAGTTGGATGCGCGACAGTGCTCCGGTGTTCGTGCTCGAAGGTGCAGGGAAAAAAGCAATCCGAAAAGATATTCATTTTAAGTTCAATGGATGGGCTAAATACCCCAATTGGAAAAAAGATTTTAAGCTGCCCTCGTTTATTGCTAAAGTAACCGGTGATGAACTGATTACTGCGGAATTTCAAAGCCGGCATGTAGTTCTTGAAGGCGGGTCTATTGATTATAATGGACAGGGTACTTTATTAACCACTGAAGAATGTTTACTCGATCCGAAGATTCAGGTTCGGAATCCGGGCTTTTCCAAGTCAGACTACGAAAACCTGTTCAAACAATATATGGGTATCGACAAAGTTATATGGCTTGGCGATGGAATTGCAGGTGATGATACGCATGGTCATGTGGATGATCTTTGCCGTTTTGTTAACCCTCACACCGTTGTATTGGTTTCTGAAACAGATTCTACAGATGCCAATTACCATAAATTGATGGAAAATAAAGAACGTCTTGAAGGCATGACCACCGCGCGAGGTGAAAAAATTGATGTCATTCCCCTACCGATGCCCAAAGCGCTTGTTTTTGAAAACATGAGGCTGCCGGCCAGTTATGCTAACTTTTACATTACGAATCAATATGTACTGGTACCAACATTCAATGACCCCATGGATAAAATAGCACTGGGGACACTACAGGAATTATTCCCCGAACACCTGGTAACAGGTATTCACTCAACCGATTTGGTCTGGGGTTTGGGCACCCTTCATTGTCTTTCGCACGAATTGCCGGCAATTCAATAAATGAAGAAAAAGGACACCATACGAAAATCTTACGGTTGGCTTCGTGATAAACTTAGTCAGCAGTCAATTCAATGGCGCCTGCAATTTATTTGGGATAACATACTTTACTATTATAAAGGAATTTACGTCAGTCTCGATGAGCATCATATTTTCATTTTTGCAGCGGGACTGGCATTCTCATTATTCATTTGTATAATTCCTTTTGTTCTGATTTTGTTCTGGATACTCGGAAACTTCCTCGATTCTTCCAGTGTATCAATGCAGATTGACTCATTAATCTATACAGTTATTCCATATGAAGAATATGCTGACTTTGTTAGAGAACTAATATTCAACCGAATTAACGAACTCGTAAAATACAAAGATGTAGTTGGTATTATCGGTCTTGGTGGTTTACTCTTCGCGGCCAGTGGTTTTTCCGGCAGTATTCGCACGGTATTAAATAAGATCTTTGGAGCGAAAGAGGATGTAAATATAATCCTTGGAAAGCTTCGGGATTTCGCGTTAATCTTTGTAACAATGGTGGTTCTTGTAATTACCTCGGTATTACTTCCCCTTTTAGATCTTTTGAAAAATGCCTCAGATGTGTTTATGGAATTAAAATTCCTGCAACATCCATTTTTTCAGAAACTCGCTACCAAAGTTTTTTCAATGTCAATTTCATTCCTGTTAATCACAATCGTATTTTCAGTGCTCTACAGATTTGTACCAATAGTAAAAATTCGCAAAAGATCCGTGTTGATTGGGGCTTTATGGGCCGCGGGAATGTGGGAAGGGATGAAACAACTTTTCGGTTATTATCTATCGAATTTTTCAACGTATGGTCAGATTTACGGCACGTATGCATTTTTGGTGGCTGTAGCATTCTGGATATACTACTCATCAGCAGTTTTCATTTTTGGTGCCGAAATAGGCAAACTCTACAATGATAATCCTTTGCAAAAGAGCAATAGAAAAAACAAACACCCGCTTACCAAAGAGCAAAAAAAAATACTCAGAACTCCTAAAGTCTAAATACGTCGGCTAAAAGCTTTGCGGTTTAATAGAAATTATATTGTAACCCTACATTCGTATTTATATTTTTCGGGGCACCTTTGGCTTTCGTATAAGAAAATGCTACAATAAAATTGGTATTATTTTCTACATAATACCAGAAGGAAACATATAAATTGTGGATAAGAGCCCAATCCGTATCAATTTTTTTGGCTCCTGTAAATGTATATGTTGATACAAAATTTATTCGATTATTCAATTCATATATGAGTGAGGATGAATAATCCAATTGTACCATACGACCAAAAGCACTATCAACCGGGGTTGCTATACGGGATGTAGAAGTGACCTGTGCCACCCAGCCAATGGGCAATGCATAATTAACGTTTAGACTTAATGAAGGTGCACCCGGTTTTGTTTTATCATGCGTAGTCATTTCAAATTGAAAACCTAAAGAAACATCCCACCCATAGTATCGTTTATTAACTCTTTCGTTAATTCCAAAAAGCACCTGCCGCATACGCATTACGCCCAACGCCCCTACACTTTCATCTTTTAGTGAATCCGATTTTTGAATTTCATTTTCTATATCCCGTATCCACGCGTTTTCATAAAGCTGCTCGCTATAAATTGCTTTGTACTCATTTTCCCGTTCAATAATACCCGCTATACTTAGCATTGTAGATTTCGGCAAATGCCCGGTAACTATCCCATCACGAATCAGATGATCTTCAATACGTACTGCTTTGGCTAAAGGAGTTGCTTCAATATATCGGCCGATACCAAAACCCACAAAAAGATTTGAAGCTACCTGCTTATAATCACTCATATGACGAGCGGCTAATTCAGTCTTGCCAAACCAATCAGCATCGTTCCAAACGTACTTCTTAAAATTACCATTAAAGCTTACATCATGATTATATGAATCAAAGTTTTTTCCACCGGTAGCTTTTATTGTGGTTCCCCACGCCAATGGTAATGATGAAAGGAATTGATCAAAGAGGAAAGATCCTGTTGCATTATTCGATTCTACCTTATCACCTGTTTGCGCAAAGTTCCAGGTTCCATCGAAACGAATAGTTGTAGCACGCGATACCGCAACATTATAATCCTGCATTTCAACCAGCTGGGCAAATGCTGAGCAGCTAATTGCTATTAACATCAGTAAAAGTCGGTGTAAATTCCAAGTCATCAGGTATTCCAAATAATTGCCCTCTAACATAAAAAATATTTTGTGAATGGGAAATAATTTGTATTATAGATCTATAATTTTTATTAATCGGAATTTTTACTCTGATATGTCGATTATCTTTTCAAAAAAATGTGAATATGGTTTGCAGGCAGTTCTCTATTTATCGTCTATAACAGAATCTGCTGTTGCTTCTGCCGACGAGATTTCGGGCAAATTAAGAATACCCAAAGAATTTGTTTCGAAAATTCTGCAGGAACTTACAGAATCCGGAATGGTTAACTCCAAGAAAGGAAAGAACGGAGGTTTTTTTCTGGACAAGCCAGTGAACCAAATTAAGCTCATGGATATTGTTCAGGCAATTGATGGCGATAGTATTTTCCGAACATGTGTGTTAGGATTCCCCAATTGCTCCAATGAGGCTCCCTGCCCGGTTCATGAGACCTGGTCGAAGCTTAGCAAAGAAACCTTTGATATGCTGAATCAGGAAACTCTTGACCAGTTCATCTTGAAAACCAAAAAGAAAATTCAGAGCATCTCCTGAAAGCTTTTATCCGGAATCTGCGCTCGCCTATACTGGTGAAGGAACATGGGAGTTGGGCAATGATTTTTGTTCCTATACTAACCGCAATTCTTACAGTTGGAGAATTTACATTAAGTGCTTTGCAATTTCTGATCATCAGCCTATTCTGTTTCCTTGCCTACCGCCCCATGGAATTGGTTCTTGATGAATTATTTACCCGAAAACCCCGCTCCTTAGATAAGCTTAACCACGCCTTCACCTGGTTTGGAATATATATTTCCTGTGCCGCTTTTCCGGGATTAGAACTTATCATCCGGACCAAACTTTACGGACTGCTGCTCTTTATACCGACTGCCGGTGTGTTATTCTTTGTAGCCGAGTATATACGTATTAAATACAGGCTTGCACTACTCAGGGATATTATTGCAATTTTCGGAATTACCATACTCTGCCCTGCCATGCTATATCTCCTTACCGGTAAAATAAACCTGACCCTGGGCGTTATGTGGTTATATAATTCGACATTTTTTATTTCTTCTGCTTTTTTTATTCACATGAAAATGTTCTCAGCAAATTCTGCAAATAATAAAAAGCTCGGTAAATTTTTCACCTACCGTAAGTATAACTTTATCTATCAATTCATATTGCTGTTGTCGTTATCCATTGCTGTTATATTCGGATATACCCGAATGGAACATTTAATTGCATTCCTGCCCATTATCCTCCATTCGATCGGAAATGCCAGGCAGGAAAGCCGACCTGTTAATTTTAAGAGAATCGGCATAATCTTCGTTTTTTATTCCCTCTTTTTTGCACTTTTTATTTCGCGATAGAATTTATATTTTATATCGGACTATTTTATCCGATATAAGGTTTTTATAATGTCAGTCAGAAAAATCAGCATCGTCAAAAACACAGAGAAACCCGTTCAGAATTACCGCCTTATTTCTCAGGTACTTTTTGCAGTCGTAAGCATATGGATTGGAATCGAGTTTTACCAATTCATTGCATTTGTCAGTTCCAATGGTATCCTTGGCAGCGCCTACCGACCCGCGGGCGTTGAGGCGTATTTACCTATCTCTTCCCTCATGAGTTTTCTATATTTTTTATTTACCGGATTAATCCATCCGGTTCATCCTGCAGGCTTTTTCTTGTTTATCGGATTTCTCGCGGTATCACTAATCGCCGGTAAATCATTCTGCAGTTGGGTTTGCCCAATAGGTTTTATGTCAGAATATGTGGGAGCATTCGGGCAGCACATAATGAAGAAAAAAATCGTTCTGCCAAAATTTTTGGATTACCCTTTGCGGTCGTTAAAATATTTACTATTAGGCTTCTTTTCACTTTCCATTTTCGCCATGAGTGCGGCTGAATTAAAAGTTTTTCTTGATGGCGATTATAATATTATTGCCGATGTGAAGTTGTTTGATTTCTTCTTCCACATGTCCCAGTTCACCGTAATCGTTCTGACATTACTATTTATTGCATCGATTTTTATCCGAAATTTCTGGTGTCGATACTTGTGTCCTTATGGTGCATTATTCGGCATACTCTCATTGGCAAGTATATTCCGTATAAAGCGCAATGCAAATACTTGTATTGATTGTTCGCTTTGCGATAAATCTTGTCCATCACATATAAAAATAATGAAATCCGGCACCGTTATATCCGATGAATGTACATCATGTATGAATTGTGTTGATAGTTGCCCCGTGGAAAACACTTTAGAATTTAAGCCGATGTTCAGCAATATAAAAATGAATAAAAAGAACCTGATTTGGCTCTTAATCATCGTTTATAGCACTATTTTGGCTGGTGGATATGTTTCAGGCCACTGGAAATCTTCAGTTCCGGTTGAAAAATACCATGATATATATGAAAATCGGGAAAATATCGGGCATCAATAATTTGTTCGTAAAAAGAATTATAAATATATTTAGGTAATTAACTATTATTTATTAACATTTTTAGGTAGGCGATGTTGGATGAGCTTGATTTAAAGATTCTCCGGATTCTTCAGGAGAAAGGAAGAATGAAACGCAATCAACTGTCCGAAATAATTGGCCTTTCTATTCCCTCCGTCAGTGAACGGATGAATAAGCTTGAAGAGAAGGGTATAATAGAAGGTTATTTCGCAAAGGTTAACAAGAAAGCTTTTCACTATGATATAATGGCTTTCATCACTGTGGAAAGTGAATCTTCAAAGCATTATAAAGCGCTTGTAGAGCACGCAAAAAAGAATCCATATATACTTGAGTGCCACGCGGTTTTAGGAGAAGGTTCTCATCTGCTAAAAGCCATTGTTAAGAATACCGAGGCATTGGAAAAACTGTTAGCTGAAGTTCAGTCTTGGCCGGGAGTTCTCTCTACCCGAACGAATTTTGTGCTATCTACACACAAAGAATCCATGCGTATAGAGGTCTAGTATAGCCATCTCGTGAGGTTATAAGGAACTACTGAAAAGGTTTTAACAGCTGACAGGTATATTGAGTTGGAAACAGATACTTGTCAGCTTTTTCTATTTCTCCCCCATTCCCTTCATAAATAAAAAAATATTTTCTTTCCTGTCACCAGACTTTTGTAATTTTACGGTATAAAATCCGTTTTCTCACTATCGAGGTTCTACATGCAAAAGAATAAATACCGTTGGTTTGTTCTGGGAGACATCAATGGTTTTTTTGGTTTAATGTTCGATAATTTAACGGTTCTCTCATACCTGGCAGGAATTCTGGTCTTTGGATTCGGTTACCCCGCAGATATTGTATTTACAAAAATGTTTCCCGGCACGGCTCTGGGAGTACTTTTTGGAGATGTGGTTTATACAATAATGGCGTTCAGATTGGCAAAAAAAACAGGTAATCCGAACGTAACCGCCATGCCGCTTGGCTTAGATACACCTTCAACAATTGGTATTGCACTTACAGTACTTGGTCCGGCATTCTTATACCTTAAGGGCAAGGGAATGAATGTTCAGGACGCGGCTATGATGACCTGGTACATCGGCATGGCAACTATGGTTCTAATTGGAGTTATTAAACTAATATTTTCATTTATTGGTCAATGGGTACAGAAAATCGTTCCTCAGGCAGGTTTATTAGGCAGCCTTGCAGGAATTGGTCTGGCGCTTATTGGTATTATGCCTCTGATAGATATATTTGGGCTTCCTGTTGTTGGCATGATCGCACTTGGACTAATCCTGTATAATCTCGTAGCCGGTTTGCGCCTGCCAAAAAATTTCCCGGGAATTTTAGCAGCCGTTGCACTAGGCACTATAATTTATTATATCTGCGCGCCATTAGGCTGGTTCGGCACTACATATGCAGCTCCATCGGGGGCATTTCATGTAGGAATACCCATGCCAACTCTGGGATTTGTAAATGGATTTACCGAAGCATTACGGTATTTGCCTATCGCTTTCCCCTTCGCATTACTCACCATAGTCGGCGGTATTAATGTAACTGAAAGTGCCCGGGTTGCCGGAGACGATTATAACACGAGGAGTATTCTCTTAACCGAAGCATTATCTACACTGGTAGCAGGATTATTTGGCGGGGTAGCACAAACCACCCCGTATATTGGTCAGCCAGCGTATAAAGCAATGGGTAGTAGAGCGGGTTATACACTTCTAACCGGTATTTTTGTCGGATTGGGAGGCATACTTGGTTATGTATCGTTTATTGTTGAATTAATTCCCCGAGCGGTTTTGGCGCCAATTCTTGTATTTGTTGCATTGGATATAATGGTTCAGGCTTTTAAAGCATGCCCGGAAAAACATACACCGGCAGTTGCTTTTGCCTATTTCCCTACGGTAGCCCGCATGCTACAAATTAAACTTAGCAACCCCGAGTTGGTTCCTATTGCATTATTTAATAAAATGCTTACTCTGCCCGGTAAAACCTTATCGGATTTATTGGTAATTGTGGCCTTAGGTAATGGCTTCATCCTCACGGCAATGTTGTGGGGAGGCTTTGTAGCAACCCTCATTGATAAAAAACTGCGGCAGTCTTCGGTTTATCTTCTCTTATTAGCCGGTTTAACATTCTTCGGGCTAATCCACTCGGCTTACCCGGAAGGCAGTATGTACCTGCCGTGGACACTCCCCGGCAATTTGCAGGTAGTTCCATATCAATTTGCAACTGCCTACCTGATTTTGGCGGCCATGATGTTCTTTTTCTCATTTATAAAACAAGACGAGACTGCACAGATAATTCATTAAAATTTTGGGCCGTCGGGTAAGCTGGCGGCCCATTACTGTTTAGCCCCGCGTATCATTACCAATAAAATCAAAAAAAGCCCCGTTTACCTGTAAAAATAACCCGTTTTTTTTATATATTCATTGGTTAAACTGCTTTAGTATTTGGAACAATCGATTAACAGGGTATGCTACGGACACAACAACAAGTTCTGACCAATGAAGAACTCGACGAAAAATTAAAAGATGCATTTGATCACCTTACAGAAGGTCGATATAGAATCGCTCTGACGAATGCACAAAAAGTTTTCGAATTCCGTCCGAATGATTTCAGGGTTGCCATTTGCCTAGCATGGGCTTATCTGGAAAATAATGAACCGGACCTGGCTCTTGAATACGCAGATTTAGCTGTTAAACTGGGCAAAGAGATGCCAACAACTAAGCTTTATCGGGGCTTTATCCTTATGCGAATGGGAATTTTCGATGGCGCCATTGCAGATTTGGATGTGGTTATTAAAACCAAAACTGAACCGCTTTCGTGGGCACACCATTTAAAAGCAAAAGCTCTTGCAGGCCAGGAAAAATATGCTGATGCATTGGAAGAATTTGAACTGGCGATCCGCGCTGACCGTGGTGCTACGAAAATTTTCCCCCGTTTACGTGAGTGGTACCGTAATGCCGCCGGGCAATCAGGCTCATTTCTAACTAAGTTGGTCAATAAAAAAACGTATGTTGAAGAAGCCGAAGATGCTTATAAATCAAAAGAATATTGGTATTCTTTGTGGGCAATTAAACGATCACTTCAGGAAGAAATAACTACCGAACAAAAAAACAGGATGCTAATCCTCGAGCTTGAATCGATGTACGCGTTGTTTCAACTTAAACCAGCCTTGGAAAAAGCCAAAAAGGTTTATGAATCGCTTAAGGATGACCAGCGTTTTCAGCAAATTTATAACAAACTACAAAATACCGAGAAAAAAAACCGGCAGGAATCTGCACCTAAACAGGGCTCCCTTCTAAATATTCTTGGTGAAGATATTCCTGCAATTGAAGAAACCACTTCAAGTCATTTCAAGAAAACAAGTATAAACCTTGGTCAACTTGAATCGCCTAAAAGCACCAAACACTCTATGTACCAGAGCCTCGATGAGCAATTAGGCGAAGAAATACTTAAGCAGCCGGAAAAACCTGTTCAACAGGATAAAAAAGTAATAATACTCACAAAGAGAACTGATTTTCAACGATTTGATAATACCTGGGGTATCGGGTATTTTGCCCGCACTTTTGATGTTAACGAAGAGATCAGGGGTAACCAACGGGAATATTACCTTCAATTTGCGGAAGGACTTACCGGCTACATAGGAATTGAAGCTATTATCTCCAATCCATACTACCAACTAAAAGATGAGATGCTTTCCGGAACAGCAATCTGGAAAGTGAATGGAAATGAAGTTGGACGTAATGATTTTTCGGTTCAATCCGATAGTAATTGGAAACAGGTAATAATGGTGCAAAGTTGGGGCACCGAGCAACCCGGATTCTGGAAACGAGGACAGGGTTGCGTTGAAATTTACTTCAACAACCAGAAAATATGTGAACGGTGGTTTCTCATTGGTCAGTCATCAATACCCAATACCGAGGAGATTGATATAGACCAACTTGAAAGTGAGCTTTCGAAGCGGCAGCCAGCTGCTACGTTACCGCAAAAATCAGTTGAGACGGTTCCCACGGCGGCATCATCAATTGATGAGCTCTTTAAGGAACTAAACGCATTTACCGGCCTGTCTTCGGTAAAACAGTCAATGCGTGAATTTGTCGATTATTTGCAATTTATTAAAGAACGACAAAAATTAGGATTAAAAACACAAGACACAATGTCGTTTAACTGTGTCTTTCAGGGCAACCCCGGAACAGGAAAAACTTCTGTGGCACGGGTGCTTGGCGGAATATTCAAATCCATGGGCATTCTTGAAAAGGGCCATCTTGTTGAAGTTGACAGAAGTTCGCTGGTTGGGCAATACATAGGTGAAACTGCACAGAAAACGGATAAAGTTATTGAAGAAGCCATGGGTGGACTCTTGTTTATCGATGAGGCATATACCTTGGTAAAGAAAGGCGGCAGCGGCCAGGATTTCGGTCAGGAAGCTATTGATACACTACTGAAACGTATGGAAGATAAGGCCGGCCAATTTGCAATTATTGTTGCCGGTTACCCAAATGAAATGGAAGATTTTCTGTCTTCAAACCCCGGAATGAAATCGCGCTTTAATCACTTCTTTACTTTTGAAGATTATAACCCTGATGAACTGATATCAATCTTTAAAGGAATTGCAGCAAAAGAAGATTTTAGCATTGAAACCCCGGCAACAGATCTGTTATTAAAAGAATTTACATCTATTTACCGTAAAAGAGACAAGACATTCGGTAACGCGCGCTTTGTTCGCAACTTATTCAATGATGCGAAAATGAAACTGAGTAAGCGCTATCTAAAGCTACCCGAGAGCATGCGTGATAAGCAGGCGCTAACCACGTTTACTGCAGAAGATTTTAGTGAACTGTTTGTTCAAAGCCGGGGCGATTCTTATAAAGTTGGTGTTGATCGTGAAAGCTTAAATAGAGCCCTTGAAGAATTAAATAGCCTTACCGGGCTTCATTCGGTTAAAAAAGATATCGATCAAATGGTGAAGTTGGTGAATTATTATATCGATATGGGCGAAAATATCGAGAACAAATTTACCGATCACATTTTATTTCTGGGGAATCCCGGAACCGGAAAAACAACCGTGGCCCGCCTTGTAAGCCAAATCTTTGCGGCCCTTGGCATTATTCCCAAAGGCCATCTGGTTGAAGCTGACAGGCAATTGCTTGTAGCACCATTTGTTGGTAAAACAGCAGAAAAGACGACGGAATTAGTTAATACCTCAATGGGCGGAACCTTGTTTATCGATGAAGCATACACATTGGTAAAACAGGGTGATTCCAGCGATTTTGGCAAAGAAGCAATCGATACACTTCTGAAACGCATGGAAGACGACCGTGGTAAATTTATCGTAATAGCTGCCGGTTATACAGAAGAGATGCAAAAGTTTATTGAAAGCAATCCCGGGCTCCAGTCCCGCTTTACAAAAACATTCATGTTCGAAGATTATGCTCCCGATGAAATGATTGCAATTACAAAAGTTGTGCTGCGTAAGAAAAAAATGCAACTGGATACTGAAGCCGAAGATGCGCTGCGGAAATATTACATGGAATTATACAGGAATCGGGATAAAAATTTTGGTAATGCCCGTCTGGTTCGCAATGTTTGCGAATCTGCTGTCCGTAACCATATGCTTCGAATGGTTGACATTCCGAAAGATGAACGGACCGATGATCACACGAAATTTTTACGTCTGCCAGACTTACAGGAAATTGTTAATGTACAGACTGAAAAGAAAATTATCCATATTGAGGGCGACAAAGAAAAACTTGATCTGCTACTCAAAGAACTCAATGAATTAACCGGACTTGATTCGGTTAAGAAGTCAGTGGATAAACTGATTTCAGGATTAAAAGTAGCGAAAATCCGCGAAGCACGCGGACTAAAGGTAATAAAAAAGAATCTTCATAGCGTATTTCTCGGGAACCCCGGTACGGGCAAAACTACTGTGGCCCGCCTGCTAAGTCGAATTTACAAAGAAATGGGCCTGTTGGAAAAAGGTCACCTGGTAGAGGTGGACCGCTCCGCTCTGGTCGCGGGCTATCAGGGGCAAACTGCGGTTAAGACAGATGAAGTTATTGCTAAAGCGCTGGGCGGCACCCTATTTATTGACGAAGCGTACACACTTACACGTGGAGGAGATGCTTTTGGCCAGGAAGCTATTGATACAATTCTTAAGCGTATGGAAGATTACAAGGATGAATTAGTAATAATAGTTGCCGGGTACCCTGAAGAGATGCAAACATTTTTAGACGCGAATCCCGGGATGCAGTCACGCTTCACAAATTTCTTCATGTTCGAAGATTACACACCAAGACAGATGCTTGAAATCGCCACGATGATTGGCGAGAAAAATGGTTATCATCTCGATGAGGGTGCTTTACAAATGTTGCTGGATAAATTCACACGCTTATATGCTAGTCGGGATGCCAATTTCGGTAATGCACGTACAGTGCGTAATTTATTGTATAAAGCAATAAGTAATCAGGAAGAAAGGATTTTAACAGTGTTAAATCCGACTGACGAAGACTTAACGATGATAACTTTTGAAGATGTTCAGGCTGCCGATTAGGCTTTCTTAATAAACGGGAAATATATTCTCACAGATTAATCCATTCGGAGAGGGAAATGAGCGGTTCGTTATCCGGGTTTTTGTTAGATTTTATCGATGATCCTGTAATTCTGGTAGATCAGACCGGACTGGTACAACAGATCAATAGGGCAGCAGAAATTCGTACCGGCTTTAACCAGGAAGATATACAGGGCTTCCCTTTTTCAATTCTTCACTCCCCTACTGAGACACAATTGGCAAAATCATATTTCGAGCAGATACTCGAGGGTACCAGAACCGGTTATATGATGAAGCTGGTACGTAATGATAATAATTCAGAGTTCACCGCCTTTCACACCTCTGTTGTTAAGGAGGATGATAAATCCACAGTAATTATTCGGATCGGCGAACCGGCAGATACACCGATTATTACCGAGAATAAAAATTTTTCTTCCTATGATCTGCTTCAGCAAGGAGCTACAATAGTATTTATTCTGAACTACGAAAAGGAAATGCGCGTAGAATATGTTAGTGATAATGTATCCGAATATCTTGGTTTCTCAGTTCAGGAGTTTATCACGGGTAATTTACGCTTTAGAGATTTAATCCGACAGGAAGATTTACCACGCTACGACCATGAAACATTAAAATTTATTGGAAATAATACTGTTCGATTTCACCGCAAACCGTACAGAGTACGAACGAGTGATAACAAGTGGATTTGGGTTTCCGATAATTCGGTAATGCATCATAACAAAGAAGGGCAGGCTCTTCAGTTAATTTGCTATATTCATGATATTACTTCAGCGGTAACTCTTTCGGATGAATTACTCCGCAGGAATTCAGAATATGAAATGATTTTTTATGCGCTGCCTGATCTCTATTTCCGTTTTTCTCGCGATGGTGTAATACTTGATTACCGTGCCGGGAAATTGAATGATCTATATCAAAGCCCCGATCTGTTTTTGAATAAGAAATTCACCGATATACTTCCGCCTGACGTAAGCGAAAAACTGGATGAAGCACGACTAAATGTTTTGATAACCGGAACTCCCGTAACTGCAGAATATTCATTACAGATGCCTACAGGTATCGAATATTATGAAGCACGGCTTGCTCCTCTCATGCACGATCAGCTAATATGTATTATTCGAAATACTACCGAAGAAGTATTGGCAGCCCAGCAATACCAGGATGTAGTTGCTTTTAACAATTCGATGCTCGAAAACTTAACATTTGGAATTACTATATACGAAATTGATTCAGGTAATTGTGTTTTCGCGAATGCAGCTGCGGCCACCATGTTAGGCGCTCCGGATGGAGCATTATTGCAACAAAATTTTAGAGAAATCCAATCATGGAAGGTATCCGGATTTATAGAGATTGTAAATCGTACAATAAAAACCGGGGAACCTGGCAGGGCCGAGTGTCGGTTATATTCCACCTTTGGCAGAATGGTTTGGATAGATTTTCAGGTGCAAATATTAAACAAAAATAATACCCCCCACCTGCTTACTTTTCTTATTGATATTACACAAAGAAAAATTCTGGCTGAATTACAAAACGCGCGCCTTAAGGTTTTAGAAGCCATTGGTGAAAATCCTTTAGAAGCGTCACTGGAAATTGTACTTAATGAATTAAGCAAACTGACAAGCAGTCATCATTGTTTTTATTACCAAATTCAGGAAGAACAAAATACTCCCACCCTCCGGGCTCACTCAGATCAACTCAAATTGTTATTGCATAATTCAAAGGGGAAACGTCAACGTGAATGTATTATTCATGATGCCTTGATCAATGAATGCATCGAGAAAAAAGCCCCGTTTATTCTGGGACAGGGACACGAACAACACGTATCAAATTATTTTAACGACACGGGTATTGAAATCACCAACGCGTTAATATTTCCTGTATTGGTTAACGATAACCTGCAAGGAATTCTTGGCGTATGCAATAAAATAATTAACTATGATGTACCGGATTTACAAATAATCAGTTTTTTTTCTGATTTAGTAATAGAAGTAATCGAGCGGAAACATACACTGGACGCTTTAAGAAAAAGTGAAGAACAAAACAGATCCATTATATCCGCTGTTGCCGGAGGAATTATTCTTCAGGATACTGCAGGCAATATTATAATGGCAAACAATGCTGCCAGAGGCATACTGAGACTTATACCGCAAGGAACAACCGGTTATTTTATTTATCACGAAACCGTTTCATTTATTCACGAAGATGGTTCTAACTTTGAAGGTTCAGAGTACCCTGGAATGATGGCAATGGTCCAGTCAAAACCCATTCGTAACATAGTAATGGGTATCAGAATCCCTGATCGTCCACTTACCTGGATATCTGCCAATGCCCAACCGGTTTTCGATGATAATTCAGGATTCCCCTCATCCGTAATAATTTCATTTAACGACATTACTGCAAGGAAACAACTTGAGAATTCACTTATCGCAGCAAAAGAACGTGCCGAAGAGCTAAACCAAATTAAAACAAACTTCCTTGCAAACATGAGTCACGAGCTTCGCACGCCGCTCAACGGTATTTTAGGGTTCAGTGAAATCTTAACCGAACTAATCGATGATGCAGAACAGAAAAGGATGGCCGGGACAATAAGGCTTTCCGGGCAACGGCTGCTTTCAACATTAAATCTGATTCTAAATCTTGCAAAGATAGAGGCTAATAAGCAGGAAATTCATTTGCGGAATATTAATATCGTGGAGTTCACTCGCGATTGCGTGCAGCTCTTTAACGGTATGGCACAGAATAAAGGATTATCCCTGGAGTTTCTTGCTACACAGGAAGAAATAATGATAACACTTGACCCGCAAATGCTCGATTCAATTATTAATAACCTTGTGAGCAATGGAATAAAATATACTGAAAAGGGAGGCGTTACCGTTACAATTTCACAAAAAGAAGGACAGGGATTACTCTGGGTAGTAATTGAAGTAAAAGATAGTGGTATTGGCATTCCCCCGGAACTACAAAGCATAGTTTTCGATCCATTCCGGCAAGTGAGTGAAGGCTATGACAGAACTTTCGAGGGAACCGGGTTAGGCCTAACGATAACCAAAAAATATGTAGAATTAATGAATGGCAGTATATCTGTTCAAAGCAACCCCGGTACCGGCAGCATATTTATAGTTACTTTTCCTCTGATGATAATTGAAAATGCATTTAACCACAAAGTTGAATCGGTTACTTCATCGCTGGCATTGGAGGATGTCAATATACCAGTATTGCTTATAGATGACGATGAAGTAACATACGGAATCGCCCGACACATGTTGCAAAAGGTCACCGACCTCGCTTATGCCCGCTCCGGAGAGGAGGCTTTACCATTATTAAAGGGTACTGATTATAAAGTGATTCTTCTGGATGTAAACTTAGGCAAAGGGAAAACAGGTATCGATTTTATTAAAGAAATCCGAAGGTTACCACAATATACAAGCGTTCCCATAGTCGCCATTACCGCTTATGCTATGCAGGGAGACAGAAAGAAACTATTATCATCCGGCTATACTCATTATTTATCAAAACCTTTTTTCAAAGATGATATCCTGAATTTGTTTCGTGATATTCTTCACCTTTAAATGTAGTTACTCAGGAGAATTAAATTGAGAACACTTCCTATCTTTGTTGTTTCATTATTACTGCTTTCCGAGATTCTGGTTGCGCAAGATTTTGTTGTGAGGGACGCAGCTACAAAAAAGAATCTAATTGATTCAATTACTTTTTATGCGCTCGAGCATCAGAATGGCTACCAAATGCTTAAAGAGTTATGCGCTCTGGGAACCCGTGTTTCAGGTTCAAAATCTTCATATGAATCAATTGTCTGGGCTAAAAAGAAAATGGAAGACCTGGGTTTCGATAAAGTTTGGTTGCAACCAGTTAAAGTCCCCCGGTGGGAGCGTGGAAATATTGAATCGTGTATTCTCAGATCAAAGCCTCTTAAAGTGAAAGAATCACTTCACGTCGGCGCATTAGGCGGCAGCATCGCGGCAAATAATATTACCGGGAAGGTAATCGAAGTTTCATCTTTTGAAGAATTGCAGAGTCGTGCCAATGATGTGGCAGGTAAAATTGTGTTTTTCAATATCCCTTTTGATCAAAAAACATCCGTCACGTTTTCCTCATATGGCAAATTAGGCAAATACAGATACCTGGGAGCCGCAGAAGCAGCCCGGTATGGAGCAATCGCTGTACTAATCAGATCCCTTCCATCACGCCTTGATACGGTACCGCATGTGGGAGTGATGGGATATCGTGATTCTATAAAACAGATACCGGCCGCGGCTGTAAGTACCATTGACGCCAACCGACTTTCAGAAATTCTCAAACGTGATCCCGAAGCAGAAGTACTTTTTAACCAAAACTGCAGGAATTTATCTGATACGCTATCCTATAATGTTATTGGAGAAATGACGGGAACGGATACATCACTGGGCATTCTGGTTTCTTCGGGACATATCGATGCCTGGGATAAAGGCACAGGCGCTCACGATGATGGGGCTGGCTGCATGCATGCTATTGAATCGGTAATACTCTTTAAACAACTTGGCCTAAAACCCCGGCACACCTTGCGAACGGTTCTATTCATGAATGAGGAAAATGGTTCACGCGGAGCAGAAGCTTACGCAAAATCTATTGATTCAGACAAACAAAAACACGTTGCTGCCATCGAATCTGATCGCGGCGGATTCACTCCATTGGGGTTCACTGTCGATAAAGATTCTGCATCAATACAACGAATGCAGTCGCTGCTTCCGTTAATGGAAAACTGTAATATTTTTTATATTAAGAAGGGCGGCGCAGGCGTAGATGTAGGACGAATGAAAAATGTTCCTTACCTGATTGGTTTTGTCCCCGACAGCCAACGATATTTTGATGTCCATCATTCAGGCAATGATATAATTGATGCAGTAAACCCGCGCGAACTTGAACTGGGAAGTGCCGCTATCTCTTCTCTGCTCTACCTTTTAGACACCTGTTTATAAGTGCTTTTTACGGGCAGTGATTAACCCACTGCCCATAAAAAATTATTCCAGTAAAAATCCCGCCGCCAAATCCGGAGTAATAGTTGAAATAAACCTTGAGGGTTTAGATAATGTTGTGCCCGATTCCCGGTCGTAAATATTCATTGGATACGTGATAAAAAGATTCTTCTTTGCCCGTGTAGCGGCTACATACATTAGCCTGCGTTCCTCTTCCATAGCATCAAGGCTTTCTGCAGCACGCGATGAAGGAAAGAAACCATCTACTGCATGCATTATAAATACCGAATGCCATTCCAAACCCTTTGCCGAATGAATAGTACTTAAAGTGAGCAGTTCTTCATTCTTATCTTCCTCGCCTAATTCACTAACACTATCTATCGGCGGCTCGATGGCCATATCAGATATTAATGTATCAAGTCGTTCATATCGCTGTGTAATGTTTTGAAATGTATCGATATCCTTTTTCCTCTTTTTATAATCATCGTAATATTTATCCATAAAAATCGGATAATAATACTCAATGACCAGTTCAGCCATTTCAGAAGGACGCATTTTCTTTTTATGCAAAGTATAAATAAGCTTAAATAGAGGGTATAGTTTTTCAGTTACCAAATTATTTTCCGAGCGTTCCGGATCAGCCTCAATACTTATCTGGCCGCTTTCAAGGGCAGTTAATATCTTTTGGGCCGTCTTGGGGCCAATACCTTCATGCAACAAAAGAATGCGGTACCAGCTTATAACGTCTTTGGGGTTTAGCGCAATTCTCAGGAATGCCAGTATATCTTTTATGTGGGCTGTTTCGAGAAAACGCATGCCGCCTACTTTTACAAAAGGAATATTTGCTTTTTGCAGTTCAATTTCAAGTTCAAATGAAAAATATGAAGAGCGGAAGAGAATCGCGATATCCTCTAATGAGATACCTTCTTCACGTAAATCGAGCACTCTTTCCACAATAAATTTAGCCTGCATCTCAACATTCGGGGCAGCGATAATCGCGGGCAGTTCGCCAGTCTCTCGCCGGCTGAATAATTCTTTATCATATTTCTGGATTGCCGCCTGATAAATTCTATTGGTAAAATTTAATATCTCTGGTGTGCTCCGATAATTCTCTTCCAACTTGATTATTTTTGTATCGGGAAACAATTTCGGAAAATCCATAATATTTTGGAAACTGGCTCCCCGGAAAGCGTAAATCGATTGAGCATCATCCCCTACCACCATAACATTGTTATTCCCGGCCAGGCCACGCGTTATTTCTGCTTGCAAATGATTAGTATCCTGATACTCATCAACCATAACAAAGCGGATGCCTTCTCTCAGCTTACGGGCCGGTAAACTATCTTCATTCAGGAACCGTAATAGAAAAATCAACAAATCATCATAATCCAGAAGGTTATTCTGATATTTATATGCAATATACCCTTTGTGCAATTCAAAAATCTTGTCTAAATCATCCCGAAAATGCGGATACTCCTGTTCAACAATTTCTCCGATTGTTTTACCCGTATTTACTGCAAGACTGAATATCTTTATAAGGGTCTGTTTCAAAGGGAATCGTTTGCCCGTAGTGACCAATTTCATCTGATTACGCAGCAGATTTACGACATCTTCGCTGTCACCCTGATCAAGGATAGTAAACCCCGAACTCAATCCCAAAGATTTCGCGTATTTGCGAAGTGTAAGATTTGCGAATGAATGGAAAGTACCGCCACTGATTTTTTCACACCGCTCATCAAGCAGTAAAGAGGAACGATTCATCATCTCGCGCGCCGCTTTACGAGTAAATGTAAGCAACAGAATCGACTGCGGATCATATCCTGTTTCAATTAGTCGCGCCAACCGGTAGACAAGAGTACGGGTTTTACCGGTGCCCGCGCCGGCAATTATTAGATAACTGCCATCTTCGGCCGAAGCCGCCTCAAATTGCGCAGCATTCAGTAAATTTTCATAATCTATGGTATAATGAACATTGCGCTTAATAATATTGCCTGAGTTATTAAAACGCTTTAATGTAATTTTTTGCATTTATCGTATAGTACAATTAAAAATAATAAATAAAATAGCCTGCAAAGATTTATTTTCCAAAGAGAAGAGCCCCGCTACTCCAAATAAGTCGAATTCTACATTCATCCCATTTTTTCACCTGACATCATTTTTGGCTTAAAAACCTGTGCTATAAACTCTATATTTACGCTTTATATTTATTGAAATTACTCATGGTTATTGTTAAATCATACATATTCTCCCAATTTAAAAATCTTGGATTTAGTTTCAGTACGAAAGTCGGCTTGGACCGCATCCCTCCCTACAACTTCAACCTATCGCTTTCCGTTGGTGATAGTGACACTACCGTATGGGAAAACCGTGAAGAATTTTTCACCGGAGCAGGGCCGGGGTTACAGAATGTAGCATTCCAAAAGCAAGTTCATGAAAGTACTATCCGAATAGTCAACAACTCCGGATACCAGGGTGAAAGTGACGCTATGATAACTAAATGTACCGGCATCGGCCTGGCAGTTAGTACTGCAGACTGCGTCCCTATTTTCTTATATAGCCCAAATAAGCATGTCATTGCCGGTATCCACTCCGGGTGGAGGAGTACTGTTCAAGAGATTCTCCGAAAAACCTTAAGCCAGTTATCAGAGCAATTCAATATCCATGGTGAAGATTTATATGCATACATCGGCCCCTGTATACAACAAAACAACTTTGAAACCGGGGCTGAAGTCGGCAGCCAATTCCCGGAGAAATACTGCTTGAAAAAAGGTTCTAAAATCCATGTGGATCTCACTGCACTCAACCGCGATGTTCTGCTCAATTTTGGGATCCCCGGTAAACACATCCAGGCTTCATCGCTCTGCAGTTATAAATACGGCTCAATTTTCCATTCCTACCGTCGTGAAGGACTCAAATCCGGCAGGGCTTACGGAATTATCTGGCTGAAAGATCAAAATGAAAACTAAGATTGTAATTGCATATTTAACGGTCTGCCTGACTTGGGGACTAACATGGCTGGTAATCCGTATGGGACTGGCTGATATTCCACCGTTTTATTCCGGCACATTCCGTTTTGCAGTGGCTGTACTTGTTTTATGGGGAATAGTAATTGCTCGCAAGATTCCTGTACCACTGGACAAAAAATCTATTCTTTTGTATTTGTTCATGGGAATTTGTTCTTTCCTCATTCCGTTTGGACTAATATACTGGAGTGAACAATATGTTTCTTCGGGACTCTCTTCAGTACTTTTTGCGGTTTATCCATTTTCAGTTGCAATACTTTCTTCGCTTACCATACCTGAAGAGAGAACAAACGCCTGGCAAATTTCGGGCATGGTAGTGAGTTTTTTGGGAATAATAAGTATATTCGCCCCTTCCATTTCTTTTAATCTCAATCTGCAATTCGTCGGGATGCTTGCAGTTATTGGCAGCGCCCTAATGCAATCGATCGTTGTTATTATTGTTAAGAAGCATGGAAGGCAGCTGCATCCTGTAACAATCAATTTTTTTCCCATGCTAATTGGCGGAGTATGCTTTGCTGTTGCCGCCTTGCTAACAGAAGATTTTCGCGCAGTCCATTTTACGTGGAACAGTGTATTTTCATTCATCTTTTTGGGTATATTCGGTTCTGTTCTGGCGTTTACGGCATATTATTGGCTCTTAAAAAAAATCAGTATTTTTATGTTATCTTTAACTACATTTATTACTCCCATTGTTGCACTTATTGCCGGAGCAATTGTGTTACATGAGATATTAAAAATGAATGAAATACTGGGTAGTATTCTGGTAATTGCCGGCTTGATACTCTCTAATGGTCAACATTTACGAAAATTAGTGATCGGGAAAGCAAAAGATTCATGACAACCATAATTCGCATTAAAAGAATATCATTCTACGCGTACCATGGAGTTTTTCGGGAAGAACAAAATATCGGCGGTAAATTTGAAGCAGATATTGATATCCATACTGATTTTTCCGGTGTAGCAGATAATGATTCACTTTTAAAAACAGTGGATTATGAAAAAGTATATCGAACGATAATGGATATTTCTGAGGGTAGAAAATACCATCTGATAGAAACCTTGGCGGTTCATATTACCGACGAATTATTCCGTAAATTTGATCATATCTCGAAGATATATTTACGTATTCGAAAAAATAATCCCCCGATTGGCGGGGTTGTTGATAGTGTTGAAGTTGAAGTACAGAAAAGCCGGGATGAATACAAATCAGGTGCTTCTGTAAGTTTATAGCATGATTGAAATGCAAGCATACGTAGCCATCGGCTCAAATGTCGGCGACAGCCTTGGTTATATCATTAAAGCCCTGCAAAGTGTTGACGAAACAGAGGGAATTACACTGGCAGAAATATCACCAGTATATACGAGTCTTCCACTGGGTGAAAATGCAAAAGGCGTATTTTATAACCTGGTAATCAGAATATTTACATCGCTTCAACCCGATGAGCTTTTTCAATCATTGCAACTGATAGAAGAAAAAACCGGAAGAATACGAAGAGCAGCCTGGGGTGACAGGGAGATTGATTTAGACATCCTTTTATACGATAATATAGTTATGGATAGTACAAATATTACTATTCCACATAAAGAAATGCATAAACGGGATTTTGTTTTGGTTCCGCTGCTGCAATTGGCTCCGCAACTGATACATCCGGGTACCATGATCCCCTTTGCTGATTATGAGCGAGAACTCGCGAATAGATATATTAATAAAAATGCAGCCACTATTGAGTTGCAATTGATTGGTAAGAAAATAGTACAGAAAAAATGAGTGATGTTCGTTACATAGCCGTTGAAGGCGTTATTGGAGCAGGAAAAACTTCGCTGGCAAGGAAACTTTCTGAGAAGTTAAATGCCCGCCTCGTTCTGGAACAATTTGAGTTGAATCCATTCCTGGAAAAATTTTATTCTTTCCCGGAACGTTATGCTTTCCAGACTCAAATGTTTTTCCTCGTTAACCGGTATCAACAGCTCCAGGGTTTGCATCAGGAAAGTTTGTTCGCCGAACATACTGTTAGCGATTACATCTTCGATAAAGATCGCATTTTCGCGTACCTGACGCTTTCTGAGGAAGAATTAAAGCTATATGATTCACTTTTTCCTATGCTGGCAAAAAGCATTCTCGTTCCGGATCTCATTGTGTTTTTACAATCCGATATCGACCGTTTAATGCACAATATCCGTAAACGAAACCGCAGCATGGAATCGCCAATAGAGAAAAGTTATATTCAGAAACTTTCTGACGCGTATAACGATTTCTTCTTTAGATACGATCGTTCCAATTTATTAATAATCGATACCTCAAATATCGATTTTGTAGAAAATGAAAACGATTTCGACAATATTTACAATGAAATTTTCCGGGAAGACCGGGCAAAAGTAGAATTTTATAAGCCCGAAGGACGCTCTATTTTATGATTCGAATAATTATTTGGTTCCTATTCTTTTACACAGTTTACAGAATAGTTAAAATTTTTCGTTCTGTATCCGGCTCTCTTCAGACCTCTGCAGCAACCAGGCAGCCTGTGCAGGATGAGACTCCCAAGAGCTACTCCGAGCATGATGTGATTGATGCCGAATTCGTAGAAATTAAAGACAATTCTGCTGATAAAAAATAACGTTATGTTTACCGGTGATGTTTCTGTAATTGATATCGGCTCGAACACGGTACACCAGGTTATTCATACAGTTACTGCGCAATCCCTTCTGATTAAACATCATGACAGACGAGTTCACCGGTTACTTCGTTTCACATCTCTACCCTATTACATAGAAGATTCAGAAATTGTCAGCCTTATACAGCATTTATCAGAAATACTTTCCTGTTCGGGAGATATACCTCATATAGCCATCGGGACTGCTGCACTGCGAGAAGCGGAAAATTCTTCGGAGGTTTGCACACGAGTCATAAATAATACTGGTTTATCGATACGAATACTAAGCAGTTCGGCTGAAGCAGCGTACACCTATTCTGCCGTACAGTTTCTTCATAAAATCCCTGATGCGAAACTTGCGGTTCTGGATATTGGAGGGGGTAGTTCCGAGATTATTATTGGCAATGGAATTAACTATACTAATTGTATCAGCCTTCCTCTGGGCACTGTCCGCTTAACTCAGGCTTTCTTTGATGAGGAGCCGCTCAATCCGGCATCTTTCGCGAAAGCCGCCCAGGTAATTTCTTCCGTACTTCTGAATTCCCCCTTGCAAAAATCAGATTTTGAGTTTGCCGTTTGTTACGGAACTTCAGGAATTTTCAGGCACCTGGTCAACATTCTGAACAATCCTAATGATATAATTACTCAGGCCGATCTTATTAATATCTTTAACCACTTACAGCAATCAGGCACACGTTCAGCCATTGCTGATAAATTTTCCGTTGATTTGTCCACCGCAGAAATACTACCGGCGGGTGTGCTTATTTTATTGGTGATCAGCGAAATCTACAACATTGATTCATATATATTTTCCCGGTTTGGGCTGCGAGAAGGAATTACCCTGGATTGGCTCAGAAATAGTTGAAATTCTTCCATAAACACCCCTCCCTGCCTTTTATTCAAGCTGAACCTATATTTTCCCGTCTGCATCATATATAAAAAAAACGGAGTTACAATGAAGTACTATAGGGAAAAACAAGTTACCGGCAGCTTTCAGGATGTACTCGCCAAAATACCTGAACTACTTAAGAAAGAAGGATTTGGCATTCTAACCGATACAGATATTCAGTCAACTCTAAAGACAAAACTGAATGCTGATTTCCGGCCATACAGAATATTGGGTGCATGCAATCCGCCTTTTGCTTATAAAGCATTACAGGAAGAAGAAAATATTGGATTACTACTACCATGCAATATCGTTGTACAAGAATTACCGGGAGAAAATGTGAAGGTCTCAGTTATAAACCCGCTCGCTACGATGCAAATTGCAGATAATGAAGCTATTGAGTCGATTGCCAGGGAAGTTGCCGACCGCTTGGAACGATTTTTAGAGAGCCTGTAGCCGGAGCCGGGCTTTAAAATAATACAACCGCTAAGATATTAGAGATGGCGCCCTGCAACCTTAGCGGTCAATCATTCATCAGTTAATTTATCTAGCTTTTCCTGCTATGGAAGTGAGTATGCAGAACTTCATGGCTAACATGGCTGCCAGGTTCAACAAAATACTCCTTATACAGGGTTTTAATTGATTCGTTCTCATATGAACGACGTTTTACCATCTTTTTGTCGATTTCGTAGAGCGCGCGCATACGTTGAACGACTTTATCGGTCTTCTGGTGAATTGGCTGCCCACCGCCGTTAATACAGCCGCCCGGACAAGCCATTACTTCGATAAAATGATATTTGGAATTTCCACTCCGAAGATCATCGAGAATCTGGCGAATATTGCCAATGCCATTAACAACAGCAACATTTACATCCAATTCACCAATCTTAATAGTGGTTTCTTTTACTCCCTCGAGACCACGGATAGCGTTTAGCTCCATATTTTCCAGATGCTCACCGGTAAGAGTATGATAAGCATTACGAAGAGCAGCTTCCATTACGCCGCCTGAAGTACCAAAAATTGCCGCAGCACCGGTTGATTCGCCAAGCGGGTTATCAAATTCGCTGTCATTCAGATCAGCAAAGTCAATTCCGGCAACTTCAAAGAAGCGAACCAATTCACGGGTTGTCAATACTGCATCAACATCCTGTAATTTGTGCTCATTCAGTTCCGGACGAGAAGCTTCAAACTTCTTCACAGTACATGGCATTACCGAAACGACGAACACATCTTTCGGACTGATACCTAATTTTTTAGCATAGTATGTTTTTGCAATAGCACCTTCCATTTCATGGGGTGATTTACAAGAAGATACATATTGTAATAAATCAGGATAATTATGTTCAATGAACTTAACCCAACCCGGGCAGCAACTGGTGAACATTGGCAACGGTTCATTATTCGAAATTCGCTGAATAAGTTCATTTGCTTCTTCCCAAATGGTAAGATCGGCTGCAAAGTTGGTGTCAAATACTTTCTTAAAGCCTAGGCGGCGAAGACCGGTGACTAATTTACCGGTCACATCGGTACCCAAAGGTAAATTATATTCTTCGCCTAAAGTTGCCCGAACTGCAGGAGCGATCTGGGCAATAGTATATTTGTTTCTTGACTCGAGTGCAGAAGAAACTTCTTTCATGGCACTACGCTCGCGTAATGCGGCAGTAGGACATACTAAAATACACTGACCGCACAAGATACAATCTGAAACGTTGATACCTTTGTTATAGGGTGTAGTAACGTTGCTCTGGAAACCTCTATTGGCGAAATCGATTGCACCAATCTTCTGAACTTCATTACATACGCGGACGCAACGACCACACAGAATACATTTTGCCGGATCGCGTTCCAATGAAGGGCTGGAAATATCAACGGCATGATCTTTTGTCTCACCGTGGAAACGATGTTCGCGAAGGCTGTAACGTTCTGCCAAATTTTGCAATTCGCAATTTTTATTGCGAACACATATCAGACAGTCCTGAGGGTGGTTTTCTACTAATAATTCAACTATTGTTTTACGGGCACGGCGTACACGAGCTGAATTGGTTTCAACAGTCATTCCTTCTGAAACCGGGTAGGCACATGCAGGAACAAGATTTCTAAAACCTTCAACTTCAACAGAACAAATACGGCATGCACCGCTGGGAATCAAATCCTTAATGTGGCAAAGAGTAGGTATGCTGATACCAACTGACTTTGCAGCATCAAGAATCGTCATATTATCTTCAGCTTTTACTTTAATCTTATTTATTGATAATTCTACCATTTTTGTTACCTTTTCATCAAAAATTAATTGATATTGACAGCATCAAAACGGCAGGCTTCAAAGCACAATCCGCATTTCACGCACTTGTCTTCTATTATATAATGAGCATGTCCCTTTTCACCAAGAATGGCTTCGGAGGAGCACTTGCGCACGCATACACCGCAACCGGTGCATTTGCTGTTATCAACCGTATAGATGAGCAACTCTTTACAAACGCCTGAAGAGCATTTTCTTTCGTACAAATGTTCTTCATATTCATGACGGAAATACTGCAAACCGGAAAGTACCGGGTTCGGAGCTGACTGACCAAGACCGCACAAAGAAGTATCTTTAATTACACCGGCAAGTTTCTCCAATGCAATCATTCCTTTGAAACGCTGTAACTGGTCGGTTTTTTCTTTCGTAAAACGGTAACTGGTAGGTATCCGTTCAATTATTTCCAACATTCTCTTGGTACCTTCACGGCACGGAACGCACTTACCGCAAGATTCATTCTGAATGAAGGTAAGGAAGTATTTCGCGATATCAACCATACAGGTTTCTTCGTCCATAACAACGAATCCGCCCGAACCCATCATCGCGCCTACTTCTTTTAATGATTCATAATCTACTTTTGTATTAATTACGCTTTCAGGTAAACAACCGCCCGAGGGGCCGCCAATCTGAACAGCTTTAAATTTCTTTCCATTGGGGATACCACCACCGATTTCAAAAACTACTTCACCAAGGCTTATGCCCATAGGAACTTCTACTAAACCGGTGTTGCGGATCTTTCCGCTAAGCGCGAAAACTTTTGTTCCCTTGCTCTTTTCGGTTCCGATTTTATTGAACCAGTCAGCACCTTTACCAATGATCTCGGCTACGTTTCCAAAAGTTTCAACATTGTTGATAACAGTTGGTTTTCCCCACAAACCTGCAATCGACGGGAATGGAGGACGTGGACGCGGCATTCCGCGTTTGCCTTCGATAGATGCAATAAGAGCAGTTTCTTCACCGCAAACAAACGCACCGGCGCCTTTTTTAATCTTTAAGTGGAAACTGAAATCGCTGCCGAGAATATTATCACCCAGGAAACCATATTCTTTACACTGGGCAATTGTTTTCTCAAGACGTTCAATTGCCAGGGGGTATTCCGCACGGCAATAAATATAACCATCGGTAGCGCCAATAGCATAACCGCCTATTAACATACCTTCAATTAAACGGAAAGGATCACTTTCAAGAACCGAACGATCCATGAATGCACCCGGATCACCTTCATCGGCATTACAGATAATATATTTCTGTACTGATTTTTGTTTGAAAGCCAATTCCCATTTTTTTCCGGTCGGGAAACCTGCACCACCACGGCCACGTAAACCGGAAAGATTAACTTCCGCGATTACATCTTCGGGTTTCATTAAACGGAGTACCTTATCAAAAGCCCTAAATCCGCCATTGGCCAGATAAGCATCAAGAGAAACAGGATTAATAATACCGCAATTTTGCAGCACTATTTTCATTTGATGACGGAAAAATGGATCGTTATGAATTAACTGAATATCTTTGGAATGCGGGGCATGTGCACCTAAAAGTTTTTCAGTGAAGACATCTTTTTCAACGATGGTCTTTTGAATAAATTTAGAAACAATCTTAGGAGTGATTTCACAATAGGAAACGCGGGCTTCACCAGGCAGTTTAATATCAACAATTACTTCCTTAGCGCAGTACCCGACACAGCCGGTAGCTTCAATAACGGCTTCAATGTTTAGTTTATGCAATTCTGCACGGATTGCATCTTCAACTTTCTGAGCACCAGCTGCCAAACCGCATGTACCCATACCAACAAAGATAATGGGCAATTCATGCTCTTCATAGCGCAGCTTTCTGTTTAATTGCTGAATTTTTTCGGCGCAGTTTTTATCATGATGGCAAAGGGGACCTTCGGATTTACAGCGAACAAATAAATCACACGGTTTGGTATTAGAGTGCCAACATTCATCACAACATTTATCGATTAAACGGTTCATGCGACCTCCTCTGTTACGTTTGCCGGCTGCACACCTTTAGCGGGTTTTGCCGCGTATTTTTTTATTATGGAAGGAATATCCTTAGTTGTTATTCTGCCATAATATTCATCGTTAACCGTAATAACCGGAGCAATACTGCAAGCACCAATGCAGTTCACTAATTCGATAGTAAATTTCTTATCTTTTGTTGTCTCACCGGCTTTAATATTTAACGTGTTTTCCAAAGCAAAAAGCAAGTTAGCCGAGTTCTTAACGTGGCAGGCCGTTCCACGGCAAACACGTATAACGTTTTCACCTAAAGCGGAAAGTCTGAATTGATTGTAAAATGTAGCCACGCCATACACTCTGCTTAACGGCAAGCCTACATAATCAGCCACATCTTTCAGGGCATCCTCCGGAAGATAGCCATATATAGCTTGTACTTCCTGAAGTAAGGGAATCAAGGAACTTTTGTCATTCCTCGTGTACTGTTCAAAAATATGATTGTGCATATAACCTCTTTTATGGTTTGGCTATATGCATCAAGTTACGTGCCATATCACGAAAGAGTAAAATGTTCTAAATCCCAATAAAAATCGGCCGCCAGTCTCAATAACGCGATTTTTTTTCCATCTTTTATAATATTGTTTCTCACTTGTGACAACGGCATTTTTTATGGCACGCTATTTGTTAAGTGTTGAATTTTCCCACAAAATGGGCAAAATTCGCAACTTTTATATTCTGAATGGAAGCATCAAATCCTTATTTTTTACTGCAATAATACAGGCAGGTTTCTATAATTACTCACCCGGCCCTAAAAGAGATAAAAATTTACTCTATTAATTCGAATTCTGAAACTTTATTAATCGGCGTATTATTTTTATTTTTGTAGTATCATTTCTAAAATAATTAAAGGTGATTCAATGCAGAACAGAGTGCTATCTTCCACCCGGTTATCACTTTTTTTATTCATTTCAATATCTTTATCGTGTTTAGCTTACCCGCTTTCATTATCAGTTCAGGATAATAAAAGCGACTCAATGAAAAATCAGGCTTTAACATCTATTGACCGAAGCCGACGAACAATTATTACTGAAACAGTACAAAATGTCAGTCCCGCTGTTGTCGGTATTAACGTTACCGAGATACAACGATATCAGGATCCATTCTTTACTCCTTTTGGCAATGACCCGTTCTTTCGCCAGTTCTTCGGCGACCGTAGTTATACCCAAAAGGTAAAAAGTCTTGGTTCGGGTTTTCTCATCTCCCCCGACGGGTACATAGTTACCAATGATCACGTTGCTGGTAATGCCACCGAGATTGTAGTTACTTTAACAAATGGAAAGCACTACAATGCAAAAAAAGTTGGCAGCGATATGGTTTCCGATATTTGCCTGTTAAAAATCGATGGTGAAGATTTCTCATACCTTCAACTCGGTAACTCCGATGATGTAATGACCGGTGAGTGGGTTATTGCTCTCGGTAATCCGTTTGGACTTTTTGAGCTGAATAATAAACCGACAGTTACTGTTGGTGTTGTAAGCGCTTCAGGTATGAACCTTAACCAGGTTGAGAACAGGTATTACCTAAATATGATCCAAACCGATGCGGCAATTAATGGTGGCAATAGCGGCGGCCCTTTGGTAAATAGCATGGGCGAAGTTATCGGTATGAACACAATTATTTTTACCGCACGGGGAAGTGAAGGCAATATCGGGTTGGGATTTGCCATCCCGATTAACAAAGTAAAAAAAATTGTTAAAGAGTTAAAAGAACATGGCAAGATCGAGCGCGAATTTAATACCGGACTTACAATCCAGAATATCGATGAAGGCATTGCGAAGTATTTCAAGTTAGCATCCGCCAAGGGTGTTATCATTACGAAAGTACAAAAACACTCCCCTGCCGATGGTGCAGGTATTAAACCGGGTGATATCATTCTGGAAATTGATGGATTCGCAATCGATAACGAACAAGCTTTAATCGGGATCCTGCAGGAATATCGCACGAATCAGATTATGACAATTAAGGTTCAGCGTGACAAAGAAACCCTGAGTATAAAAATGAAACTGGAGAAATAATGATTGAACGATATGCACTTCCGGAAATACAGGCTATCTGGGATGACCAAAACAAATATAACATCTGGAAAGAAATTGAGATTCTTGCTTGTGAAGCCCGTATGCAGATGGGACAAGTGCCGGCTGATGATTTACAGATAATCAAAGATAAAGCTGAATTCTCAGTTGAACGAATCAATGAAATCGAACAAACCACTAATCATGATGTAATAGCCTTCCTGACCAACCTGGCAGAACATATAGGTCCGGCTTCGCGCCATGTGCATTATGGTATGACTTCTTCCGACATACTCGATACCACTCTTTCATATCAAATGAAGCAGGCTGGAGAGTTAATTCAATCCAAACTCGAAATACTTTCTGATGCAGTAAAAGATAAGGCCATCCAATATAAAAGTTGCTATTGTATTGGACGTACTCACGGCATTCATGCCGAACCTACTACCATCGGGCTGAAATTCTTACTTTGGTTTGAAGAAATTAAGCGCGATATCTCCCGACTCCAGGAAGCAATAAAAACTATTTCGGTCGGGCAAATTTCCGGAGCTGTTGGCACATTCGATCATTTATCCCCAAAAGTGGAAGAATATGTTTGCGAAAAAATGGGCTTGGCTCCCGCGCCGGTCTCTACACAGATTATTCAACGTGATCGGCATGCACATTATCTAAATACTTTGGCAATTATTGGTGGCACTCTCGAAAAAATGGCCACGGAATTTCGTCATCTGCAAAAAACTGAAGTATTGGAGATGGAAGAGCCTTTTAAAAAGGGGCAAAAAGGATCATCCGCAATGCCCCACAAGAAGAACCCGATAATATGCGAACGCATTGCCGGTATGTCACGTATCTTACGGGGCAATGCTCTTGCCGGCATGGAAAATATGAACCTATGGCACGAAAGAGATATTACCCATTCATCTGTTGAGAGGGTGATAGTTCCGGACAGTACCATGCTGCTCTATTATATGCTTGAACAGATGATAAAAGTAGTAAACGGATTAAGCATTTACGAAAAAAACATTGCTCGTAATCTGAACCTTACCCGCGGACTGATATTTTCACAAAAGGTTTTGCTTCTGCTGACCGAAAAAGGCATTACGCGTGAAGAAGCTTACTCAATTGTGCAGAGTTCAGCAATGTATGTTTGGGAGAATAAAGATTCAGATATGCTCAATGTACTTAGTGCTGACCCGCGAGTGCAACAATATATTACCAGGGATGATTTGCAAAAAGTATTTGATTTGGCTTCTACTCTGAAAAATATAGATTATATCTATCAACGTTGTTTAAATTAAAAAATCTACTATTAGCAAAAAGCCCCGGTTGCTGCCGGGGCTTTTTGCTAATAGCGGGGATTATTATGCCATTTCCAGGCACTTTCAACAATATCTTCAATAGTATAAACAGGCACCCAGCCTAAAACTTCCTTTGCTTTTCCTGTATCCGCTACCAATACTGCCGGATCACCGGCACGGCGATCACAATAAGTAACAGGAATCGCCTTCTGTGTTATCTTTTCGGCTATTTCAATTATCTGTTTAACAGAATTTCCCTTTCCTGTTCCGAGATTTACCGTCACAGAATCGCCTCCGTTCAGGAGATACCGTACCGCCCGAATATGCGCGTCTGCTAAATCTTCTACATGTATATAGTCTCGTACACAAGTACCGTCAGAAGTAGGATAGTCAGTACCGAATACATTGATCGTTTCACGTTTGCCTTGGGCTGTATATAGAACGAGTGGTATAAGGTGCGTTTCAGGCGAATGGCTTTCTCCAATGCCACCATCCATTGCAGCCCCTGCAGCATTAAAGTACCGCAGACAAACAGAACGAAGCCCGTAGGGGCCTTCAAAGTCCGATAAAAATTGTTCAATCATCAATTTTGTGTGCGCGTATGGATTAATTGGCGCAGGAGTTGATAATTCAGAAATTGGAATAGACGCATCATTACCATAGACAGAACAAGTAGAGGAAAATACGATTGAACGAATATTGTTTGCAACGAGCGCGCGCAATAAATTCAATGAACCCACTAAATTATTCTGATAATACATTGCGGGCTGTTCTACTGATTCGCCCACGTACGCGTACGCCGCGAAATGAATTACTGCCTCTATAGTATATTTTTCTAAAGTGCTGCAAAGCGTACTATAATCCAGCAAATCAATCTGCTCAAAAACAGCACCCGGGTGAAGGGCTTCTTTATGCCCTCTTGATAAATTATCAAAAATAACTACCTTATGGCCGGCATCTATCAATTGCCTTACCACATGTGAGCCTATATAGCCGGCTCCTCCCGTCACTAAAATCTGCATATCATTTCTGCGTTTTAATCGTAACTTTAACGGTGTTTGATGCAGAACTACATTTGGTTCCTCTGCCATCACTTACCGTAAGTACTACGGAATAATCACCTGGTTTGGAATATAAGTGATACACTTTCTCACCGGAGGCTTTTGTTCCATCGCCAAAATCCCATAAATACTGCAACTGATCGCCATCTGCATCATGCGAACGCGAGCCGTCAAACAGCAGCTCATCATGAGCTCCACCGGTAAAACCATTTCGATTTCCACCTGCATCTGCAACAGGAGGTGTATTTATAAAAATATGAATTGTATCAGTACCTATTGAACAATGGGTTTTCTTATTGTCATTCACTTCCAGAATAATAGTCTTCAAGCCAGCCTGAGTAAATGAGTGTTTAAGTTCCTTCATCACATGTGTAGTTCCATCACTCAGTTTCCAGGTATATGTCAGTGAATCATTATCCACATCAAAAACTTTACGTGGACTTATATTAACCGGTTCGCCAATGCAAGCATCGGGAACAGAACCGATAATGACTTCGGGGGCAGAGTTAATCTGAATCTTTTTCATTATTTCGGCATGGCTATTACTTACATTATCGCCGTCATTAACGGTTAGTAATACACTGTACATACCCGGCAATACATAAGTATGATTTACTACTTTACCTTTTTCCGAGCTGCCGTCTCCAAAATCCCAGGTATATTCAACAATGTTTCCATCGGGATCGTACGATTTCTCACCCGAAAAATTAACTGTCTGACCGGGACAGGCGGCAGTTACAAAGTCAGGAACCGGTACAGGTGTAGCATCCACCCGAATAGAGAGAGAATCATAACTGGTATTATTTTCTAACTTCGTATTATCCTGTACTTTTAATATTACTTTATACGTG
>JAJTBZ010000105.1 GCA_021286645.1 Ignavibacteria bacterium
AAACGATGGAACATGTTCGATAAAGTATGCGGAACAGACCAAATTAGAATCCGTTTAATGAAAAACATGAAATTTGATGACATCGAAGAGTATCTGAATAAAGATATTAAACCTTTTAAGGAAGCTTCAGCGAAATATTACTTGTATAAATAAAGAATAAGGGCTTGTCTTTTATGAGCAAGCCCTTAATTTCTCTCCACAATATTTTACTCCCAAACCTACCCGGTTTTTTCAGTCTTTACTCCAAGTTATAATCCCGGAAAGTATTTCTGCTGTAAAAATATAGGCAGAATGTGAATTACAATAAAAATAATTACTGAGAGCGTAATGGCAAAAACCCTGGAATTAGTAATTTTTTTATAGCCATGATATAACAACACACCACTCCAAAGCACTAAAACTAACTCAATAAAACTAAAAAAGAATGCCAACACAGCATTGAGAAAAAATGGTGAGGGATCCGGTGTAAACAGATATCTGCCCCATAAAATATACTGCGGGATGAATAAAAGAATGAATGATGCCAGCAACGGGATTTGAGAGAAAATAATAACTACATAACAATCTTTCAATCGTATTGGATGCTTACCAATTTTCAGACTTAGCCTGGCAATTAACCCAGCCAGAAAAACAATAAGTATATATCCCGAATAGACCAGTTTTAAATTATATAATTGAAATCCCTCGTGATGAAATAGATGTACTGCAAGATAATCGGCATTCAACACGAATTTTCCGCCAATTACAAACAACAAAAACATCATAAAATTTTTTCGTTCCGCCTGCACAATTTTCATCATGGTTTCAGAAGGAAAAACAATCAAATTCCAAAATGTTTCCCAAAAATCAATATTCGGCACCCGGTTGCGTAAAGTATTACCGCACTGTTTACAGACAGAACTGTAAACTGGATTTTTTGAATTGCACGAAGGACAATTTTCCATACTATCAGAATGCTAAATGAAAATGTAGTTGAGAGGTACGTCCCAACGGGGTTTCCTCCACAGTAAAATCGAACATATGGGCATCAACGTAAGCATCAACAAGAGTTAATACGTATGTAATACCCAAATAAACACCAAATTCATCACGCTGATCACGATAAAAGTCACGCAATTTTTTATAACGGTCATTAAAACCGGATTGAATATATTTATCGTTGTTTTCTTTGTATGAGTTTTGATTTTTAACAAAATTGTAGACAAACCAGCCGGTAACACCCCATACGACGGGAGCCTTCCAATAGGATTCATTATAAATTTGTCCGGCACCAGGTGCCACCGCGCTTAAACCTAATGCAATCCAGGGATTCTTATGCATTTTAAAAGCACTATCAGGCGGAGCTGCAAGAGTTTTTGTTGAATCGGATTGAGCAAAAACAATTCCGGTAAGAAAAAGAAACAGGATTGTAATTTTAGTAATTCTGGTTAATACCATATAACAACTCTACTACCCTCTCAAACTCTGCTGAGGAGTAAAATTCAATTACTATTTCGCCTTTTCCATCTTTGTTTTGTTTACATAAGACTTTTGTGCCTAACAGACGGCGCAGATCATCTTCAAACCCTGCCAAGGTTGTATCCGCGGCAGAACTGCCCGAAGATTTAACTGTTTTAGCATGGGGTGATCCCTTCTCGAGCAGAATCTTTTTTACCATCTGCTCAACTTTGCGAACAGACAGATTTTCAGCCAATATTTTTTGCAGGACATATATCTGCGCGGCAGTGCCGGGTAGATTAATTAATGGACGCGCATGCCCCATCGAGATGTCTCCCTTCACAAGGCTATCCTGAATTTCTTTCGGGAGTTTCAGCAAACGGATCGAATTAGCCACTGTGGTTCTGTCTTTACCTACCCTCTCAGCAATTTCTTCCTGAGTAAGACTACATTCATCCATTAATCGCTTATACGCTAAACCTACTTCAATCGGGTTTAATTCTTCACGCTGAATGTTCTCAATTAATGCCATTGCAAGCATGGCTTCATCGGAAACATTTTCCAGAACATACGCTGGTATTTCTGCATATCCTATCTGGCTGCAGGCCCTGAAGCGTCGCTCTCCGGATACTAACTGATACCGATTATCGGCTATTTTTCTAACCGTTACCGGTTGAATTAAACCATTTGCGATAATCGATTTTTTTAATTCTTCCAGGGCTTCCGGGGCAAATACCCGCCTGGGCTGATAGGGATTCGGTTCAATATTCTGAACGAGTATTTTACCCATTGCCGGTGCATCGGGACTCTTCATTTCCTGTCGTGCGACTGGTTCGTTTGAGAAATTCTGTGTAGGTACCGCTTCACGCTCCGGTCTAATGAGGGCATCAAGGCCACGACCCAGCACTAATTTATTTTTATTATTCACGAGTTTCTCTCAATCAGTTCTGAAGCTAATCCAATATAATTTTTTGCACCTGTTGAAAGGGCATCATATAAAATAATCGGTTTCCCATAACTCGGTGCCTCAGATATCCGCACGTTTCGATGAATAATCGTCTTAAAGACTTTATCACCGAAATACCTTTGAACTTCTTCCGCCACCTGCGTTGAAAGCCTTAGCCGTGAATCATACATAGTAAGGAGCACACCCTCAATGGTCAGTTTAGCATTAAAGTGCTGTTTTACCAGATTAATACTATTTAGCAGCTGTCCTAAACCCTCAAGAGCAAAATATTCACATTGTACCGGTATGATTACAGAATCAGCCGCTGATAGCGAATTCAGTGTAAGAAAGCCAAGAGACGGAGGGCAATCAATAAGTATATAATCATACCTATCCCTGATAATTGAAAAATAATTCAGGAGCAGTTTTTCCCTGTTAGGAAGACTTACTAATTCCACCTCAGCTCCCACAAGGTTAATGTTTGCCGGAATAATATCAAGATGAGGCATCTGGGTAGATGTGATAGCTGCTGCTATTTCAATTTGGCCTACGAGTACTTCATAGATGGAACAATTGCCCGATTCAGCACCAATACCTGATGTTGAATTACCCTGTGGATCGATATCTATAAGAAGGGTTTTCTTTTCAGCAGCAGCAAGCGAGGCTGAAAGGTTGATTGCAGTGGTAGTCTTTCCTACCCCACCCTTCTGGTTAGCAATAGCGATAATTTTTGCCATGTATGTTTATTTTTTCCTGATTAAATTTCTATTATTTCGCCAATTTCTAAAATTTTACACTCCCTGTTATTTTTTTGCAGTTTGTCCACAAATTCCTGCGGATCGGCAGCAATAACCGGGAAAGTGTTGTAATGCATCGGAATTGTAATATTCGGATTTAAGAATTCCGAAGCTTTCACCGCATCATCAATCCCCATCGTAAAATTATCTCCAATAGGCAATAAAGCGGCATAAATTGCATTCATTTCTCCGATAAGTTTCATATCCAAAAAAAGTCCTGTATCCCCTGCATGATAAATAGTTTTACCCTCTATGGTTAACAAAATACCCGCGGGCTGACCTGCATGAATACCATCTTCGGTTTTTGATCCGTGGTGAGCAATTGTAAATTTCACTTTACCAAACGGGAAAATATGGCTTCCGCCAATATGCATAGCGTGAGTTTCAATACCTTCATTTTTAAGGATATTTGCCAATTCATAAACACATATTGTCAGAGCTCCGCATCTCCTGGCTATTTTCACGGTATCTCCAAGATGGTCTCCATGTGCATGGGAAACAAGTATATAATCTGCCTGAATATCAGAGGACTTTACAGGCGATTTCGGGTTATTATCAAGAAACGGATCAATAAGAATTCGCATACCATCATTGGTAGTAACTAAAAATGCCGAATGCGATAGATATTGCAGTTTCACACATTACCTCATCGAAAAAAAATATTATATAACCTATAAATATATAAGAGATTAAGTAATTATGCCAATGCAATTTGCATTCCATATCGTCAAGTGTATCTGAGAGGCTTAATCTTCTGGACTGAACAAGTATTTTACAGATTTTTATTAATTCAGTACATTGGTCTGTATTATTTGAAAACTATACTTTCACCTAATTTGAAAATAGGCGTATGCATTTAGTCAGGCAGCCACTTAAAATATTAATTTTGGCATTTTTTTGTTCCTTGTCGTTACCAATCCCCATATTACACGGACAAGAAGCACATTCAGAAAATGAATTCTACTTCTCGATTGCCTTTTCTTATAGCACCGGGCTCTTACCCGGTGCCCTGTACAATCAATCCTCTGAAGGTGCACCAGCTGCTCTTCCTAATTCCCAGTCAAATCGGGAATTATTTTCAGTCGGTCATGGCCCGGGAATTAACTTAGTTTCAGGATACCATATCTGGAGAAATCTTTCAGGGGAAATAGGGATTAATTATGTTAAAGGAGTACAGATTTCCTGGGATGAAGGAAATCCGTCCCCTAATCCAATTGTGTCCTATTTTTTCCACTCTTCGGTACTTACTATACGTCCCTCTATTAGATTAGAATTACCGGATTATCTGCATAACCTAAAACCATATATACGTGGCAGTCTTATTATTGCCATACCAACAATTGATTACGATAGAAATACCTGGGATAGAACCATGGCAGTAAATAGTTACGAAGAATGTTTTTCAATCAAAAGCAATCGTTCACTGGGGATAGGATTTGACATAGGTAGTAACTATTTTATTTCTCCACAACTTGCAGTCTTTACTGAGTTAGGATTTACATATCTTAGTTATAAACCCACAACCAGAACACAAACAAAATACACTCTTTATGGAACAGATATAATGCAGACTTTACCATATAGGGATATGCAGTATACCCAGAATGTTACTTACACATCCGGAGAAATTCCACAGGAATATTTTTCCCTGAGTTCTGCTGCAATTCGGATTGGTTTTCAATATTCATTTTAAAAAGTTTAAGTTTTATGAAATTTTATCAAAATAGTCTATCTGGTGTTTCTCAAATCTTGTTTATTATGCTTTTCTGCGTTGCCGAATTGTTTGGGGCTATACCTACTGATAGCAGTGAATCCAAACTTTCGAAACAGATTCGTATACCTTCTGCGAAAAATCCATATTTTGTAGTAGCCGGTGCCGGTTATGGAGTTGGACTCAATAAAGATGTGTATACTTCATTTCTGATTAATACATCCGGATCAATCCTAAACAGAACATTGGACTATTATTCACTCGGAGAAGGTACCTATGGCAGCCTAGGGTTTGGGTATTTTGTAAATGATAATCTATCATTCAGAGTTGGATTCCAATACCAAAAAAGCACGATAATTAATTGGAATATTACAAACTCCAACGGGAAAAATTGCGGTAACGGCGCAATTTCAGGAACATGCATATCCATAATACCAGCGGTATATATTACAATACCCGGAATTAGTGAAGATATCATACCCTATCTTGGAGTAGGTGCACTTATATCCGTTCCTACAGTAAAAGTTAGTGCTGTTCGCGTACAACATGATAGTCCATTATTTCCAAATGAAGCATTTGTAATTGAGAAAACTGACTGGAATTACCCGTCTGAACTAATGTTTGGGACACAATTCACACTAGGAACTGAACTTGTGTTGAATAAAAAAGCAGTAATTGCCCCTGAAATTTTATTTCAATGGGCGGCCTACATTCCGAATTCGAAAACACTGACCGGATATTGGGTAAATGGAGTTGATGAGATAACAACCGTCTCTTCTAAAAATATTACTTTAACCGAACATATAGCTTCAAATAATACAAATGAAGCGCCCAAAGAAAGTTATTCTTACTGTAGTTTAATTCTGCGATTGAATTTAATAATTACCCTATAAAATTCAGGGGCTGCAGTTTCCAGCCCCTGATGAAAAAACCAGTTATGGCTTAACTGGGTAAATACCCGATCCAATTAACATCATAAAAGACATACACAGGAACGGTGGTGTAGTATCGATTATTGGTTTGTTTGCAGGTATAGCTGAGCATTGTGAGAGCGTTATACTGACCAATGATTCTCCCATAACACTATCGGTAGTATCGGCATAACCGTCACCGCCTTGCGAGAGAGCCAAATACATCCCTGAGGGAACATTAATAATTCCATCCTGATCACTCACAGGAACCGAAACAGTAATTCCTCCCTGATGTGTATGTGCACCTAACCCGGTATGTGCTAAAGTAAGAGTGGTGGTACTGCTTCCACCATGGGTATTTAACACTTGCTGCCCATCCCATCCCTTTGGCATGAATCCCTGGAAATTAGGCAGATTAAAACTCGAGGTATTACCTCCATAGGTATTCATAATAATTGAATATAATGCCTGGTATTGTGAAACCGGCAAAGATTGGCCGTAGCATAGTGCATAATACTCCGGAGTCCATTGCCCTGGCCACATATTTATAGAACCTATATAATCCATGTCTGAAAACATATTCTAATTGCTCCTTATTATTGACGGGGTGGAAAATAACCCGTTAGTGTAAAAATAAAGTTAACTACCAGATAAGGGGGCATAATCGGAAAGGGCATCGGGCTAGCAAATGATGCTGCTGAAATTGTAACAGTCACAGGTCCCGAGGGCATAGTAGCATTCGGGTTACCAGCGAAGCCGCTTCCAGCCGGGGAATTTGCAGGATAAAAGTTAGTAGGATCACTGGAATTACCATCGCCGTTAAATGATTTAATTTTTACCGAGCCCGTTGCAGAATGTGTATGCGCCGGCAAGTTAACATTATCCATGGTTAATGTCAAAGTGGGAGCTCCCCCCTTTTCGCCTACTTGATAATTATGGTTATTATAAACTCCGGTACAACGTGGAATTCGTCCCTGTAAATCCGGAAGCTGAAAATTTGTACGGCCGTCGCCCCCATAAATAACACCAATAATGGAGTAGACAGCTGCGTACTGGGTAATTGGTAATGATTGCCCATTACATAGAGCAAAACCTCGCGGGGCCCAATTTAATGCCCACAAATCAACAGAACAAATATAACTTTCTGTAGAAGCCATGTAGAATCTCCTTAAATTTAATGTTTATATCCATGTATCTCACGTATAGATTTATTATCTACGGATGCACAGGATAATCCCCTCGTGTTGCAATTATATAGTTCGTCACCGCGTAAGGTGGTAATGTCGGAACAACTGATGTCGGAGCAGAAAACGCAGGATTTACCGTAACAGTTGCCTGAGGCGGCTTCAGGGTTTTTCCGCTTACTGCTGTATCCGTAAACGAATCACCTCCCGGACTAATAGCGGGATACATATTTACCGGACTATTTGTGGTACCAGTACCGGAATTACAACGCAATTGAACCTGAGAGCCGGCAACAGCATGCGTGTGATTAGGAATAGGAATATTTGACGAAGTAAGAGTTACAGCGCTATTCCCGCCTACAGAGCCGAGATTGTACGTTTTACCGAACGCAATTCCCATCCCCACAGGAAATCTGCCTTTGAGATTAGGTAACGCGAAATTCACTGCATCTCCCCCGTAAAGGTTACCGATGAGAGAATACAGAGCCTGATATGAGTTAACTGGTAGTAATTGCCCGTTACATAGAGCATATAATTCAGGTGCCCAAGTAACCGGCCACATATCAATGGAACCTATCAATGGTTCTGATGAAGCCATAATTATCTCCTATTTTGTTGTTATAATGGAAGGTATCCCCTGATTATTTATTATGGGATTCTCCCCTAAATCAAATTCTATATCGATTGCAAAGCAATCATGCCAAAAGCATAAATAGCTAAACAGCAACTAATTATCTTTGGTATACTACGTGAATTGAAAACGAATCTACACACACAAGTTATTTAATATGCAGAAACAGCTTGGCTGCATATCAATATCGAATATTAAAGCTCCTCACTTCAATAATGTCAATGTTATGACAAAAATAATTCCTAAACAAATGAATATTTTTTACCCTATTTTTGCTCATTACCCACTGTAATCATTACAGGTATGCGACTATCGCATAGGCATTTAATTATAAAATTACACCGTGTCGATCTCAACTTTTTCTAATTGAAAGGGTTTTCTTTCATTTTTTTCTGACCTTCCTGATAGCCTATATCATACAGTTTTCTTAAATCGGTTTGGTTGAATGTTTGAATATTCAGATTGATTGGGGCTTGAGGTCGAATCAGAGCCGTTTGAATTGTTTTATATTTTGTTTGCAGATTACTGCCTTCGCCGGAATTATCTTCAATAATTTTGTTTATTCTTCCGATATTTTTCAGGTCATTATAAACTATTTCGCCCACCATTATATCAATAACTCTTTCAACAAGCTGCACAATATCTCCCGGTTTAAAATCAACAGCTCCTTCATCTTCAGGCTGGCAGGCGATAACCAGAATCTTATCAGCGCCCGAGTCTATGGCTGAATTCAACGGGGCGACATCTTTTATTCCACCATCCACATAGGATTGCGACCCAATTTTCAGCATTGGCATTACGATAGGAATTGCGGCGCTTGCAAGCACGTACTGTAAAATATCCGGATAGCCCTTTTGCGCGAATACAATCTTACCATCAAAAATATTTACAGCACCAACCTTCAGGGCAACAGGAGATTGATTTATATACTCTTCATTAAGTAGTTTTGCAACTAACTTTTTTAGTGGATCTGTGCTTACCAAACCGTCGAAGTTACCCCATAAAAATTTCCATCCTAACTGTAGAAAATTTTTCTTTTCAACAAGCATATCCGGCGAAGTAATAATCTCTGTCCAGATGTTTTTGAGGCTTGCAGATACATCGGCCCATACAACCTTTTTATTTAAGCTCATCTGCTTCCCAGCCTCATTGCATATAAATGCTGAATTCAAAGCCCCTACAGAAATACCGCATACTAAATCCGGATAAAAGCCAGCTTCAACGGCAGCCTGAAAAGCGCCCGCTTCAAAAGCACCTTTAATCGATCCACCACTTAATACCAGTGCGTTCATTTTACCTCCTGATTGTTTATTTTAAATGCCTGAACTATTCATGCATTTTTTCATTAATACTAAACCGTATTGTTTTCACATCGGTTACTATTTTAGAACGGTATTATTCCTCAGAAACGTTTGGGGATTCTTTTTTGTTCTACAGTAAAACATTTAAACACCACACAGATATGTTTTCAGAATGTTCCCCAACTTTTTTAGAATCAGTCACCCCTAACATAAATCCTCCCTTATTTAATAATTCAAAAACACAACAAGTACGCATACAAACCCAGTGTCAACGGTATTAAAAGCGTTCATAAAAATCTGCACAGCAGCTGCACAAAAGGAAGTTCCCCAAAGGATTGCAGGGATATGTGAGTATAATAAAGTAAGCTTAGTTCAATTCAAATCTATAATAATCAGATATTTGCTTACCAGTTTTGTTGCGTTATTGGCCATCTTTATATAAACAAGACGGCCAATAAGCAACATTTGATATCTTTAAGAACTCATATAAAGATGAATTCTGAAATAAAATTATTTGATATACAGCATTTTTTTAATTTCAGAAAAATTACCGGCAGTGATTTTATAATAATACATGCCGCTTGCCAGTTCAGGACGAAAATCAACGTAATGCGTTCCGGCCTGTTGATATGTATTGACAAGAGTCGCGACTTCTTTTCCAAGTACATTATATATCTTCAATACTACCAGATCATCATGAGAAATATAGTACGAAATTTTTGTTGACGGGTTAAACGGATTAGGAAAGTTTTGATCTAATCTACTAGCGCCCGGTTTAAAAGTAACCTGAGCGACCCGTAAATAATTTTCTCTTCCATCATTATCGATTTGATGAAGCCTGTATTGAAAAGTACCAACCCCGGGATTAACATCAGAATAGCTATAGTCATGTTTCTCGTTTGTATAACCATAGCCTTTTACGAACCCCAGTTGTTCCCATTCTTTCACTACAGGGCCCTCATTTGCATCAGTCAGGCGTTTTCTTTCGATGTAGAATCCGGCGTTATTTACTTCCGAGGCAGTTACCCAATTTACGAGAGCAGAACCATTTTTTGCCGTCACAGAAAAGGAACTAAGTTCAACTGGCATTGGAGAAGCCGGAAAACTAGGATAAACTCCGGATCCAAGGGTCGACTCGTATGTCCAATATGCCGAGTTCATGATATTTGTACGAAGCGTGTTTAAATTCCCGCTCAGGGGACCTGTATATGCGCTATTAAACATCCGTACTTTCCATTCCATTGCATTTACGCCAAGGGTTAAAGTACTCGGAAGGTAGCTTGTAGTTGAATTTAATGTTCCTGAGGTAATAAAACCGGTAGTTCCCCAGTTAAATGCATATATAAAAGTCGGACTGGATTCTGTTCCCTGATATATAATGAGTTGATCAGCGAGGTTACTTAGATTTTGCCCGGTTGCCCCCGGCGTTGTCCATCCCGACGAATTCGAAGAATTACCAATACCATACCAATACAATACAGTTCCTGCCAATAAATTTTGAGGTGCGGTAAAAACGTAGTTCAATTCGCTTGTAGCCGTGAAATTGTAAAATGAACTTCCCGGTGTATACCACCCCCGATCGGTAACGGTAAAAGCTGTGCCAGCAGTGATCGATTTCAATAGCACGATTGCGAAGGCGTTATCTTTAGCATTTGTTCCTGTTTTATCGGACCAGGCACCTACCACTGCAATATCGCCTGCCGCAAGAGTTGTTTGAGCGAATACATCTAGCCCCATTAAAAGCATGAGCCAGAAAAACGTAACGAATGTAATTCGTTTCATTCTATCTCCTATATCATTTACTGAATAAAAATTTTATCCGCAAAAGGAACCATTCAGATTATTGATGAATACTGAAATAATTCCATTTGCAAATCAGCGCCTGCATCAACTTTTAGTTGAAACATTATTTAAAAAACGTCAAAACTCCCCGTGGCTACCACGTTCTTTTCGTTAATTACGCTTATAGCAGGCTTATACATACGTATATACTCCCCAGTCTTTTCAAATCCCCTGGCTTCAATCAAATTTATATAGTCTGTGTTAGAAGCCGGAATAGCAATATTTACCATCATCCCTTGAGGTATATGCCAGAGCAATGCATCGAGTACTTTTTCAGCTGCTTCAATTGAAAGTGAAATCATTTCGCTTATCTCATAACTATTCTTGCACGGTCGATAAATACCCATTGCAGTATAATGCCCATCCTCCAGATTTGCCAATAACATACTTCCCGTCTGATTCAGCCATACATATAAAAAGTGTTTCCTGTTAAAATTATAAACTGTACGATCCAGATTATAGACCAACTCTACCGGATGTAAAAACGGGGAAACAACTGAATCAGGCATGCCCAGTATAGATTGCGCTTTACCGGAATAAACGAAGATTGAATGTGAAGGTTTGAAGTCATTGGCCTGGTAAAACGAAAGTTGGCTTTCATAGCAGTTCAATGCAACGGTACAATTTTGAAGCCTGTTCATAGCTACTTCAAGTAAGCTTTGGGCCAATTGCGAACCTTGTAATTCGGGATGAATTAGATGCGAGCCTATGAATCCATACTCATCATTGTATTTGATTGCTGAAACCGTCCCTACCAAATTGTTTTCATCCAAAGCAATAAAAAAACCATTTGGGTCTAGTTGATGATAGACGCTCGGATCCGTTAAGCCGAAATTTTTACCGGCCAGATCTGCCATCTGAAAGAAAATACCCATTTCTTCAAGTGCGCAGGGACGCACAACCACATTTATTTGTTTTTTTAACTCCACTGATTTCCTCCAATAATAATTCTAATCTCAATGCATATAAACAAACTATACATCGAGTTAGCAGGTAATAAAAGTTGATACTGGAATTTTCGAACACACATTTGAGGACTACTTATTTATTACAGACCGTCCTCAGGCCTCGTTTAGATCTGTAATAACGGTAACCGTCTACCCTTACTGTTACCGAAAAAAAAGAGTACAGCATAATCTTTTTTTTAGAACTGCCGTTAAAATAATAAACTATTTTATAATTGTCAATAGTTCCATTAAATTTTTAATTTTTATCAATTTTGTCAAATATTTTGTATTTTTATATATCGAATTGGCCCGCACCTATATATAAAATTTGGAGGAAATTTGAAATTTCAACTTATGTTGATTATTTATCTGTCTTTATCTGTATTCTGTTTTGCCCAAAAAATCTCCGGTGACATTGTATATTTACGGAATGGCCAAACTGTTCAGGGAGTAATTCTGGATCGTAATGTTGATAATGGCGTACTGATTCAATTGAAGGATGGTTCAACAATTCGTCTCGCTTGGAATATCATACTTGATATCAAACATATTAATTACTTACCTAATGATCAAATTTCCACATCGTATAAAGTAACAACGGTTAATGAGCTCACTTATGATTCATACCCGATTAATTTATCATATTTTCTTAGCCTCTCTACAGTGTTCGGGCAGGATATTATTAATGAGCAGCGCTTTTTATCTGCTAATTCATTTGGAAAAGGAACAAGCTTTCTTGCTGGTGGAGGGTTTAAGGTTTTCGATTACATCTTATGCGAATTACAAGCAGGATATAGCTTTGGAAATAATTTTGACGGATTCTCGGGAAGTTTAGTGTCTCTAATTCCCAAAGTTGGAATACTTGTTTTACCCGATAACCCACATTGGTCACCCTTTTTTAAATTTGGCGTACCGATAGCGTATCCTTTTGTTAAATATAGTGGTGGTGTAACTATCAATGGGAAACCAGGGTATATGGATGCTGACTTTTCAGGCGGATTAGCTGGCGGAATATTATTAGAAACAGGTTTCAATGTACAAATCACTAAAAAGTATGATCTTGTATTTGGTTTATCATATCAAAGCTTAAAATATAATCCATCAACAGCAACAATTTCTACTTATAAAGTAAATAATTTAGATCATCGCAATGATCTTATTGGTAAGACTTCTGAATTCACCCGTCAATTTATCGATAGTAAATTCGAAGATAATGCGTTTAATTTCAGCGTTTTCTCTTTTTTTACCGGCTTGAAATATAATTTTTAAGGAGTACAATAATGCCCAATTCCCAATTCAAACTTTCAGCATTTATCGTGTTATGTTTAGCTGGTAGCTTATTCCCACAAGCATCCGGTTATTTATATAAAGCTCTTTCAAATGATCAAAATTGCTTAAATACTTTTTCAATTTCGAGATTACAAGAGGTAACAGCAGTTAGCAGAATGACAGAACAGCTATCCCCCTCTACAATGCAGTTGCCTGAAAAAATAGTCATAGATAAATCGCCCTCATCTTATTATCTTATCGCGCAAATTGGGATTGGTGAAAGACATGGGGAAGACTGGAAAGAGAAACTCTCACACTCTTACGGGATGGGAATGAATTGCAAGTTAGTGGGAGGATATGTTATAAATAAAAAATACACTACAGCTCTGGAAATAGGATATCTGGAAAGCACAGAATACGCAAACATCTCAGGTTCAGTGCCTTACTGGGAGCCAAAGATTGGCCTGAATTTTAGTGAGTTCAATTCTTCGTTCATGTTTTTTGTAAATATTGGTATGCCTATAGCTTACCCCAAAATGTATCTGGATTATTATGCGGAGAAAATCTACTCAATTGAATTTTCCAGAAATGCAGAAATTGGGTTTGAAGCTGAGTTAGGATGCAATATTTATATTACGAAACCAGTCTCTGTAATTATTAGCACGTCAATACTTACACTTAATCAAAGACCCCAAACGATGAAATATACGAAGTACCAGGTTAATGGGAAATCTATTCTGGATACAATGCCAAATGGTGAGATACCCGCTGGCGACTACCTTGATAAAATATTTGAAAATGGGAAAATAAAATTCGATAACATTTCACTAAAAGTTGGGGCGCAGTATAGCTTTTAGTATTTTCATTTTAAAGGTTATATAAATTTGTAAGTCCCGACTATATGGCTTGGTATATAATCGGGACTTTTCAGTTTTTTCCCTATTTTTCAGTTCCAAAACATTAGCTTTGTCATATATGGTCGGAGGTTATCAAAATGCGGACACTTATTCTGGTAATAGCAGTCATTATACTAATTACATCATCATTAAAGGCTCAATCTGACCAAAATGATCAAATCTATCTACGTAATGGGAAAATCATTACAGGAACAATATTAGAAAGATCCAAAGATACCGGGGTTCTGATTCAACTGAGCGATGGATCGACGTATTTAATAAAATGGCCCGATATTCTTGATATTAAGCATGTACAAACTTCCGCCATCGCTAGTCAGGGTAGCCCAAAAGTTGTTTCTGAAAACGCATATCAGTTTCAGGAAAGTGCTGACAGTATAAAATACTATGTAAGCGCCCATTTTGGCTATGGGGTCAAATCGCTCTCGAGTGATGTTTCGTTAAACACTACTGAAAATACGTTCTGGAAACCTGGATATGCCCCTCCAACTGATTCCTTACAAGGGAGTGAATCACAATCTTTTGGAGCAGGACCAGTCGCTGATATCTGTGCCGGATTAACATTTTCGAAATATTTCCTTGCAGAATTTGGAACAGGTTATTTATTTGGTAACTCTGTCAAAAATTTTAAAGGTTCGGCATTTTTTATCCGGCAATCAATTGGTGCACGTATTCAACTTTCGAGGGCAAATTTAACACCGTACGTAAAGATAGGTTTTATTGAAGCTTTCCCAAACGTAACAGCCACCACAAAATATACAACGAAAAACTACGGCGGTGGTATGGGTGAAGCTACCTATACATTTTCTAAAAACCTTGCGATGGGTTTTGTGCTCGAATTCGGATGTGAGCTAAAATCTAAGAACAAACTGACTTACACTTTTGACTTATCGTATCTTTTCCTAAGGCACAAACCTAATACAGCTGAAATGACCAGCTATAAAGTCAACGGAGTCGAGCAGATATCCCAGGAAACCCCTACTCAAATAGATTACAATTCGGGAAATAGCTACGGAGCGTATCAACCAACCTTTTCCTTTAATAATTTGGCATTACGGGTTGGCTTTATCTACCCGGTAAATTGGTAGAGAAAAAATTTACTCAGCTGCCGGAATACTAAAAGTGAATTTGGTTCCCCTGCCAGGTTCACTTTTTACCCAAATTTTTCCGTTCATCTTTTCAACCATTTCTTTACAAAGAAGTAACCCGAGACCCGTGCCCCTCTCATCCTGAGTCCCCTTTGTGCTAACTACTTTATCAATTTTAAATAGCTTGGCTATATTTTCAGGGCTAATACCAATACCGCTATCTGAAACATTTATCTCTATCATAGTTCCCGTATTTAGCGCGCTGATGATAATGTACCCGCCATCCATTGTAAATTTGATGGCATTTGAAACAAGATTTCTGATAACTGTTGCAACCATTTTTTGATCACCCGTCATAGTCAACGAATGGGTTATGGCATAATGAAGAGTAATATTTTTCTTTAATGCAACAGGTTTTAATAATGTAACAACTCCCAGTACCTCGGTAAAAACGCTAAGTTTTTCTATTTGTACTTGTAATTTTCCTGTTTGCAGGCGTGACCACTCGAGGAGGTTTTCCAATAATCGAAAAGTATTCTTCGATAAATCATTGATACTTTCAACAAGGAATTCTACTTCTTCAGCTTCCATTGTACGATACTGTGCCGAAAGCAATTCGGTGCTTCCAAGCAAAGCATGAAATGGACTTTTTAGATCATGTGCAATTATTGAAAAAAATCTATCCTTCGTGCTATTCAGCTCCTGCAACTCGCGAGTATATTCATGCAATTGAATTTCTGCTTGTTTTTTTTCTGTTACATCCTCAAACATCCAAATTGACCCTGCCTGCGGATTATCCGGGTAAAGAGCTTTTCCCATAAAACGACACCAAAATAGCGACCCATCGTGTTTTTTTAATTGTAGCAAACTATCATAACGGTCACCGCGAGCTAAAATGGGGTAAGCACCGAAATTTAGATCATCGTAGATTTCATTAGAAGGGTATATAACTCGTGTAGAGGCCCCTTGAATCTCATCTCGAGGCATCAAAAACAATTCTGCCACTCGTTGATTAACCCACTCAAATCGCCTGTCTTTAATGAAGGCAATACCCAAACTACTATTTTCCAGAATCAGGTTATGTAAGGAACTTATATACTTGAATTGTGCTTCAGCACGACGCGATTCAGTGATATCCTGAACAAATCCCTCGTAATATGAAGCATTATCATCTTCTGCATTAACTTTTCTTGCTGATAACTGTACAATGACCTCATCACCAGTTTTCTTTTTCCAAAATAACTCCTCAAAATGCACCCACCCTTCAGCACCTTGTATACGTGATAATACATCATCACGAGTTTTCTTATCCAGATAAACTTGTTTTTCAATATCAACAATATCTTTAATCATTTCTTCAGGGGTACAATATCCCAAAATCCGGGCTAATTCAATATTTACCGTTAAAAATCTACCGCCTGAAATAGAGTGAAACACGCCTACAGGGGCGTTTTCGAAGAAGCTTCTATGACGCTCCTCACTCTCTTTAATCATATCTTCTGCAAGCTTCTTTTCAGTAACATCTTCAAGCATCCAAATTGAACCGGCATGCGGATTCCGGGGATCGATTGTTTTACCGATAAAGCGGCACCAGAATTTATTTCCATTGCTTTTTGAGATTTGAATTATCTGATCGGAATTAGATTGAGAAGTATTATTATAGACGCAATTTTCCATTTCTGCATATATCTGATCGGAAGGATAAAGAATTCGCGTCGAAGCACCATTGAGTTCATGCAATGGCAATAGTAACAGCTCAGCCATACGTTTATTCACCCATTCGAATTTTCGCTCACGCACAAGACCTATTCCCAGAGTGCTATTATCAAGCAGCAACTCATGAATCCGACTAATTTCAATAATAATATTCGCAGCTAATTTCAACTCAGTTATATCTTGAATAACACCAAAAACAATGTTCCTTTCACTATTATATTCAGCACGCGAATGAATATCTTTAACGATACCTGAGTTCATCGTTCGAATTTTAAATTCCACATCGTAGGGTATGCCTTCATAAATTAAATCTTTCAGTGCTTTATCTAGAATCGGGCGATATTCTGGTAATGGAATTTGCTGAATCATTAAATAGTCTGATTCAGTTTCTGAAAGACCATAGACAACCAGGGCACCTTCAGAAGCTTTAATGAGGCGAGTATTAATATGTAACTCCCAGTTGCCTGTTTTAGATGCTAATTCAGCTCGACGCAAACGTTCTCTGCTTTCCTGCGTATCTATACCTATTTTGCGTTCTTCGTTGAGGGCTTTGATGAAGGGAGTAAATAAATTCATTGTTGAATTAATAAGCTCTAATTCAATTGGGATATCTGACTGCAAAGATTTCTGCGCGTTTTGACAGATATGAAGAAGTTGATTGATTTTATCGGAAATTTCCCTAACTTCATCGGGAACAGTGAAAGAAAAATCTATAGAATGAAGTTGAGTAGAATCACCTCGTAAAAGCTTTTCCAGTAGTGATGAGCAATTTTTGAGAACTTCTTTTGTATTCTGATCCATAATTGTTTTTCCACTCTGCATTTATTGTAATACTCAGACTGGCACGAAATACAACCGGTTTCTCAGCGCTCAAATTACGAACAATAAAATTTACTCTTTTCTAAAATATCCTACAACTTACAAATCACAATTTCACAAGTTTATTTAACACCTATCAGAATGGGTAAAATCTTTTCTGAATGGAAACTAAGCTCCGGGTGCTCTTTGATAAATAGTGCGGTGGATGACCCTCCGTCGAGATTTATCAACTGCAAATCGTGGCTGAATATTCCGGAATTTTTACATTTCTCGGCGAATTCTGTTAATTTATACCCTCTTCTTGAAATCACGATATAAAGACCGGCCAGATCAGAGGCAATTGCGGTTCTTGCCGTAATACGCGTACCATTAATACAATCCTCAATTGACTTATAGCAAACAGTATCATGTTGCATAAGTAATGGTCCGGTTTGAACTATGATTGAATTAGTAGGCGATTCCAGGTGTGTAATTGGAAAAATCTTTAGCAATCTGGTTTGAATATTATAATCAAAACAATACTGTAATTGTCTGTCTATCTTTACCTGCGAATAAAGGCTGTCTTTGATTTTTAAATATCCCGCCGGCGTGTAAGGCCCGTAGCCATCAAAATAAGATGCATTTACAACAATTTGTAACTTTTCCTTTTCTGCATACTCCTTCAAAGATAGTGTGGGATTAGGTATAAAAACATATTCGGAAATTTCATGAATTTTAACAATAATCAGATCAGCGTGATGATCCCAATATACGGTGTATGTATCCTCGTTAATAGTTTGAAGAGTATCAGAATTTTTTGGGACAAGTGATGCCATAACTAATAAACTCAAAACAAATATTTGGCAAGTAACAATTAGTAATATTTTCATAATCAGTATTAGAATTTTGGAAAAGTTAACGTGATAGTATGAATATTGCCTTCATTTATGTATTCAACTTCAATATTGTTTGAATCGCATATCTGTTTTACAATAGACAATCCAAGTCCTGTTGATTGCAGTGAAGGATCACCCTTCATAAAACGATAGAACATTTCCGCTGGTGGTTTATTAAGTGGATGTCCGGAATTTTGAAATATGAGCTTTTGTTCTGTCGAAAGTATCTTCACATAACCTTTTTGATGATTATGTTTCACACAATTACTCATCAAATTGGAAAAAAGAATTACCAGAAGCTCTTCATTCATTAGAATCGAGAATTCGGGAGTAGATTCCAAAGTAAGCGTTATTTCTCGTGTTTCTACAATATCGGTAAACTCATCTGTAATTCTTTTTAAAATATCTTTGACCCTCAATAGCGACTTCGAGTCGTATTCTTTGCTTTGTAAGCGAGTTAGCAAAGTGAGTGAATTATAAATAACAGCGAGTCGGGATATAGATGCATTTATCGAGTTCAAATGTGCTATAATGGATTCGTCCAGATCTGTCCTTTGATACAGAGCCTCAAGCTTAGCCCGGATAATCGCTAAAGGAGTCTGAAGTTCGTGAGAGGCGTTTTGAGAAAATTCCTGTAGCTTAGAATAATCGGAAAATACTGCTTGTGTTAACTCATTCAGGCAATTATTTAAATCATTAAACTCTACTACTTCTGAAGGCTGAAATACAACCGGTTTACGGTTTGCGACCGAAAAGGTTTTTAGGCGTCGCAAGCTATCGTAAAAAGGTTCCCAAAGTTTTTTACTTAATCTATTAACATACCAACTGGATAGAACAACAGCCAAAAGTAATAAAAAAGCCCCGGTAATAACCACCGGCAATAAGATATTCCCCTTCTGAATTTCATCCAATCTCAGTGTAATTAAGTAATATCCCTCTTTGCCATGATAGCATGTAACCAATTGCCGAAACGGATCATATTCCTTTTCATTTACATCAAAAATATTAACATCGGTAAGGATATCCCCCCGTATCTCGGGCACTGAATTATTTAGTTTTTTCACTTCGATAAAGGGATAATACTGGGGTATGTTTCCGGTTTGAATACTTTTAATTACGTTTATTTTCGTTGTAAAGAGTTCTTCATCAATTTCTTGTCCGATGTAATACATTACCGCGAGATATATTATTGCCAGTCCTGCAACAAGAAGGAAGATAGAAAAAATTGCGTATTTACGGTTGACCTTTTGAATTAATTTCATACCAATGAAAATTTGTACCCTATTCCGTACACTGCTTTAATGCAATCGGGCCCCCCGGCTGCGAGAAGCTTTTTTCGCAGGTTTTTAATTTGTGAATATACAAAATCGAGGCTATCGAACGCATCAGCATGATCTCCCCAAATATGCTCGGCTATCGACTCTTTCGATAGCACTCGTTCCTGATTTGTAATACAGTATAATAGTAAATCATATTCTTTACGAGTTAAAGGTATAAGCACATCATGTAAATATACCTCACGTTTTTCTATAACTATTCTAATTGGTCCGGCAACTATTTTATTATCACCGCTAAATTTCCTTCTCCTTAGAATGGATTGGATGCGAGCATTTAATTCCGCCAGGTGAAATGGTTTTGTGAGATAGTCATCGGCCCCAAGCTGCAGCCCCTGGATTTTGTCTGATACCGAATTTTTTGCAGTTATAATAATTATTCCTGTTTCCGGGGAACGAAGCCGAAGATGTTCAACTAAAGACCAGCCGGTACCACCAGGCAGTGTAATATCGATTATTGCCAGGTCGTATTCATAAAGGTGAATTTTTTGGTACGCCGCATTATAAGTTGAAGCTGTTTCCACCAGATAATTTTCTGCGCATATGAAATTAACAATTTCTTCGGCAAGCGAAGATTCGTCTTCAATAAGTAGAAACTTCATGTAAATTATATCAAAGTTAACAAAATTGATATTGAATTAGAATTTAATAAAACTTGTACACAAAAATCTTATAAATGATCAAAGCGAGAATAAAGAGCACTATTTGAATAGCTTATGTTGATTTAATATAAAAAATTGTATTTGAAATAGCTATTACCCTAAAAGGTTATTTTGATTATTTACCGGGATTCCCCAACTCATCGAACAATAACTCTTTTGAATGCCTTTTCTGTGTTATTTGTACTTCAAATAATACCGTTTTATTGGCTCTGGTTATTTTAGCTAATTCTGTAATCGTCCAATTTTTATAAAGAGAATGAACATTATTAATAATTATTTGTGGAATTTCATTTAGCGAAATTGATTCTTCAATCTCGATGCATTTACCTGCACAATTATAAACAACTGCCATTTTTTTTCCGTTTAGAGAAAAATTGGCTTCAAAATTCGATTCCTCTTTATCCCATTTAACACCTTTTACATTTGGGTATGCTTGCATAAATGCCCTACTAACCTCATTGGGTATTTTTTCACTTTGGAGTCTGATAGATGTTGAAAAAATTAAAAATACCGATAGACCTATGATTAATTTAAAATTCATTTGAGCTCCTTAATTTTATTCACCGAAAATTAGGAAGCAAATCTGGAGGGAAATAGGACTACTCTTGAAGTAAGCGAAAAACGAAATTGCCACTAATACAAAGTTGGCAAATTTCCAATGTACCATTAATTATAATGCTACTGAAGCAGATTTTTCTAAAGCATTATCTAAATCTCGGCCCGGATTAGGCCGTTATCTTCATGACAATAGCTGAACAGACCGCATAGTTTTCCGAGTGGCTAAGCGAAATTTGTACGGCAAACCCTTTAAACCCCGGATCGGGGTGTAATATAGCAATTTCAGGGTTTCCGTTAATACCAGTAACCACTTCAATGTCAGTCCAGGTAAGCTTTGGTAAAAGCGCATTCGAAAATGCCTTGTATACGGCTTCTTTCGCTGCAAAACGAACTGCATAATGTTGTGAGGCAAGTGGTTTGGATTTGCAATACTCTATTTCGGTTTTAGTAAAAATTTTGTTAATAAAATGATCACCAAAACGCTCAATACTTTTTTGTATTCTGATTATTTCAATAATATCAATACCGATTCCAATAATCATATTAATAACCTTCTGCAGCTCCTGAACCCCGAGGATCACTGCAACCACTAATCTGGCCGGTTAATGGATCTATGTAAATTGCTTCCACCAATCCAAGTACGCGTTTTTCCCCAATAATTTGACCTTTGTTCTTCAGAGCGGTACGAACATCCAGGGCCAAACCGTTTAGCTCATAATCTATTCGATCCGGAAGCCACTGATGATGTATGCGGGGCGCAGCAACAGCATCTGCAACATTCATTTTAAAATCAATAACATTAAGCAGAACTTGTAACGTAGCGGTAATAATTGTGGATCCACCGGGTGAACCCAGAATTAGTACTGGTTTGCCATTTTTTAAAACGATTGTTGGAGTCATTGAACTAAGCATTCTTTTTCTGGGAGCAATAGAGTTCGCATCACCCCCAACAAGACCGAATTGGTTGGGAACACCCGGTTTAGCAGCGAAGTCGTCCATTTCATTATTCAGGAAAAACCCTGCGCCTTCAACAACTACCTTTGCACCATACTCAGAGTTTATGGTAGTAGTTACACTTACCGCGTTCCCCTCTTTATCGGTAACGGAATAGTGGGTAGTTTGCGGGCTTTCGTATTTTTCGGGCGAACCGGCTAAAATTTTACCCGAAGGGCGAGCCTTCCCGTTAATTTGCCTGGCAATATCCGATGCGTAATTCTTTGACAGGAGCATGGTTACCGGAACTTTCCAAAAAGCCGGATCACCGAGATGAACGGCGCGATCAGCATAAGCGTGCTTCATAGCTTCTGTTAGAATATGATAGTACTTTGCACTACCATATTCATCTTGGGTAAACTGAAATTGCTCTAAAATATTAAGAATTTCAATAAGTATTACACCACCTGAACTTGAAGGAGGCATAGAAACTATGTCATAGCCGTGATATGTCCCGCGAACTACATCGCGTTCTACGGGAGCGTAACCGGCTAAATCTGATAAACTTATATACCCGTTACCCTTTATTATTTGCTTACATAACAGATCTGCTGTTTCACCTTTATAAAAGCCATCAGACCCGAAATCAATTATTCGCTGCAAAGTTTTGGCGAGATCTGGCTGTTTAAGAATTTCTCCTTCTCTATACAAAGAATCATTTTTAAAGAAGATTTTTTTTGTTGAAGGGAACCGGCTCAATTCTTTTGAGTTTCGGGCTAATGAGGAAGCAAAGGAAGTTGATACCTGAAAACCTGAAATAGCAGCATTTAATGCCGGTTGAACGATATCTTTACGCTTCAATGTACCATATTTATCAAGCGCGTATAGCATACCGGCAACAGATCCTGGAACTGCCGCAGCAGTCTCTCCCAACTGAATTTTCTCAGTTTCAACTTTCCCCTCTTTGTTAAGATACATATTTTTCGTAGCAGATGCAGGACCAATCTCTCGATAGTCTATGGCAATATCTCTTCCATCCTTTAGATGAATAACCATATAACCGCCACCACCAAGATTACCTGCAGTAGGATACGTAACGGCTAAAGCAAAACCAACGGCAACAGCAGCATCAATGGCATTGCCACCCTTTTTTAAGACCTGTAAGCCAATCTTCGCCGCTAATGGTTCGGCACAAACAACCATTCCCTTTTCTGCCGTAACAGGATGATGCCGTTGCGCCTGCAGGTTAAGGGTTGAAAAAATTACAATCCAAAGAATCAGATTAGAATATTTTAAGTTTCGCGCGAACATTAACACCTTCATTATTCAATTGGGTATTCAGGGTTTTAATTGTCTCATTCAATTGTTTTAAGAGTTCTTTAGTATCAGTTGCCAAAGAGTCATCATACATCATTTTCCCCAAATTATTCTTTTTCTCCCTGGTTTCTGTTACCATATTATCGAAACGACTTAATAATTGATCGGCATTCGCAGTAATTTTCTGGATATTCTGTAAAGTTTTTTCTAATTCAGCTGAATTCTTTTGTAGGAATTGCTTTGACTCGCCGACAACATCATTGGTATTTGAGATAATACTTGACATTTTACCGGAGTTTTTATCGATGAATTGATTGAGCGCGATTGATGCATCTTTCAACTGACCTAAAGTTGCTTTCAAATTCGCTTTCATTTCTTCATCACCAATGAATTTATTCAACTGACTCAATGTTGACTTCAGGTCACTCATCATCTGAGGTAAATCCTTACTCATTTCTCCTACTGTCCGCATTACACTGGGGATATCGAATGAGAATTCGCCTTGAGCTATTTGTGAATAATCAAGCTGCTCTTGCGAGTCGCCGGGAAGAATTTCAATTTTTTTACCTCCCATCAAATCAAGCATTTCGACATGGAACGAAGCTGTTTTGGAGATATGTACATCTTTATCTAAAGACACGGTAACAAGAACAGTGTTTTTATCACTGAGAATCTTGTCGACATATCCTTTACGGACACCATTAATGGTAACCTGATCACCGACTTCAAGGCCAGAAACTGTTTGGAAACGAACAGTACACAACTTCCTGTCGGAATTTACCGACCAGTTTTTAGCCCAGCCAATAACCCACAGAAGGCCCAACAAGGCCAACACGATGGTTACACCAACTTTAATTTCCGTCTTTCGTTCCTGTTTCATTCTCTATTGCCTCTTGTAAATATTCTTTAATCTCAATAAGTTTTTCAGTAGATAATTGATGATCCTGAACTATAATATTAAGCGAATCAACAACCTCAACCAGTTTATTGGTTTCGATCTTTTTGCTTAGTAAAACTGCCTGCTTGTAGGAGTGCAAAGTATTAATTAGTTCTGTTTTTTCAGTAGAACTTTTCAGGCTGTCGATCGAATCATCAAGTTTTGATAAATAGTACTCCACAATTCTTTTCTTGCCATAATTTTCTATTTCAGACCAATAATTGCTAATTACGTATAACGTAGCTGCAACCAATATAGTAACAATTACCAGTCCTTTAATAAAGCATCCGGCTTTCATGATTTTTTCTCCACTAGAATTCGCCTGATCCGATTGTTAACCGAATCAACAACGATAATTTTTAATTCCTGGTAATGAAAAGTATAACCTTTTTTGGGAATAACTCCTGTGATATTAAATACCCAGCCGGCAACAGTATCGTAAGTAATTTCATCAATCGGAAGTTCCAAATGAAAGAACTCAAAATACTCCTCAACGGGCATTGTCCCATCCACCAGATAAGTATTGTCGGCAACTTTCTTCATGTATTGTTCGGTTTCTGTTAACTCATCCCGTAAGTCGCCAACGACTTCCTGAATAATGTCTTCGAGAGTAACAATACCACTGGTACCACCATGCTCATCCACCACAATAGCGAGGTGCATCTTTTTTTCCTGAAATTCACGCATCATATCATTAATAAGCTTTGTTTCAGGTACAATCAATGGTTGTTTGATAATCTTGTGCAAATCAAATTTTATTTTACCCTGTTTTTGAAGAAATGGCAGTAAGTCTTTAACATACAGCACGCCAGCTATTTCATCGAGACTCTCTTTGTACACGGGAATTCTGTTATGTGACCGATTTCTAACCACCTCTAATACATCTTCCTGAGTACTATCAATCGCTAGGGCGGTAACATCAGTACGGTGGATCATAATTTCACGCACAACCGTGGTTTTTGATTCAACCACGCTTCGAATTAAGTCATGTTCGTCTTCATCCAACGTGCCTTTTTCCTTCCCTACTTCTGCCAGATGTTGTAATTCATCTGTTGTTAAAGCACCGCCGATTTGCTTAATCCGAAATTTATCGGAGAGGGGTTTTACAATTTCCAATAGTAACTCAGTGACAGGGTATAAGCAGGCGCTGATCCAGTAGAGTGGTATAGTAACAATTTTGGCTACAAATACTGGTTTACGTGAAGAAAGAACTTTTGGACTCACTTCCCCGAAAACAAGCAATGTAAGAGTTAAAGTCACAATTTGAATTGAAAGAGCTATTTCTTCACTAAAGTGATGGTCATGTGCTATTGATACAGCAAACATTGCACTAACTATTGCCGCCAGTGTATTCACAACTGTATTACCAATCAGAATGGTGATCAATAACCTTCGGGGGTGTTCGAGCAGCTGGGTAAGATATCGTTGAAAGAGTCTATTTCTGAACTGCTGATTAATAGCATTTTTATCCAATGAAAATAGAGCAACTTCCGCGCCCGAAAAGAACGCGGAAAGTGCAAATAACGGTATTATTTCAATAAGTAAAAATTGTTCCGCAATAGTCAATTAACTTTACCCGAGATATTTAAAATGGTAAATCATCTTCCGGCTTATCTGAGCTATTGCTACTGATATCAAGATAGCGTTCTTCCATACCGCCGCCAGAATTTTCTGTACTATTTGAGGAAGAATTGCTGCCACGAGGATCAAGTAGAATAATATTTTCTGCTACGATTTCAAAAGATGTACGTTTGTTTCCATCTTTATCGTTGTATTGACGCATCGAGATACGCCCTTCAATATACACCTTTTTACCTTTTTTCAGGTTTTCTTTTGTATAATCATTAAGATTATAGCAAACAATATTATGCCATGTAGTTTCATCGGTCCAGTTCCCCTCTTTATTTTTATACGAACGGGTTGTGGCCAAAGAAAAGGTGGTTATCGAAAAAGAATTATCGGTTGAAAAGCGGTTTTCACAATCTCTCCCCAGATTACCGATAAGCATAACTTTATTTAAAGCAAAAGCCATAAATACTCCTTATAAGGTTAATGAAATAAAACTAGCACTGTATTCTATACCGTTCAACGGGTTAACCGAGCACTTTAGGGTATAGTTACTTTTTAACAAATCGCAAATAAACAAGAACTAAAGAAAACAATGCGATTACCCCCAATAAAACATAAATTAAGAGCGTCGTACTATTCAACGGCGGCGCTTTAGTTGCCGATTTAATCTTAACTTTTGGCTGTTGTTTTCTGAATACTGTTTCAACTTTACTGGCTTCGGACAAATCAATCTTCTTCGAGGATTCTACCTTAGCCGGCTCTTTTGAATTGGTTGTCTTACCTTCATCCATTGCCTGAACATCTTTCACGATTTCATCAAACAACGATTTAGGCGATGGAATAATTACTGAAATATTTTCAAGCTTATCAAAATAAGCCTTCATACGCGTAAATTCATACTGGCAGGCATTACATGTGCGCCTATGATTATCAAAATCTGCACGCTGCCTGTCAGAAAGAATATTATCGAAATAATCATGCATCAGAGCTTTAGATTCATCACAATTCATTTTCGTAAAGTCTCCGCCATTTTCGCCCTGCCGGAATGTAAATGCAGCTTAATTTCAGATACCGGGAACTCTGGTAGAAATTCATTCACCTCCGAAGGGGTATATTTTTTTACATCTATTAGAATTAGCATAAAGCGTTCTTTTATATCAAGTGACTGCAAGGCTACATCAAATGAACTTAGACGAAGCTGAGTCATATGACGATGCTCTATTTTTGCTTCTTTCGTAACAGGCTTACTATCATTCTTCAGGCGTTCCCTGAATGTAGCCAGATAAAAGTGTATAGTGATACCATGCATCCATGAAATAAAAGCACTGTTCATCCTGACTTGCTGAATGTTTTTCCATGCAAAAAGAAAAACTTCTTTTGTCAGATCCAATGCAACTGCCTGATCATTAGATAAGCGGAATAATAATGTAAATACATTATCTATGTACATAGAAACCAACTGGTAGTATGTACGGACGTTACCTTTCTTCGATCCTTCAATCAGGTTTTGAATATATTTATTATTTTCGTCCATTCGAACTATTCAGACTTCTTATTTTTTTCGTTTTTTTTGATTGATATTTTCTTCTCAGTGCTCTTTATATTCTTCAATTTTTTTGAAGTTGAAACTTCCCCTTTTTTAACCATTTTTTGTTTTTCAGGATTACCAGTTGCAGGTTTCTTTGAAACCAACCGCTTTTTCATTTCCTTTTTTTCCGAAACCGAATTGGCACTACTGTTTTTGCTTTCCAGAACAATTGACTTGAGGTAATCTTGTAATCTATATCCCGATCGTCCCGAAAGGGTTTCAAACATATTAGTTGAAGTAATTAAATTGGCAACATTACTTGCAAATATACGAGATTTTAGAACTTTCTTACGAGTTTCTATTGATGCAGCTTCATGCGAGACTGCGGAAAGTGCCTGAAAACTCCAGTCAAAGAATGTAAGGAAGAAATTCCATCGTAACAATACATCGTACCTCTCCCTACTGAAATACTCTATGCCATCGTATACATTATAGCCAATAAAGTAACGTATTTCAGGTATTTCAAGCAACTTAACCGAATAATCCACGTACAAATTCATTTTCTGATCACTCGTCAATTGTTGATCATCCGGAATTGGAATTTGGTACGTCTTTTCAGGAAGAATTACTTCGGCAATTAATACCAATAATAAATCAAATTCATCTTTTATTGTTTGGTAATTGTTATTTAACCGAATCAGGGCCTGCCATAATTGTTTAGGTAAAACGAATTTATTTATCAGATCAGAATAATTTTCCCCATTCGGCAAACGAACAGCTGATAGAATCCGGCGCATAACGAGGAAAATGATTAACATGTCGTTATATACGGGTGCGTCGTCATGGTAAAAGAAAGCTGTGAATTTATCAAAGTCAGTTTTTAAAGGATTGGCCTTTGTTATACCCTGCTGCATATGCTCGCGACAAAAACGTAGAACGGTCAGGTCGAATTGAATTAATTGAACAATTTTCTGCATTAATTCACAATCATAACCAAGCGATTTCATTTGATCTACTACTGCAGATAATCTGCTAATCAGCGAAGGCGAAAATTCATGACTACCAATACCATCAGAATAACCGCTGAATGTTAAAAATTCATTTATATTGGTTCTGTTGAAAAGTTCGTTAAGATGAGCATGCAACTGATACGATCGAACTTCATTAAGGGCTTCTTGTATCGAGGGGACCCCTTTACCCTGTAAAACTTGATACAATTTCTCATAATCCCCATTCGTATCGATAATTTCCTTAAAATTGATAAAGACTTTATACTCATATCCATTAAGATTTGTTTCGAAACCATGAGTTGCGATCTGCGAGCCCGAGAATAAGTATTCATTCCTGCTTCTGGTTTCGTAGCAGCTATAATATACCGAAGGTGAATTATTCAGATGTAGCGCATCAGCTAAATTTGTTGTGTAAAAATCGGGGCTTTCCTGACTTTGAGCATCACCCTTTACCCTTCTACAGGAAGTCATTACCCTGCCAAAAGTTTGTTCGTACGAGTTATTGTATAACACCAATCCACATTCCTGGTGCGACTGGTTAGTAAATGCAATAACATTATGATTGACATCGTACCCCGATATCATGAAATCATACAACCAGAAATTATGAACTTCAGAAAAAAGCCAACGACGTTGAACTAATGGAACAAGTTCTCTTTCATGTCGATCGATAAGGTAATAATCGGGTAGTTCATTGTAATATGCACGCTGATATTCCATACCATACTTTTCAGTAAACCCTTCAACCTGACCGTGTGCAAACATTGGCAGGCCCGGTAATGTAATCATCATTACACTTACGCCAAAGTACTTATCGCCTTTGCCGAATTGATTAACGGCAGTTTCTTCATCCGGATTACTCATGAAATTCACATACCGTTTAAGAATTTCAGGGTTAAATTCTAAAGTATTACGAATTAGCTCTTTGTATTTATAATTCTCTTCACGCATAAACATATGCATAAACGCGCTATTATAAACACGATGCATGCCCAAAGTACGCACAAAGTACCCCTCCATTAGCCAAAACGCTTCTGCCAGCAGCAGAGTATCGGGCATTTCACTATTCATACGATCTACTACTTCACGCCAGAACTCAATGGGCATATGTGAATCGAATGTTTCGAAAGTCATACTATAGTCAGATCGGGAAGGTATAGCACCACCTAAACCAGGTTGAGGGAACCATAAACGCTGGAAGTGTTTCTTCGTTAACGTCATTGCAGCGTCGAATCGGATAATTGGGAATAACGAAGCGACATGTTGAATTTGCTTAATTAGAGCTTCGCGCACTTCAGGTAATAACAAATTCAACTGGGCAGTATCATTCCACGGCATGTTCGTTCCATCGTTGCCGTGATAGATATATCTGACTCTGCCGGTATTTTTTTCATATAACTCAAAAACAACAGCAGCATCCTGTTTGGTATAATATCTATCTTCAATTCGGATCTGATAAGCAGGATCATCTGAAAGATCCGGACCGGTAAAAGAGTAACTCGGATAAGGAGGATTGTCTGCTTGTATAAAGTAATTCGGGTTATCGAGCAACCATTTTGAGAAAATTCCCGTATGATTAGGAACCATGTCACTCGCAAGGCGTATGCCACGCTGCCAACAACGCTCTTTCAAGTTTTTCAGCGCTTCATAGCCACCGAGTTTCTCAGCCACGTTATAATCGAATAATGAATATGCGGAAGCTACTGCATCATGATTACCACAAAACTGTTTAACTTTTTTAGAAGCACTGCTCCGTTCCCAAACGCCAATAAGCCACAGGGCATTAAAGTGCCAGGACCGCAACTGATCCAGTTCACTATCGGGAATTTGGTCCAACGTTGTAATTGATCGGCCATGTTTTTTTGATAATTGATCCAACCAAACAAAAATATTCTTCGCGAGCATTACTACCTTTGGCATCCAGGCTGTATCAGGAGTAAATTGTTCTTCTTCAAGATAAAATGCTAAGTCAGGGTTTTCTGAACCAGAAATAACAATTCCCTGTTCTTTAAGCGATTTTAGCCGGCGAATTTCTTCAATAGACAATAATTTATACTCAGGGATTGGGCCGCCATCCCCTTTTCCACCATGTTGTTGGAAAAGCTTCGAATCTTCATAAATTAAATCGGCTCCGCCCAATAATTTAAGCTTCAAACCATCATATATTGATATTCCCCATCGCTCCAACATATATTTAAGCTGTAAATCAGCATTATCGGGGTGCGCATCAATCGGCATTTGTAAAAAGCGTAAAAGAGAGAACCCGGTAATGCCAATTGGCTTTTCATCTTCAAAAAAACGATTGCTGTGATTTATAAACTGCTCATATACTGGCATTTTCTTGAGCATTGTATCATCAAACAAATCCTTTAACGGCGTTATCGCTGGGTTGATATTCTCCAGATATAATAGTAAAAGCTCTTCATAAATAATTACCGTGTTACTCTTCGTACCCGTATAACCCGAAAGATATTCCTTCGCAGTCATTCTACCGGTTATTACCGGTTTTGGGGGAAAGAGAGTAACAAATTGCAGTAGCAACTCATGAGAAGCAAAACCTGCTCCGGCAGTAAAATTCTCGAGGGCACGTTGTAGTACGCCGGGATTGATTTCCTGTTCATATTTGCTTATAACATAGTGCAAAACTTCATGAAAAAGAGCCGCTGCATTAATTAGCCCGGGAGTCACAAATGTGTCGCTCCCCTCTTTGCGCCTCTCGGCATTAATAATCTCTGATAATTGTCGGGCAGCATGAAAGTCTGCTACAATTATATTGCCTGTGATCGAGAAAAAATTAAGCGGGATATTGTATTTAACCCTTGAATCAGCGGAAACATGTAAAAAGTAGGTTATCGAACCATTTTTATTCAGTTGCATACTGCTATAAGCTTAAAAATTAAATAAAAGCAAATTTAACAACTGAAAAATATGAAATGAAATAATAAAACCAACTATATATAGTTTAAAAGTATTAAACAGCCCATATTTTACAAGAATTGAGGTTCAGAATAAAGCTCAGGATCGATAGCAGGCTGGTCTTTTTTGGCGAAAAATAGCCAATTAAAAGCTCTGCCTGTAGCTGTTTGCAGACATGAGCTAAAACCGCCCATTACTTTCAATCTCCCTTAGTTTATGTACATATTCGGGACTAGAACTAAAATTGGCCTGAACAGCCCTATGTGAATGGGTAAAAGTAAAAGATCTGGAATTAATTAAGATAAGGGAAAAAAAAAGTGCCTCCGGATCAGGATAACCCGGAGGCAAAAAATATTATTATGATTTAATATTAAACTTCCGGATTTGCAAGATATTCATTGATGGCTTTAGCCGCAGTTCTGCCCGCACCCATAGCCAGAATAACTGTAGCCCCGCCGGTAACAATGTCGCCTCCGGCAAAAACACCTTTTTTTGACGTTTTCATGGTATCCGGGTCAACAAGAATATTACCCCATTTATTAAAATCCAAACCAGGGGTAGTTTGGCGAAGAATAGGATTTGAACCATTACCTATGGCAATTACCGCCATATTGATATCCATAATATATTCAGAACCTTGAACAGCAATTGGACGTCTTCTTCCGGAAGCATCCGGTTCACCCAATTCCATTTTTTGAAGTTTCACACCATGAAGCCAGCCATTTTCATCACCGAGAAACTCCAAAGGATTATTCAGGAATTCGAAATGGACGCCTTCTTCTTTGGCATGATGAATTTCTTCAGCTCTTGCTGGCAGTTCCTTCTCAGATCTGCGATAAACAATAGAAGCACTCTTGGCACCTAAACGTTTAGCAGTACGAACTGCATCCATGGCTGTATTGCCGCCGCCGAAAACAGCGACATTTTTATCCTTGCAATCAAACACCGGTGTATCATATTCAGGAAAGCGGTAAGCTTTCATCAGGTTAACCCGTGTTAAAAATTCATTTGCCGAATAAATTCCATTTAAATTTTCACCCGGTATATTCAGGAAATACGGTAAACCGGCACCAACGGCTATAAAGACAGCATCAAAACCTTCTGTGGAAAGCAATTCGTCTATTGAATCAGTAAAACCTATTACAGCATTTGTTTTGAATTCAACTCCTAATTTCTGTAAAGCTTCTACTTCAACCCGAACAATTTCTTTAGGGAGCCTGAATTCAGGAATTCCATATACCAAAACACCACCCAACTCATGGAGCGCTTCAAAAACCGTAACATCGTGTCCGGTTTGAATAAGGTCGGCTGCGCAGCTTAAACCTGCAGGACCGCTGCCTATAATAGCAACCTTTTTGCCGGTTTTTGGTTTACACTCCGGGATACGGAGACCAATTTGCTCTCTTTCATAATCGGCAACAAAACGTTCTAATCTACCGATTGCAACCGGTGCATTTTTATTACCGACTACGCATTTCATTTCACATTGTTCTTCCTGAGGACATACGCGGCCGCAAACAGCAGGAAGTACATTATCTTCTTTTATTTTTGCTGCTGCACCTGCAAAGTCTCGCTCTGCTACCAACGAAATAAAATCTTTAATTTTTACTCCAACGGGACAGCCTTCAACACAAACTGGTTTTGGACACTGTAAACAGCGCATAGCTTCCATTACAGCCAGTTCTTCAGTAAATCCGAGATTAACTTCTTTAAAATTTGCGTTACGAATACCCGGTTCTTGTTCGGGCATTGCCTGGCGCGGTATTTTCATCCGGTCTTTTTTACTCAATTCAGCCATTATTTTCCTTCTGCCTCCTGCAATTTTAGTGAATCGAATGCAGCGTCATAATGGCAAATATGATTAAGTGCTTCCTTTTCAGCAACATTATACGTGCGGTTTCGTTTAATCAATGTTTCAAAATCTACCTGATGGGCATCAAACTCGGGTCCGTCTACACAAACGAATACTGTTTTATTATCAACAGTTGCCCGACAGCCACCACACATTCCCGTTCCATCTACCATAACCGGGTTCAGACTAACAATTGTTTTAATCCCAAATGGACGGGTAACTTCGGCAATCGCTCGCATCATCGGGATTGGGCCAATGGCCAAGACTAAATCAATTTTCTTGCCTGATCCAATTATTTCTTTTAGTTTATCGGTTACAAAGCCATGATATCCATACGAACCATCGTCTGTGGTTACGTGAACTTCATCGGTAATTGCTTTCATTTCATTTTCAAGAATAACCAAGTTTTTCGAGCGTGCGCCAATTATAGAAATAGTATAATTTCCTGCCTCTTTTAGAGCTTTTGCTGTCGGGAAGGCTATTGCAGTACCAACACCACCACCTATACTAACAGCAGTTCCAAAATTCTCTATGTGAGATGCTTTACCTAAGGGGCCAACAACATCCTGAATAAATTGCCCTTTTTCGAGAGAGTTCAGCTGCTTGGTCGATTTGCCAATTCCCTGAACTATTATGGTTATTGTACCGTTTTCTATATCACTATCTGCTATAGTAAGCGGAACTCTTTCACCATGGTCGGTAACGCGAACAATAACAAACTGACCAGGTTTGCGCTTTCTGGCTATTTTCGGAGCATCTATAATGAACCGTTTTACATCCGGAGCCAGAAAATCTGCTTCAACTATCTTATACATAAGCTACTAAACTTATCTTTCTTTTTTATTAATTGGAATTATAACATAAAATACTGTTCCATGAGCCTGATTCGTATAGAAACCGACTCTGCCACGGAGATACGTTTCTCCAAAGAGTTTCATACTATACGTACCAAGGCCCCGATCATTTCCTTTAGTTGAAAATGACCGGTTGAATATTTGTAACTGATTCGTACGGGGAATAAATCCCGGGTTATGTACAGAAAACACTGCATACCCAAATCGAATGCCTGTATAAAGTGTTATTGTGCCTTCATCATTAAGTGCTTCAATAGCATTTTTCGTCATATTTCCAATGATCCTTCTCATGAGCGCACCATCGGAGATAAATGAAAAATCAACTGACCGTTTATCAACCTCTACGGTAAACGATTTTAAAGTAGGTAAGGTTCTATACAAATTCACCACGTCCTCGAGCATAGGTAACGCGTTCAATATTTCTTTTCGAACCACCATTGTACCACGCTCGGCCATCAAAATATCGCGCTGCCCGAGTATTTCCTCAATCAATCTGTCTGAAAGCTGGGAAAGGATTTGTAATGCTCGGGGATCAGGCGGTTCATTTTCCACGAGTAAGTCAGCAAATCCTTTTATACCAGTAGCTGTATTCAGGATATCATGAAAAAACACCTTCTCCAGAACCCTTCTGCGTTTCTCATCCTGAATATCTACTACCATAATGATTGTAAAGGTTTCACCCCCGATAGCTAAAGGAGTTGAATGAACCCGAAGATCCAGTGCCTGATTATTATGGGTGTTAATTCTGCATTCCTGAACGTCTTCTTTCCCGGCAAGGGCACTAAGAATGGAGTTTACAGCACCACATTGCGAACAGAATTCCGTTGTACCACATCCACCGGCAGATTCATGTGAATGAATACAGCCAAGCATCTCTCCCGGTCGCAGACCCATGATCTCTGAAAGTGAATTGATATGTAAGAAATCTTTTAATGCGGAATTTACATAGACAATCTGCCTATGTTGATTCACAACCATTAGTATTGCCGGTAAAGCCTGCAAAACCGGGTTCTTAAAAACTTGAGTCCCTACTGCATCTGCTTGCCTTTTAACCATTGTAAGGGGTATACGCTCAGCAGGAGCATATTTCGTACGCATAGCTCGATTCATTATATTACCACCTTTGAATAACCACCATCAACTGTCAATACCTGTCCTGTAATGTACGAAGCCTGTCCGGAGCAAAAGAATGAAACGGCAGCTGCAATTTCTTCAGGAAGCCCAAATCTACGAGCAGGTATTTGGTTGAGTAACCCTGCTTCAATCTCAGCAACTGTTTTTCCGGCAACCGCGGCCCGTTTTTTTGATAACGCCTGAACCCTTTCGGTAAGTGTGTACCCGGGGGCAACAGTATTAATGGTTATGCCGTATTCAGCCACCTGATGTGCAAGAACATTTGCAAAAGCAGTTAGAGCAGCCCGGTAAGTTGTAGAGATTACCAGATTATCGATGTAATTCTGTACAGCAATAGAAGTGATATTTACAATCCTTCCGAAATTTTTCGATTTCATACCGGGTAAAAATGCTTTAGACAAAATTTGAGCACTTCGTAAAATTTCAGTATGCCCATTATACCAATCCTCAGCAGTGAAATCATCAAAATAACCGGCAGAAGGGCCGCCACAGTTATTTATCAGTATATCTACCGAACCATAAATATCGAGTACTCTTGAAGCAAACGACTCGATGTGCTCTTCATTGTGCAAATCACAAACGATATAAGGTACTTTCGTTTGGAATTTGGCAGAAAGATTTGCCGCGGCTGAACGTATATTATTTTCATTAGAGGAAGAAATAAGAACCGTACAACCATCCGCTATCAACCGATCCGCAACAGCAAGGCCTATACCCTTACTTGAAGCAGTAATTACTGCAATTTTATTTTGCTCTGACATATGCTATTCAAAGTTTGTTTTGCTCAAAATATGGCAAATATTATCTCTAAACAATACTACTTTAAACGGAGTACAATTATACCCGTATGTTTTTTGTTCTTCTTCAAATAGTCTGCCAAAGTGGTTTCGGTGATCTGGACTTTGCTACCTGTAATGGGGGCATGCATAAAATGCACTTTGCCTTGCTGGTCGCGTACTGCGAGTCCAACGTGTGCAATATCGATTCCGGGAACATTGGTGGTGATGGCAATTAAATCGCCTTCAAGGATATTTTTCTCTACTTCACCCACTTTATCTTTTGGGATATAAAAATACGTTCTCTTGCTAATTGCTGCTTCATAACGCTTCATAGAATCGATGAATGCAGCTGTTTCCTTTAATTGGCGATAACTTTCGGGATGCGTAGTCATAAAATCAAGTGGAAACACAATAGGCTCACCACCGATAGAACGGGTAATATCTTCAGCTATACCCTTTTTACAGTTATCAAAAATCCAATCTGAAAAATAGTGTAAACGCGATGGATACGAATTAATTACTCCCCCCCGATACCGGATTTTCTGGAGATTAGATTTATAGGATTCGAGACTTTTATCTTTCGATTTTACCGTAAGTGTGTATGCCACGCAGGTTTCTAAAAAGGTAGTACAATCCAACTCGGTAAAATTAAGAACAAGATGTTCGGGTCCTTCCTGCTCAAGAGTATGGGCTACATAGGGTGTACCAAGAAAGGTCCTTCCAACAAAACCATTTATTTCACCAGAAGTTTTAAATTCCTGTTTTGATTCAATTATTGCTTTCAAATGTACATTAAAAGCTGACTCATGAATATCAGGTTTTTGAGCATTAAGCGTAATAATAAGAATAGTAAAAATGAGCACAAATAATTTTTTCATATAGGGAAGTCCTCTTCAGGTGGCATATTAGTAGATTGCGGCAATTCATCATATCTACGTTGTAATTCAGCACTTTCAAAGCGACCAAAATCTTTGCGAAATGTCAATTTCACATCCCCGGTAGGACCGTTACGATGCTTAGCAACGATTATTTCGGCAACGTTTTCGAGGCTTGTTCCGTCTTTATCTACCTTCATACCATAGTACTCCGGTCTATGAATAAACATAACAACATCTGCATCCTGCTCAATCGAACCGGATTCCCGCAAATCTGATAATTGTGGTTTTTTGTCTTGCCTTGATTCAACTGCACGATTCAGCTGAGCAAGGGCAAGAATAGGTAAATTTAATTCTTTAGCCAAGGCTTTCAGTGAACGCGAGATATGAGAGATTTCTCTTTCACGGCTATCCATCCGCTCATGGCTCTGCATCAACTGCAAATAATCAATTACAATGAAGCCAATTTTCTGTTCATTCTTTAAACGGCGTGCCTTTGCTGTTATTTCTAACACGGAAAGCGCGGGAGTATCATCGATATACATAGGTATCTCGACTAATTTCGCGGCTCCTCTAGCCAATTTTTGTGATTTATTGGGAGGAAGTTTTCCTGTTCTTACGCCTTGTGATTCTACCTGGGCCTCTGCGCTTAGCAAGCGAAGTACCAATTGCTGTGTATTCATTTCAAGGCTAAAAAGAGCAACTGGCACATGATCGGCAGCGTTTCGTGCCAAATTTAAAGCGAATGCTGTTTTACCCATAGAGGGACGAGCGGCAAGAATAATCATATCCGAATTCTGAAAGCCACCCAGGAGATTATCCATATCGTAATAACCCGTAGGAACTGCAAACTCTTTGAGGAAATCTTTGGAATGAATTGAATCGATGTATTCCATGGCATCGTTCACAGCTTTACGCAGATCGACATAAGATTTTTTGATATGGCGTTCGGTAATTTCAAAAATACATCGTTCTGCCCTATCGAGTATAGTTAAGGCATCATCTTTAGCGTTATGGGCATCAGAAGAGATTTTATTACTGGTAGAGATTAATTCGCGGAGAATAGAACGCTCAAGAACTACACGCGCGTAATACTCGAAATTAGCAGCCGTATCAAGATTCTGCGTCAGCTCAATCAAATAAGCAGCACCACCGGCTTCTTCAGCTTTATCAATTCTTTTAAGCTCGTTAAAAACAGTAAGATGATCTATAGCTTCGTTTTCTGAAAAGAGTTTACGAATAGTCTGAAATATCAATTTATGTTTTTTAGCGTAAAAGACTTCATCATTCAAAATATTCATGCCTTTGTAGACAGCCTCACGGTCAATCATCATTGCACCGAGTACAGCCATTTCCATTTCAATTGCATGGGGCGGAAGATTTCCGCTATTACCTCTTGTTTCGCTAAAAATTGAAAGATCGCTCATAAAGTGTATAGTATTATGAAATTAATTTATCATATAAGGCACGAAATGCCTTAACATCTTCCCAACAATCGCGTTTCCACCCGGGGTTGCGAAGTAATGCAGCCGGATGGTATGTAACCATTACAGGAATCTTGGAATATTCGAAAACTTTCTGTCTCATATGCCCTAATGTATCACGTTTTTTTAACAATCCCGTTGCTGCTGTAGAACCAAGACACAGAATGATCGTGGGTTTAATAAGTTCTATTTGTTTGGCCAAATATGGAAAACAAGCATCGATTTCCTCTTGAACGGGAGTTCTGTTTCCCGGCGGACGGCACTTTACGATATTCGCAATATATACTTCTTGCCGGCTAAAATTAATGGCTTTTAAAATATCGGTCAGTAATTGCCCTGCCCGGCCTACAAAAGGCTCACCTTGTATATCCTCTTCGGCCCCTGGCCCCTCGCCAATTAGCATCACTTTCGCATCGGGATTACCCACCCCGAAAACAAATTTCTTTCGCGTCGAACCGAGTACACAATGTTGACAATTGCAAATAATATCGTTCAGTTCGTCAAGATTTGTAGCACGAGAATAGGATGGTACTGCGTAATTCTCGGTTATATTGTCCGGTTCATGTGCCATTTCCGGCTCAACCTGATTTACCGGTTGAACATGTTGCTCCCCGGTATTTTTATCTATATGAACAGATTTTATAGCCGTGGTAACTGCCTGATGAGGCGAAGGTTGCACTTTTAGAATTTCGGGTAATGGCATAAAAAGGTCATCGCCGAAAATCTGTTTTTGCAATTCAAGCAAACTGATAACGGGATTTTTACTTTTCTGCATTGGGTCGGTGTTCTTTTACAGCATCTAATATTCGATGGGCAATGAGAAATTTAGACATCAAGGGAATTTTTTGTACTGAACCATTACGTGAAAATATTGCTACTTCGTTAGTATCCACCTCAAAGCCGGCTTCAGCCGAACGGAGAGAATTCAGTACAATAATATCCAAACCTTTGTTTCGCAGCTTTGCCATAGCGTTTTCTTCTTCATTCTCAGTTTCCAGGGCAAAGCCAACTTTGAACATTTTAGCCTCTGAAAGCCCTTTCAATAAATCAGGGTTTTCAATTAAGTTAAGCTGGAATGAGCTCTTGTGCTTTTTTATTTTATTAATAGCCACTTCAGCGGGGCGATAATCTGCAACAGCTGCTGCCATGACCAGTATATCATGTTTATCAGCCTCCTGTTGTAAAGTGTTGTACATATCAAGAGCAGATCTGGTTTTTAGAACACGTATTTCAGGATAAGCTTTTAAGGCAACGGGTCCACAAACCAAAGTAACTTCGGCACCACGAAGGAATGCAGCGCGTGCTAAAGCAAACCCCATTTTCCCCGAAGAGCGATTGCCTAAAAACCTAACAGGATCGATATCTTCATAGGTTGGTCCCGCTGTAATTAGAACCCTGGTACCGGACAAATCGCGTGTATATCCACAAAGAGCAGTTTCAGCAGCATGGGTAATTTTATCCAAACCAGGAAGTCGTCCTATGCCATGCAAACCGCTGGCAAGTTCGCCGCTTTCACCGGGTAAAATATTAAACCCCATTTTTTCGAGCGAGTGTAAATTCCGGGTATTTATTGGATTGCTGTACATATCAGTATCCGCGGCGGGACAAATAAGCACGGGAGTGCGTCTGGCACAAAGCAATGTAGTAAGCGCGTTATCGGCGTATCCGTTCACAATTTTGGCTATTGTATTAACTGTTGCGGGAGCAACAACTATCAGATCCGCCCACTCAGCGTAAGAAATATGCCATGTACCACCCACATTTGTTTGAAATGTATCTGATAAAACCGGATATTGAGATACAACAGAGAGAGAAAGTTCAGAAACAAACCGAAGCGCGTTTTGAGTAGCAACAACGCGCACCTCTGCTCCCTGTTTAATAAAATCGCGTATTAATTGTGGACATTTATACGCGGCAATACCACCAGTAATACCCAGAACAATTCGTTTACCTTGAAGCGACATGGTACTAACAGTATATTAACTAGTCAGCAAAAGGTGTTTTATCGCTCTTGGTTTTATAACCAAATTTCAATTTGCCATCAAGAAGTTGTTTCAATGACTGTAAATGTGGTTTTGGACGTTTTTCAAATTCCAATGAAATTTTCATTTGATCAGGGTTATGAAAATCCTCTGAATCGTCATCAATTGCTGTTTGAGCAACATTGGCGATAAGCTGATTAAATTCGATCTTCTGTTCGTCATTTATCTGGCGAGCTCTTTTAGCCGAAACGATAATGGCTTCATATACGTTTGCGGCGTGTTTATCGATATCACGAAGGTTTACTGCTTCAATTGCCATAGTTATTCTCCTTGTACTTTACTATATATATATTTTGTTAACGCGTCAATAGCTTTCGTAAGGTCCTGATTTACAATACTAAAATCAAATTTTGATTTTTCGCCAAGCTCCATCAAAGCCCTATCCAAGCGTTTTTTCAGGTCCTCGGCGCTTTCAGTATTTCTGTATCTGAGTCGTTTTTCAAGATCTTCAAATGCCGGAGGTTCAATAAAGATAAGGTAGGCTTCAGGATATTTTCTTTTAATAGAAAGAGCACCTTTTACATCTACCTCAATAACGATATGCTTACCGGCTGAAATTGTTTTTTCTACAAAACTCCGAAGCGTACCGTAATAATAATCATAAACTTGTTCCCATTCAAGGAACTCATTATTTTCCAGTTTTTTCTGAAATTCATCAATCGAAATAAAGAAATAATCTACACCATGTTCTTCACCATCGCGACGAATACGGGTGGTAGCAGAAACTGAATATACAAAATCCTGATTTTGCTGCAAAAATGGGCGAATAATACTGGTTTTACCGGCACCGCTGGGTGCAGATATTACAAAAATATGACCTTGTTTAATATTCATCCCTTTTACTCAACATTTTGCACTTGTTCGCGAATCCGTTCCACTTCTTCCTTGATTTGCAATGAAACGTGCGAAATTTCGCTGGTAATTGCTTTAGAACCTATTGTATTCGCTTCACGGTTAAGCTCCTGACACAAAAAATTCAGTTTGCGTCCTGCATCTTCCTGCCCAAGTGTTTCTCTAAAAAATTTCAAGTGCGAATGCAAACGAACGCATTCTTCGGTAATATCACTTCGTTCGGTTAAAAGTGCAATTTCCAATTCCATGCGATCGTTGTATTGAGTCACATTTTCAACGAGTTCTTTAACCCTTTGACGGTAACGATCCATATAATCAGTAAGATTTTTCTGATATTCCTGTTCTATTTTCGTCAGGTTTTCAAAAATAAAATCAATTCTCTTCAATAAATCTTTCTGAAGAGTATCACCTTCAGACCGTTTCATTTCCTGAAGATTATCCAATGCCTGCTCCATAGCAGCGCGTATATGTTCAAAATCATCCGATGCAAGTGTATCAGAATCAGAAGCAAATAAATCGCGAATTCCTAAAAGATGACTTAACTGTAAATCATCCTTAATTTTAAATTCTTTCTTAACTGCTTTAAGAGTTTGAACAACCCAGGCGATTTTCTCTTTATTGTAAACGAAGCTCGTGGCATTCTGGCCGTTTTCAGTCATAGAAACTGTAACATAGAGCTTGCCACGTTTAACTTTCTTGCGGATTAACTCCCGAAATTCATATTCATTTGCCTGAAGTGCAGAAGGAATTTTCAGCGATATCTCTAAGAATCGGCTATTGAGGCTTCTGACTTCGATTTCAAACGTTGTATCTTTAATAGTAGTTACGGCTTTACCGTAACCGGTCATGCTATGTATCATAATTATTTTTATAAATTTTGTAAATTTAGCCATTTTTTTAGAGAAGTTAAAGCCATTTATCTCACCATTTTAGTATTTTATGACTAAGAATTTGATTTTCCCCTAAAAAACAGACTAAATTTAAAGCAATTTTATGATTGATCACGTAATAAAAATAGGTTATGAGGCCGGATCGGTAATCCGGGAAGGATTTGGAACCGACTTTAAAATAGAATTTAAGGGTAGTGTTTCCAATTTAGTTACCGAAATTGATAAAAAATCCGAAAAAGTAATAACAGATTACATCAAAAAAACCTTCCCCACGCATGGAATTCTTGCCGAAGAAAGTGGTTCAAGCAATTTGGATGCTGAATATGTATGGGTAATTGACCCAATAGACGGCACTACAAATTTTGCTCATGGGCTTCCGATTGTTGGGGTTTCAATCGGGTTACAGAAAAACGGCAAAACAATCGCGGGCGTTGTCTATCATGTAATGAACGATGTAATGTATGCCGCTGAACTTGGAAGTGGGACAACGAAAAATGGAAAAAAAATACGTGTATCCGAGAATTCAGATATAGCAAAAAGCCTGCTCGTAACCGGTTTCCCTTATGATATTGCCCAGAACCCTTATAATGCATTGGAAATTTTTGTTGAAATGGTGAAAATTAGCAGGGGTATGCGGCGATTAGGTTCGGCTTCTATTGATTTCTGCTATCTGGCTGAAGGTGTTTTCGATGGATTTTGGGAAGTAAATTTACAACCTTGGGACATTTGTGCCGGCATATTGCTGGTTGAAGAGGCCGGTGGCCTTGTAACAGATTTTGCCGGGAGCCCGTCTTCAATCTTTGCAAAACAGGTTGTGTGCTCCAACCATCATATCCATAATTCAATGATGGAAGTTATTCATCGGCATTTTAAGGCTGAATAGTTTTCGATAGAAGGTTTGGAGGCTATAGTATGAACGGGTTTTTTGCAGGAGATTTCTTCATGAACAGATTACTGACGAAGCAATCGTTATTTTTTCCATTCTTATTGTTTTTCTTACTGCTTCTTACTTCTCAATCCATATATTCACAGAACTTACTACCCAAACCGGATACATCCAGTACCCGTTTTTTTTACAGAGACACCACCGGGAAAGTAACTTCCGTTTCGATTGGCGGAAGTTTTAACGAATGGGACAAAACCCGTAACAGAATGACATATGATCCGAGAACGGGCGTATGGTCGGGTACCGTACCAACCATAGCTGGTGTTGAATATAGTTATAAACTTGTTCTTAATGACTCGCTCTGGATAACTGATCCAAATGCCCCGGATATGACAGAGGATGAATGGCGAAATGGAATAATTGTTCCCCAGGAATACGGAAAACCTTATATTCGCTCATCCTTTCCTGCATTAAATAAACGAGTAATAAAGATAGATTCCGTGTATTTACAATTGGAATCTGATAAAGCCCCTGTCGATACTTCTTCAATAAAAATTGTTTTTAATGGTATCCCGATGCCTCATTTTCGTACAAGCCTTAACGGGAATGTTGCGCTAAGGGTAAAAGAATTTCTCAATGAAGGTGAAAATAAACTTGTTGTAACCTTTGCCGATTTGAAAGGCAATTGTAAGGCAAATCAGGTTATCAAATTCTTTTATGATATCGGATTAGATTCAATCTCAACGCCATGTTATTTTAATTCGTCCAGGATGTACGAGGTGTATCTGCGCTCTTTTGGTGATTCAGTAAATCTGGGTGGGTTTAAGGCCATTACTAAGAAATTAGAATATTTGAAGGACACATTAGGAGTTAACATACTGTGGTTAATGCCCTTCCAGGAATCGAATACCGAGCACGGCTATAATGTGACAGACTACTACAAAGTAGAAAAAGATTATGGTACCAGAGAAGATTATCTCAATTTCATCCGTAAGTGCAAAGAAAAAAATATAAAAGTCCTTATGGATTTTGTTATCAATCATACTGACAGTACTCATGAGTATTTTCTGGACGCGTACCACAACCCGGGCAGTAAATATTCAAGTTGGTATCAGTTTACGAACATGGAAAACACTGATTGGTATCATTTCGGGGTTGAGAGAAAAATGCCAAAACTGAATTTTGATAACCGGGATGTACAGGATTATTTTATAAAAATCGCCTTGTATTGGATGGATCCGTTAGGTGATGGCAGTTGCACTGATGGAATTGATGGTTTCCGATGTGATGCTGCCAAAGAGATACCTCATTCATTCTGGAATAGATTTAGAAGTGTTATTAAATCAAAAAACAGAAATGCAGAGATTCTTGGCGAAGTATGGGATAACGCTAATTTTTTAATACCCTTCTATAAAAATGAATTTGATGCTCTTTTTAACTATCCATTGTTATATGCGCTCGACGAGTATATTAACAGGAATGATATATCTGCGTTAACGAAGCGTTTTCATGATTTCTCATCGTTATATCCTGCAGGCTACCAAATGGTAACCTTTTTAGCAAATCATGATAATAGCCGTGCCGCTTCCCGATATTCGTCACCGGACAAGTATAAGTTGGCGATGTGTATGTTATTCACATTACCGGGAACGCCTATGATATATTACGGTGATGAAATTGGAATGGCTGGTAAGGCGCAACCACCAGAAAATGTACGGTTACCAATTAACTGGAGCGAAGTACACCGGCAGATTAAGGATTCTCTTTCAATCCTGACATTTCATAGAAAGCTTATTTCTCTCCGAAATACAGTGCCTGCTCTTTCGGTACCATTTGATCGAAATAACAATTCCTTAGAATTTTTATCTACCGATGCCCCGGGCGTATTGGCATATCTTCGGCGTGATTCCTCCGACACATATATTGCAATAGTAAATAATACGGGAAGAGTTATTCGCGACATAAATGTTGAACTACCCTCAAGATTGCAAAAATCTTCTTCTGCTACAGAGATATTTTCGTACAATGCATTTACTACGAATGTTGAATCCCCCACTTTGGATATTCAAGGGAAATTCCTCAATTTGCATAATAAAATTTTACAATCCTGTAGTTTTCTCTTAATTAAAATTACTCACTAACCAGAGCACAAGAGAAATTTTATGAAAAAAATACCAATTTTACTGGCACTGTTATTCACTGCTTTTTTCTTTTTCGGATGCGGCAAAAAGGATAAAGCTGATGAAATAGTGATCTGGCATAATATGCGTCCTGAAGAAACTGCGCGGCTTCAGAAGCAATTGGATGCATTTATGAAAATAAATCCCGGAATAAAAGTACTTCAATTATTTAAGGAAACGGAAGAAATGAGATCCGGGTTTATCGTGGCTGCAATAGCAGGCCAGGGACCCGATCTGGTTTACGGGCCTTCAGATCAGGTTGGACCGTTTGTAGAAATTGGGATTGTGAAAAAACTTGATGAAATTTTTCCACCGGATTATTTGAAACATTTCAATAAGCAGGCCCTGATATATACAAATGGACACCTGTGGCAGATTGCCGATAAATTGGGGAATCATCTTACATTAGTCTATAATAAAAAGCTTGTCCCTGTTCCGCCATCAACCGATGAAGAACTAATTGAAATTGGTAAAAAACTTACAATTGATAAAGATGGTGACGGGAAAATTGATCAGTATGGAATTGTATGGAATTATACTGAACCATACTTTTTCGTTCCGTTTCTTACCGGGCATAACGGCTGGGTAATTGATAGTAATCGCCACCCAACGCTTAACACACCGGAAATGATAGCCGGCTTAAAATTTATGCGCGATCTTCGTGATAAGTATAAAATTATTCCGCGTGAAGCCGATTACAACCTTGCGGACGCGCTTTTTAAGGAAGGCCGTGCAGGAATGATGATTAACGGAGACTGGTCATGGAGTAGTTATGGTGCTGCAGGAATTGATTACGCGATTGCTCCCCTGCCGAAGATAACTTCAACCGGTAAATTTTGTGCCCCGATGATCTCGCCCAAGGGATATTCCATTAATAACAAGGTTCAGGGTGAAAAGTTGGCGAATGTAAAAAAGCTGATTGAATACCTCAATACACCTGAACAGCAATTGGAAACTGCCCTGCTGACAAAAACATTCCCTACAAGGGAAGAAGCATATAATGACCCCAAATTAATCGCCGATCCAATCTTACGTAATTCAAAAGCACAAATTGAATTAGGTATTCCACTGCCTATTGTTACGGAAATGCGTGCTATTTGGGATGCAATGCGCCCTCCGTACCAGGCTGTACTGGGCGGCAGTATGACTGCGGAAAATGCAGCCAAACAAATGCAGGCTGAAGCCGAAAAGAAAATAGCTGAACTTCGGGAAGATATTTCGAACCCCATTGAAGGTATTATTATTCAGGTTGTGCTTCTCGCGGTAGTATTGGTTTCAATATTCATGGTACGCAAAAGTATAGTGCAGTTTATAAGGAATCTGAGAAAAGATTCATTTGCATATATTTTTGCAATGCCGGCACTTCTCATAATGTTTGCTGTCATTATATATCCGTTTTGTTATAATATAATCCTGTCATTTTCCAATATGAGCCTTTCTCATATTAACAACTGGACAGTGATTGGTTTTGCGCAGTATATTCAGGTATTTAAAGAACCCTTGTTCTATCAAATATTCTTAAAAACAATTATCTGGACTGTAGTAAATTTGTTCTTCCATGTTACACTGGGAGTATTCTTAGCCCTCTTACTTAATAAAAATTTACCCGGAACCCCGATATTCAGAACCTTATTAATTTTACCATGGGCTGTGCCACAGTATATTGTTGCCCTAACCTGGCGCGGAATGTTTAACTATGAATATGGCGCAATTAACCTTGTACTGAATTATCTGCATTTACCGGCAGTAGCCTGGTTAAAATCACCCACTGAAGCTTTTATTTCTGTAATAATAACCAATATATGGCTTGGTTTTCCTTTCATGATGATTATCGCGTTAGGTGCTTTACAAAGTATACCGGCAGAATTATATGAAGCAGCAGATATTGACGGGGCAAAATGGTACCATAAACTAACCCAAATTACGATACCATTAATAAAACCTGTAATGGTACCCGCTATAACACTCGGTGTTATCTGGACATTTAACAATCTTAATATTGTATGGTTGGTTAGTAATGCCGGAGAGCCTTCTGATCAAACACATATTCTTGTATCATTCGTATATAAAGCAGCTTTCAATCTTTACCGATATGGGTATGCTGCCGCCTTTAGTGTTGTGCTATTCCTGATATTATTATTATTTGGCACTACATTTCTTCGCAAAACTAAAGCTACCGAATCAGTTTATTGATAAGAGATGGAAATTTACATATGAACACCAAGAAATATTTTATTAACGCGTTAACATATCTGGTATTAATTCTTTTTACACTTATAGCGTTATACCCGATAATCAACGTATTCACGATATCAATTCGACCTGGTGATAAATTGCTTTCAACTTCATTGGCAATTATACCCGATAATTGGACATTGCGGCAATACGCTGAACTTTTTGTAAAAAGGCCTTTCATGTTATGGATAATGAATTCGGCCATTATTTCAGCAACGGTTACCCTTACCGGAGTTGCCTTAGCATCAACAGCAGGATATGCCCTTTCTCGCTTTCAATTTGTTGGAAAACAAAGCAGCATGTTGGCCCTTTTAACAACACAAATGTTTCCTGCCACAATGCTTCTTCTCCCGATGTATATAATGTTGATAAAGCTCCATTTAATAAACAGTTATCTGGGAATTATTATTATTTATTCTGCTACTGCCCTTCCATTTTGTGTTTGGCAAATGAAAGGTTACTACGACACAATACCGTATAGTCTGGAGGAAAGCGCACGAATTGATGGATGCAACAAATGGCAGGCATTCTACAAAATTATCCTGCCGTTGGCTACGCCCGCACTGGTAATTACTGCACTGTTTTCATTCATGACAGCCTGGAGCGAGTATATTGTTGCTGCCCAAATTCTACAGGATACCAGTTTATACACATTGCCAATCGGATTAAAATCATTCGAATCGAATTTATCAACCGAATGGGGCTTATATGCTGCTGCATCCCTTATTGTAAGTGTTCCTGTAGTTGTTTTATTTGTGGTGTTAAGTAAGTGGCTGGTTTCCGGTTTAACCTTAGGAAGCGTGAAAGGATAATAATGCGGGAGATTCAAAAAAAATTATCGAACAGTTTTTTTGTTTTGCTTAGCCTGCCATCAACGGCAATGGGCTTTGCATTATCCATACAAATATCAGCTCTAAGCTGGATACTTTCAACACAATATCATTTGGATATTGAAAAGGTTGGCTATGTGTGGGCTGCCGGTCCCTTAGCAGGAATTTTCGGTCAGGTAATTGTAGGATTGATCAGCGATAAAGTTTGGTTTTGGGGTGGAAGACGCAGGCCCTTTATACTCATTGGCGGACCACTTGCAGCTCTTATGCTTTTAGCCCTGCCTAATATTCATATAATCAGCGGATTTTTAGGTATATCCAATTTAGTGATTGTAGCAACAATTGTTGCTCTTACACTCGATTTGGCAATTAATATCAGCTTTAACCCCACGCGCTCAATTATAGCAGATGTAACCCCCGAAGGCGATATACGGACTAAGGGATACACATGGATGCAATCGATATCCGGTTTATTCGGTGTACTTGCATACTTTATAGGAGCGGCGTTTTCAAATTACCATTTGATTTATTTTGGAATTTTTCTGGTATTGGGTTTTTCTGTAATTCCGCTTTTTTACATTACTGAACCAAGAGAACTTCAAACGACATCTGAAGCTGCTACAAAAACCGGAAAGAAGAATGTTCAGTGGGGCCAATTAATGCAACTCTTTTTCGCTCATGGTTTTTCCTGGATAGGTGTACAAACAATGTTTGTGTTCATTTTTGCATTTATACAGCAAAAACTCAATCCTGCAAATTCAGATGGTATAGGAAAAATTATCTCGATTTCCTTTCTCGTTCTTAATACAGTTGGGTTTATTTTACCGGCCCTGTTTTTAGAAGAGTTTGCAAAAAAAATTGGTCGGGTAAGAACTCATATGATAGCAGTGGCAATAATGGCCGCCGGATATCTGGGTATAGCCCTATTCGTGGTCAATCCATATATGCTATATCTAATGATGGCTGTTGTTGGTATAGGTTGGGCTGCAATTGTTAGTCTGCCTTTTGCTATACTCTCTGAAAAAGTAGACAAAACACGAATGGGATTCTTTATGGGGATTTTTAACCTCTCGGTAGTTATCCCTCAGCTTTTTGTGAGTCTGGTACTTGGAAAAGTAATTAAAGATATTCCTGATAAAAATATAATTTTTTTCATAAGTGCTGCCTCATTGGCAATTTCTGCAGTTTTATGGACCACAGTGAAAGAACGAAAGAGCTGATTGTCTTTAGGAGTTTTCGTCATAATATCTATTGAACTAAAGGCTCATGATAATTCGTTATCGTGAGCCTTTTGCCTAGTAATAATTCATTCTACTATTCTTTAAATCCCGCAATAAGTATCTTTTAAACCTTAATAATTTTTCCATTATATGTATTCCTTTCTACGGGTTATCTCCGGATAATAAGACCGCTATCCAAAAATTTATATATATATGGCAATCTATTTTAGAAGTTCCGCTTAGAAATTTGTGCATGACGGTAATTTTTACAAAAAAACTTCTTTTTCTTTTGTCTGTGCATTTTTATATATTAATATCTACGTCCGGCCCTTGTTTTACGAGATATGGTTTCGTATCAGTAAGTTATAGTATTCTGTTAATAATATAGAATTTCAACCCGTTTAGTGCACGGGTTTATTGATATTGTTCTAATTTCTCTATCACTAATCACAACATGAGGAGCTCTTATGAGGAGACATGGTTTACTCTTCAATCTGTTACTCGTTACTCTCTTTTCCAGTTTTGGCTATGCTCAAATGTACCAGGATTGGAAATGGGTACAACCAAGACCCCAGGGTAACCAGTTACGATATATTAAAAGATTTGATGCGAACACGTGGTACGCAGTTGGTTTCGCTGGAACTTTTATGAAGACAACAGACGGCGCGAATTCGGGAACCGTTCAACATAATGTTGGCAAAAAGAACGCTGCCGGTCAGTATTCGAATTTATATGATGCGCATTTCTTTGACAAGCAGAATGGAATTGTATGCGGTACGTTAGGTACTATCGCTAAAACTACGAATGGCGGTTCCACATTCGATACCATTCCCAATCTTGGCACAACCATTACCTACTATCAACTATTCTTCCCTTCAAATACCGTAGGCTTTGCCGTTGGTTCGAGTGGCACAATTATGAAAACTACTGATGCAGGAGCCACCTGGAACTCAGTTTCCTCGGGTGTAACCACTGCATTTTATGATATCTGGACCTCAAGTGATGCTCAGTTAATTGTTATTGCAACAACTTCGGGCAATGTTCGCCGTTCAACCGATGGCGGCGCGACATGGGCATCGGTAGCAACAGGTACAAGTGTTACGTTGAATAAAGTTCATTTTATAGATAATTTAACAGGTTTCGTTGTTGGTACTGGTCAGTGCCGTGTAACCACTGATGGTGGAGCCACATGGGCAGCTGCAACAACTGGTCTTTCAACTTCATCCACCTATTGGGATATAGATAATATTGGAAGTAAAGTGTACTTAACTGGTTCCAGTACTGCTATATACCGTTCTACCAATAACGGTACCTCATGGGATACTGTCGGCTTCCTCGCACCATATCAGCAGCAGCCATGGACCAGTACATATTATGCTTCTGATTTTGGGTCAACCGATGATACCGTTGTAACAGTTGGAAGTTTTGGTTTATTGAACCAAAGAACCAGTATTAACGATCATTTTATTTATACTCAATTATTCCGCCCTGGCCAGATCAATGAATTATGGACCAATTCCACGGGCAGCAAGATAATTGGTGTTGGTGCACCATCCATTACCGGTTCCTCATTCGATCAATTTTTCCTCTCAACCGATTATGGCCAGAGCTGGCAATATCCTCAAGTAGCAAAAAATGGTATTTTGAGGAATACCCCGGTTGAAGTTGAGGAAAAAGTTGAATCAGATGACAGCAGAATTGCTAACCCCAAAAGTGTAACATCTACTGCAACAATCAACCATTTACAAATGATTGATGAAAATCTTGGCTTTGCAGTTGGTACGAACAGTGCAGTTTACAAGACAACTAACGGTGGTCTTCGTTGGGATTCTATAGCAACAACCATCACCGCTGCACAATCCTTAAGTAAAGTATGTTTTGTTAATGCAAACACCGGCTGGGTTTTCTCGAAAACCACAACTGCTACCGGAACAATTTGGAAAACTACCGATGGCGGCGCTACCTGGGCACAGCAAATATTAACCGGTCAGACCGGCAGTAATGTTCAAATATGGTCAGCTCATATGTTGAATGAAAATTATGGATGGGTGTGTAACTATTTCCCACAACCATTTAAAACTACGGACGGTGGTGCCACGTGGACTGCCCAATCTACGGTAGACGGCTACAATGCAGGATATTTATATGATATCCAAATGTTTGACACAACAAAAGGTTACATTGTTGGCGGTACAGGTCGTATCTATAAAACCACTAATGGTGGTGCTAATTGGGATACCGTTTCAGTTCCAACAAGAAGTTATATATTCTATAACCTCCATTTTCTTAATCCAAACGTAGGCGTTGTTGCAGGAAGCGGTGGATTAATGTTATTGACAAAAGATGGCGGCGCGACATGGGAAGCACAAAATAATGCGGGAGCAAGTAACTATGCTCTTACAGCTTCTGCTGTAAACAATGGTAGCGTAACGTTCTATACTGGCGGTTCCAACGGATATACTTTTAAGAGAGATGTAACTTTATCTCAACCGGCAACATTGGCAATTACTTCACCGGTTGGTTCGGAAGTATGGGGTGTTGGTTCGCAACACGCAATTACATGGACATCTACAAGTGTAACAAATGTTGGAATACAGTATACGACGGATAATGGAACAAACTGGACTTCGGTTGTAGCCTCTACACCGGCTGCTTCCGGTTCCTACGCATGGACAGTTCCCAACACACCTTCGGTCAATTGCAAGGTAAAAGTATTTGATGCATCAAATACTTCTTTAGCATCTGTTAGTGCTGCTGTTTTCACTATCCAGTCATGCCCCTCATACAGTTATACTGCTGGCTGGAGTATGGTCTCAGTTCCTGTAGCTGCAAGTAACATGGCAGCTGCTTCGTTATTCCCGGGTGCTTCATCTCAGGTATTCGCGTTCAATAATGGATACTCTGCACAAACAACTCTCGAGAATGGCAAAGGTTACTTTGTTCGTTACGATAACCCGGCAAATCTTAGCTTCTGTGGTTCACCAATACAACTTTCAACACCAATTAATGTCAATGCCGGCTGGAATATGATTGGCCCATACGGAAATGATGTACCTGTAACCGGAATTACAACCGTGCCGGCAGGAATAGTCAATTCAAATTACTTCGGTTTCACTTATGCCAGTGGTTACAGTTCTGAATCAACCTTAAAGAGTGGCAAGGGATACTGGGTACGCGTTAGCCAGGCTGGTAGTATAAAACTTGCTATACCTACAGAAAAATCAGCAGTTCAAAACTTAGCAACTAATACCAGTAATATATCTATCACTTTAACGGATAATAGTGGACAGAGTTCGGTGTTATATTCTGCGCTTAATAACAGTGACCTGAATAGAAATGATCTGCCCCCTGTTCCTCCAAACGGCATCTTTGACGCACGTTTTGCTTCGCAGAGAAATGCTGAAATGTTGCAGGGTGCTTCTCAAACAATCCAATTAAGTAATGCTTCTTATCCTGTAACAATCGCTTCTAAAAATGCGACCTTTACAGTTAAGGATGCAGCAACAAATGGTAGATTGGTAAATATGGTTGTCTCTGACAGTCGTACAGGTTCAATCACCAATTCTGCTGTTCAAGCATTAGTTGTTTCAATGGTATCTAAAACACCAAAGAGTTTTGAATTGAATCAAAACTATCCTAACCCGTTTAACCCAACAACAACAATTAATTTTGCTGTACCGGTTAAATCTCAGGTTACCCTCTCAATCTATAATCAATTGGGCCAAAAAGTAGCTACATTGGTTAATGGCGAGATGGAAGCTGGTTTCAGAAGTGTTACATGGAATGCTTCAAATATGGCTTCCGGTGTTTATTTCTATGAATTACGTGCAGGTAACTTCACTTCTGTGAAGAAACTTGTTCTGATGAAATAGTCTGCATTTGTTATTTGGGAGGCTATCGAATGATAGCCTCCCATTTTTTTATTTTCTATCTTTCCATGAATTAACCTGAATGGTTTTTACCATATCACCGGTAATTGAAAGGATCGTATTCCCCGGAATTTTCCCTTCTTCATCAAGTGCCTCACTACTCCAACTACCACGGGTTATTTTAAACGAAATAGTTTTGCCCTTTCGGAATTTGAATTTTTTTTCAAAGCCTTGCGAAACGGAATCTAAAACTATCCCATCGGGTTTCCATCGACTTAGTTCGGGTTGTTCACCGGTAATATAAATCTTTTCGCCGGGATTCAAATTCTTGGTTTCTACCCTGATTGTCAAATCACATGCCGGGCCGGAAGGGATGCAAGTTTTCTTGAAATAAGTAGACCATTTTCGATATAATTTTTCTTTGGTTGTATTATAAACCGGCTTTATTGCATCGGTAAAAAAGATATATTTTGATGCTGATTTGAATTTCGATAGTCCATAGGTATCTATGAGAAATCGGGTAAAATAGGCTGCACTTCCATAGGCTTCTGATGTAAAATCAAAATCCCCTTTATATAGATATCTCTCAAAATCGGGGTCTTCCGGTTTGTCGAATAAATTTCTAATCCGCGTCCATTCTTTGGTATCTGTTTTTGTGTAAAAATATCCCATTAACCCTTCCGCGAGGAAGGTTGACATTTCACCAGCCAATAAATGGATTGACTCGTGCTGCACAGAACTGAAGCCAACATTATGACTTTCCATTGCCTTTTCGAAAGGATTTCCGCTTCCCGGCGTTGCAGAAAGAAAATATTTTTGTGCAAAATCCTTATATACGTAGCATTTAATTCGGGTTTGACTTATTGGTACCTGACATATCTTTACAATATCAAGATATTTTTTATCTTCCGAACTCCTGAGGCTATCAACATTAACCTCCCCCGTTAACAATGCCGGATCGATATAGAATTCATAGTAACGTGAGTTATATTGCTTTAACTGTTTAGATTGCAAAGCTCTGCAATCGTAGAAGTGATTACTGTCCAATGAATTATCGTTGTTCAAAAAACCATGGTATGCAATTCGATAATTACGCATGATATTGAACTGACTAATGGTAATGAAAGTAGAAAATTGAGATTTAATTGCCGATATGGAATTACCTAAAGTGAAACAGAAATTTCCATCAGAAGTAAAAAGATGTAAAGCATCAAGTGAATCTGAGAATTTTTCACCTTTGAAGAGGAAACCATCTTTCGTAGATAAAAATGTTGAAGGCAGCCATTTATTTAGGGTGGTGTATGAGTCGAAAGTACCGAAGAACAAATAATGAAAATTCGTATCTACGGTAGTAAATTCATTTTCTGGCACACACACATAATGCCATTGAAGCAACATTTCATTCAATTCCGGATACAGTAATTTCAATCTGGATCCCACGACCGCTTTCACATGTTTTGAATAAAAAATATTCTGGTGATGAAACATCATGCTATCGATTGACTGGGCAGGAAGAATTTGAAGAATTAGAAAAATAATAATGAGGACTTTGCGAAAGAGTACCATACCACACCCTTAAATAATTATACACAAAAATAAACGAACGTGAAATAACCAAGAGTGTAAAAGTGGATACATGCAGAAAAATTGGGCATACACTGGATTCTTTAAAACGAAAGAGGCCGTCACCTGGAAGGAACCTTGACGACCTCTGTAGTGAAGCTGCTCCTGGAAGGGAGTGAAACAGCTTCTTTGTGCGGAAGACGGGACTTGAACCCGTACGAGTCTCCTCACACGCCCCTCAAACGTGCGCGTCTACCAGTTCCGCCACTTCCGCGAAAAACTGAGAAAACAAAATTACTATTTTTTCTGTTTTTTTCAAACAACAAAATTCAATTTTGCTAAAAAAAGATACCGTATTTATCGGTATCTTTTCCTCTCTAATCCTTATTTACAGCGCCTTTTTAGCCGCTGCTACAATGTTCTCTACAGTAAAACCAAATTCTTTGTAGAGCACATTATCTGGTGCTGAAGCGCCAAAATGATCAAGACTAATAATTGCACCTTTACAACCAACGTATTCGGCCCATCCCATCTTGACACCGGTTTCAACAGCTACACGTGCTGTAACTGAAACAGGCAATACGCTTTCTTTATATTCTTTAGTTTGCTTCTCAAAAATTTCCCAGCTTGGGAAACTTACCACCTGCACACCAACTCCCTCTGATTCAA
>JAJTBZ010000003.1 GCA_021286645.1 Ignavibacteria bacterium
GGCGGGCAGGTGACTGAATGCAAGAATGTTAAGGATCTGGAGCGTGAGGCCGATAATATTTATCGTGCAGCCCTGAAGAAACTTTTTCAGGAAGAAAAGGATCCAATCGTCTTATTCAAGAAAAAAGAGATTTTAGACATGCTCGAAAACGCGGCTGATAAGTGCCAGTCAACTGCTAATGTTATTGTTCAGATTCTTATAAAAAATTCGTAACAGATATAAGAACGGATATAATATAGCATATGATAACTCTTATAATAATTGTCTTTCTGGCTCTCGCCTTCGACTACATTAACGGGTTCCATGATGCAGCAAACTCAATAGCTACTGTCGTCTCAACAAGGGTACTTACTCCTCGTCAGGCAGTTGCATGGGCTGCATTTTTCAATTTCGTTGCTTTTCTGGTATTTGGGCTCCATGTAGCTACAACCATTGGCAAAGGGCTCGTGCACCCTGATGTTGTTGATCTGACTGTAATTGGGTCCGGCTTAATAGCCGCGATTATTTGGAATCTCTTTACCTGGTGGCGTGGCATTCCTTCAAGTTCCTCTCATACAATGATAGGCGGTTTTGTTGGGGCTGCTATTACCAAGGCAGGGTGGCATTCTATTTTTTACGATGTCGTTATTAAAACAATACTATTCATCTTTGCTGCTCCGATTATTGGTATAATTACCGCACTAGTTTTCTCAATTATCGTGCTCCACCTCTGCAAGAACTTTGCTCCACATAAAGTGGATCGATACTTCAGGAAATTGCAATTACTGTCCTCAGCTGCGTATAGCCTTGGGCATGGAGCAAATGATGCACAGAAAATGATGGGTATTATTTTCGTTGCATTGGTTGCGGCAGGGCATCATAAAATATCGGATTCCATACCTTTCTGGGTTGTTGTATCCTGTCAGGCTGCTATCGCTCTGGGTACGTTATCAGGTGGCTGGCGCATTGTTAAAACCATGGGGCAGAAGATAACAAAGCTTCGTCCTTTTGAAGGCTTTAGTGCCGAAACAGCGGGAGCAGTGACTTTATTCACTACTGCAATGTTTGGAATTCCGGTTTCAACTACTCATACAATTACAGGCTGTATAATTGGTTCCGGTATTACCAAGCGGCTTTCAGCGGTTCGATGGAAGGTTACCCTTGACCTTATATGGGCCTGGGTACTTACTATTCCTGTTTCAGCTGTGCTCGCGGCAGGTATCTACTGGTTTATCACCACTTATTTCCACTCATTATAGAAAAGAATTTATCTGGCGGAGCATGGTGCTCCGCCAGATTTTTATTCCACATCTCGGCAAAATACCCTAACTAATTATAAAATAAGCAATTACTATATAGAAGATGGGTCATGAGTTACCGGAATAGTTATCGGGAGCATGATCGAAAGGCGAGGGGAAGCAGATATTCGTCCTTTTTTCCTATCTTGGAAAGTTAAAAACAACCATATCACATCCGGAGCACGATAATTGGGGAGTATTGGAATTTTCGAAACTGCTAAATATGCTTATCTGTATGTTATATAAGAAATTAACAGGATTGTATGTAAGGTGTGTCTACCCGGAGCACGACTCCCTTTTTGAAGGGAGCATGCTTCGAATTTACTATGGTTAATTTGCATTACCGGGGTTTGAATTATGCGCACCATGAATCGGGCATAATTCCGGTAAACGTAAAGTATTTACCGGGTAGATCCTTTTGTGATAACAACCTGGAACAGCTAATTTACCTGAATCAGTACACAACTCTACCAATTGAATAGTCGGGGGCATGGTGTAATCAGCTACAGTTCCTTTGTAGTGTGCCGGAGAGCCGGCCATCATACGTCCCCAAATGGGAGCACAGGCAGTTCCACCATATTGATAGCCGCCGCCTAATTTAAATTTCGGATTATCAAATCCCATCCAGATAGCAGACGTAAGACCTTTCGTGTACCCCACGAACCAGGCATCGGTATAATCATTGGAAGTTCCGGTTTTACCGGCTGCAAATCCTTTATAGAAACGACGGACACTTGTTGCAGTCCCGGCTTCAACTACCGATTGGAAAGCGGTTGTCGCGAGATAACAGGTAGCTGAATCCAGTACGACAGATGTAGGATTAGCGGGGGCAGAATAATACACACGTCCGTTTTTATCTTCAATCTTTGTAACGCAATAAGGGGCAGCATACGTACCTTCTGTAGCGTAAACAGCCATTGCCGAGGCCATTTCTGCCGGAGATACTTCACCGGTACCCAGAGCTATAGAAGGATAAGATGGTATGGTGGATCTGATACCCAGTCTATGGGCAAAAGAAACCACTGAATCCGGAATTGTTAAATGAGTTATTGCCCACGCTGCAGCCTGGTTAACTGAATGCTGGATTGCTGTTTGCATTGGCATATATCCATCGGTAGACTTGTTATCTGAATTTTGGGGGTGCCATTCATTAACTTTGCCTGAATCAATATAAATAGCAGAATCCAGTAACGGTGTAGCCAAAGTATAACCATTTTCGAGCAAAGTACCATATAAAAATGGTTTAAACGATGACCCGGGTTGACGCCTGATCTGCATAGCCCGGTTCAATCCCCTGAAATCTGATTCAGGGCTCCCTCCAACCATAGCACGTACGGCACCGGTTCCATTTTCTATGGTAATTAAGCCAACCTGTGCATTTTTCATGTTCCCTGAGAAATTCGCCCATTGCGCGCGTACTGCCTCATCAGCCGCTTTCTGAACATCAAAATTGCAGGTAGTATATATCTTCATTTCATCGGTATTCAGAGATTTCCCATATGGCCGGAGGATTTCTACCGCTTCTTTTCTGGCCTGCTCTACAAAGAACCTGCCATAATGATTATTCAGCTTAAGCCCCAAGGGTGTACCTTTATATTTTTGGAACTCCTTTTCTGTTATTTTTCCGGTTTCTACCAGGTTATGCAGCACCTCATTTCGGCGTGAGAGCATTTTATCAGAATGGTTAACCGGATCATATCCGGTTGGGTTTTTAAGGAGTCCAACTATAGCGCATGCTTCCGGAATAGTTAATTTATCAGGGGTTTTACCATAATATTGTTCTGCTGCGGCATAAATACCATAGACACCCTGTCCAAAGTACACCGTATTAAGATACATTAAGAGTATCTGGTCCTTTGAAAATTTTTCTTCCAGTTTCTTTGCCATATCAATTTCGGTCAATTTTCGCGAAATAGTGCGTTCACTCGAAAGAAACAGATTTTTTACCAGTTGCATGGTCAGCGTGCTGCCACCCTGAGTCTGACTGGTAAGCGTCTTGAAAATACCCCGTATAATACCTTTATACGATACACCGCTATGGTTATAAAAATCCCTGTCTTCGGTTGCGAGCAGGGCATAAATAACGTTTTTTGATATATAGCCGGTACTTCTTGCATCAACCCTGTTTTTTTCGCCTATATAGCCGAGAACACGGCCATCTGAAGTAAGAACCTGTGAAGCAAAATCGATATGAATTGGGGGGAGATCCTGCGGGCAAGTAGAACAAATGCTTAATAAGAGAACAACAAGTAATAATTTAATCTTCATTTTTTATCTGCCAAATTCTATAAGATTACGTATGTAAAAATACAATCTTTCGTTATTAATGTGAAGTGGCAGGATCTAAACGGAGAAATTTTATACCAGATAATCTTGAAGTTCTTATAAAAAAAAGAGGCTGCCACAAAACGCGACAACCTCTTTTTATAATATTAAAATCAGCTATTTACCGCAGGAACAGCTGACAGCTTCGATGATTTGCTTGTAACCGGTGCAACGGCACAGGTTACCGGCAATGGCTGTCTTGATCTCTTCTACCGAAGGATCAGGATTGTGCATTATTAATGCATAAGCTGACATCATCATTCCCGGGGTACAGAACCCGCATTGAATAGCGCCTTTATCGATGAATTGCTGCTGCATTTTGCTTAACTCGCCATTTTCCATTAAACCTTCAACAGTCATAACTTCGGCGCCATCTACCTGTACGGCAAGCATCAGGCATGAATTAACCGCTAATTTATCAACTATTATGGTACAGGCGCCGCATTCGCCAACAGAGCATCCTTCTTTGGTGCCGGTTAACTGTAAATCTTCCCGGAGAAAATCAAGTAAACGTTTATTTTGTTCAACTTCGCAAGCCATTTCCCGGCCATTTAACAAGAATTTTATATGTTTTTTCATGTTTATCTATTCCTTACCAAATACCAGGGTATGTAATTGCTGGTAGCATACCTGTTGCATAACAGGCAGCTTATAGGGAGCCGACCAGCGAATACCAGTTTTTTCCAAAATGATTTTACCTAATTCAATTGCCGCTTCTTTGAGGGAATCGTCATTAGCAGGTTTACCGATCAGTTTTTGTTCCAGCTCAGCTATACGCATGCCAATTGGCGTAACTGCACCACTTGCAATTCGTATATCCGTAATGATGTCATTCTCTACCTTACCAAAAACAGCGATGGTTAAACGGCTGATGGCAACACCGCGTCTGCGGCCAAGTTTGTAAAAGTTACCCTTGTAACCGTCATCAAATTTGGTTAAGATAACTTCGGTTACAATTTCATCCGGTTTTAACTGTGTTTTGTAGGGTTTAACCAGAAAATCTGCCAACGGCATCTCGCGATCGCTGATAGCGGACTGAATTCGAATTTTTGCTTCGTATACCAACAAAGCAGGAACACTATCAGCACAGGGAGCATTATTTATAAAATTGCCGCCAATAGTAGCTCTGTTCCGAATCTGTAAACTACCAATCACCGAGCAACTTTCTGCCAGAAGAGGGAAATATTTGATAACCCCAGGATTCTCAACAATATGGGTAAACGGGGTGCCCGCGCCGATAACAATGTGAGAATCTGTTTCTGTTATTGCATGCATTTCCGGTATATGATTAATATCGATGAGTGTTGTGGTATCGATAAAACGCGACGAACCCTGATGGAAACCGGTAATAACATCAGTGCCACCCGCCAGAATTTTTGCCCGTGGGTTACCGGAAATTAATTGCAGGGCTTCCTGAATTGTTTTCGGTGCTAAAACTTCAAATTGTGCTATCATTATAAACTACCTCGCTTCAAATCTTCTGGATAGAGTTTCCGATTCAACAAAATCTCTTCGAGATTAATCGGGTTATGGTAAAAACGCGTACCGGTTGCATTTTGAATGGCATTCGCAACTGCAGCGGCACCAAGTTCGAGAGTTGGTTCGCCTAAAGACTTGGCACCCCAGGCACCATGTTCGTCCTTACCTTCAATGAAGATAGCTGTAATATCGTCAATCTCCTTACTGGTAGGCAACAGGTACTGGTCAAGATTCATTTCCCGAATTTTACCATTATGTACCGAAATTTCTTCCCAGATGCCATATCCGACACCCTGGGTAACACCGCCATAAACCTGGCCCAACGCTCCCTGAAGATTCAATACAGTGCCCGGATCATGTACAGCGGTAACTTTTTCTACATACACCTGTCCTGTGGCAATATTAACCGTGATTTCAGCGATCTGGCAACCATATACATAAGTAAAGTATGCCGAGCCTTGTCCGGTTTCTTCTTCCCAACTTACTTCAGGCGCCTGATAGAACCCGATGGTAGCCAGATTTTCTTTATGTTTATACGTAATACCACAAGCATCGGCAAAGGTAACAGATTTGTTATTTTCTGAAGAACTTACTGTATTATTCGCGAACGTAATACTATCTGCCGAAACTTTCCATTCATCTGCTACGGAGCGCACCATACGCTCACGAATAGTTTCTGCTGCGTTACGAACCGCGCCGCCGCCCATGAGGGTAGAGCGCGATGCAACTGTTGGACCGCTATCCGGTGCAATCGCAGTATCCTGTTCGAGATAAAAGATTTTATCTACAGTCAGGCCTAAAATTTCGGCCGCAACGATGCAGAATGTAGTGCGTAAACCCTGGCCGTTTTCTGCTAATCCACATAATAAATAGGCAGAGCCATCAAGTTGTACGGATAAATATGCCGAAGTAACATCGATACCTTCAGCGCCGAGAGAACAGCCACGATAACTGGCCGCAAGCCCGATTCCTTTACGCCAGGTTTTATCAGGGGCTATAAGCTGATCTTTCGTTAAAATAAATTGATTGGCCTCGGAATCATTTGCAAAATTCAATTGTTTTGCTACATCGGCATTATCTTTTTGATTCTTTTGCCACTTTTCAACAAAGTTAGTTTCTTCAACTGCTTTATTGATAACAGTACTCAGGTTAACCTCATGGTTATCGAGTTTTTGTCCGCTGGCAGTTACGGAACCCGTCTTAAATCCGTTAATTTCACGGATTTGCAGGGGAGACATCCCGAGCTTCAAGGCAATTTCATCCATAATTTGTTCCTGGGCAAAAATGGGCTGGGGCGAACCAAAGCCACGCATAGCGCCAGTATACGGGTTGTTCGTGTATACCGCATGAACATCGGTAAACACGTTTTCTACTTCATAGGGCCCGGTAGCCTGAACTACGGTACGCCAGGTAACAAAAGGAGACATAGAGGCATAAGCGCCGCCATCGGCAGTAATGTGTATACGCATTGATTTCAGCTTTCCTTCATTGGTAAAACCTACTTTGTAATGCATATGGTACGGATGCCGTTTGTACGATTCCAGTATAGATTCTTCACGGTTAAAACGAATCTTTACCGGTCTGTTTGTCTTTACGGCAGCAACTGCTGCTCTGGCGGAGAGTATATTCATTTGATCATCCTTACCGCCAAAAGAACCGCCCATTTCAGCCTGTACAACGCGTACCTTTGTCAACGGTAGTCCTAACACCAATGCTACCACTTTTCGTGTGGTATGTGGGTTCTGGATGGAGCCAAGAATTTTAACCCCTTTCGCTTTGCCTAACGGAATTGCAATAACTGCTTCCGGTTCAATGTACCCGTGTTCAATAAACTGAGTAGTATATGTTTGTTCAATAATATAATCGCTCTCGGCAAACCCTTTTTCCGGATCTCCCTTGCGGAGCGGATAATGCACAATAGCGTTATTTTCATACTGCGGATGTATACGCGGTGCATCAGGATCCATCGACTTCAAGGGATCTGTTAACACCGGAAGAGCGGTAAATTCAACTGAAACCTTATCACGAAGTTGTAATAACTCGGTTTCGTTCTGGCCAACCAGCATTGCTACTACATCGCCGGGAGTTACTATCTTCTCCCAACTGAAAATAGGCTGATCCTGTTTGATTGGTCCGACTTTCTTTTGAGCAGGAATATCATTATGATCAACAATAGCGGTGACGGCCGGATTGCCTGCAACAGCTGAATAATCAATCCTATCGATTATTGCATGCGATGCAGGGACACGTACCATAACGCCATATAACATACCGGGAAAAGTATAATCATCGGCGTATAGCGCGGTACCGGTAGCTTTTTCGTACGCGTCTTGCCGCGTTACCGGTTTACCAACTACATTAAATTTTTTCATTCGTTTTCCGTATTATTTTTTTTCTAATTCTTTTTCAAAACACGTGCGCATCCGTTTACCTTGCAGGTATATATTCTCACGGATTGCATTCTCTTTTTCACCTATTGCCAGCTGGTAATCTTTCATAAGGAAATTACCGTTTTGCATTACTGTGCATACCGGGCTTTCCAGTACACCATACAGATAGTGACCCCAGAAATTTTCTTCAGTAAGAGGTGTAGGAGGCACATAATCCCAAATAATCAGATCGGCACGGCTGCCAGGTTGTAAATCGGTGTAATCGGGGAAGTAGCGTTTAATAAATCTAACCTGATCAAAATAGATTTTAATTGCTAAACCGAAAGCCTGACCGAAATCCAGTTTATTCAGGCGTGCAGCAAGAAATATCTGTTTTAATGAACGTGCCAGGTTATCGTGCATGCCATCGGTACCGGCTAATAAAGATAGAGAGGTACTCAACGATGCAAAATCAGGAAAACCGACTGCATTGTTCATATTAGAATCAACATTAAAGGCAAGAGACGTTCCTGTAGCGGCAATAACCGGTAATTCTTCAGCATCAAGAAACAACCCATGTGCCACAATACTCTTTTCATTGAGCAATCCATGTTCAACCAGGCGTGCGACAGGGGCTTTTCCAAATTTTTCCATGCTTCGCAGCCGATCTGCTTTATCTTCATACAGGTGAATATGAACGCCCAGTCCGGTTTCTTTTACTACCGCGCTCACTTTTTCTAAGGTTTCATCATTCAATGTAAATGATGCATGTAACCCGAAAAGCGCCTGATGATCCGCATTGCAGTGCTCGCGCGCGTATTGTACATTCTCATTAAATCCTTCGGCTGAAATTGCCTCACCATTACGGTCAGTTGTTTCAAAGCACAATATTGAGCGCAAGCCAAATGAATCCAGTGTATCACGTAAAACTTTTAGGCTCTCTTTGGCATGTAACTGAGAGGAGTGGTGATCTATTATATATGTAACACCATTTCTAATGGCTTCCAGAGCAGTTAACTGCGCTGATGCTTCATTCATGGGGGCGTCCAGGAAACTATCAAGTTTCCACCAGAGGTTTTCCAGAATTTCTTCGAAATTTCCCGAAGGACCCAGTACCGGTTGCCCTTTCGCGAGGCGCGAGTAGATATGATCATGGAAATTTACCAGTGGAATAGTTACTAATCTGCCGGCTGCATCATAAATTTCATTTGTTTTCTGTGAAGGTGTGCTATTGAGAAGCGAAGGGGTAAACTCTTTTTTTGTAAATCCGGTTATTGTATTGTTTTCGATTGTTAAATCACCAAATACCGGCTGTACTTTTTCACCATTTATAATAGTGCATACAAACGCGTTTGTAATAAGCATGTAAAGTTATTTCCTGTTCTAATGTCGATGTTTATTATTAAGAAGGGAGAAACAGTAGCGTCTCTCCCTTATCAATTCCGTTATACTAATTATATAGTTACGCCGGTCGCCGCGTTGAACTGCTCTATCAAAGAATCCCAATGTGCTACAGTACGGAATTTTTCTTCCCAATACTCTTCGCTATACCATTGTGCATTTAATTCCGCAACGTCTTTACCCTGTTGTTCAACCCAGGTAAAGTATTTTAAGTTGTGAATGGCTTTTTTCTCAGGATAGGTAAGTTCTTTTAAATTATCATAATTCTGGTTAGCAAGGCAAACAGAATAATCTACTTCGGCAGCCGTTGCAGAATAATTTCCAAGTTCCTGTGTTAATTCAGCTAAACGTGAACGATACATTTCGACAGAATCGGTAAATACGGTAAATACAACGTCATTTTCATTTAATTCATTATATTTTGCAAATTTTACCGCGCTTAACATGTTAGATATAGAACTTATGCCCATATAAGGTAATTTTGCCAATACCGCATCAGAAACGCCGAGTTTTTTTAAGTATTCCTGTCCTTCAGGTTCGTTAAATGTGCGCAGAAGGCGTAAAGGATGTTCATCGTTAATTGCAGCAACGTAATCGGTATTCTTTGTATTATGAATCCAGGGTATATGCTTATCGCCAATACCTTCAATACGGTGAGCACCGTAACCATTCATCAGAAGGGTAGGGCATTGCAAAGCTTCAGAGGCGACAATTTTCATTGTAGGGAAAACCTTTTTCAGGTAATCGCCGGCACCGATAGTACCCGCTGATCCGGTCGCGCTTACATAACCACGAACGCGTAAATTATCATTACCCAACAATTTATAAATATCTTCAAAGGTATGGCCGGTAACTTCGTAATGCCATGCAGTATTGCCAAATTGCTCAAACTGATTGAAAATATAATATTGTTCACTTTCAGCACCCAATTCATGACATTTGTCATAAATTTCCTTTACATTACTTTCGCAACCGTAAGTTGCAAAAACTTCAGCACCCATAGCATACAACCAGTCAAAACGTTCTTTACTCATTTCTTCGGGTAATATAGCAACACCATGAACGCCTAAAAGGGCAGAATTGAATACACCACCACGGCAATAGTTACCGGTTGAAGGCCAAACTGCTTTATGGTATTCAGGATTAAACTTTCCGGTAACCAGGTTAGGAACTAAACACCCGAATGAAGCACCAACTTTATGAGCGCCAGTTGGGAAGAATTTACCGCATAAGCCGATAATTTTAGCCTTTACACCAGTTAGTTCGGAAGGTAACTCAACGTAGTTAATGTCACCGATACCACCGGTTACAGCGTCATTTCTCCAGTTGATACGGAATAAATTCAGCGGATGAACGTCATTAAGGTTAATTTCTTTCAGTTTATTCTGTATCGATGCGGGAATTTCCTGCGGGTTACGCAATTGCGCGAATGTAGGCAGGAGAATATTCTTCTCTTTACAACGGGCAATAGTCTTTTGTAAAAATGCTTCGTTCTCGATGTTCCAGTTCCAGTTATCCATAGTTATCCTAATATATTTTAAAAACAGGGCTATAAATGTACTGAAAATTTGCAAAATAACGGTAAGAATATTCATCTCTTTTCTGAGGAGATTTTAGGAATTATTTCCTTCGGGACTAATCGAAGGGGGCGTTCGTATGTAACGGGCGGCCGGAAGTTCCGGAAAATACAGCAGCCAAATTATGATGTGGCTCACGTACCAGGGTATTGGACAGCTTTTGTGCGTAACCGCAATAGAAGGCCGCAGGTGTATCGTTTTGTGGCTGTAAACAAAATTCAGCCGATATGCAGTTTGTATTTTGCCTACAGATATTTATGAAATAAAGAAAGAGATGAGACTATGTTAACGTGTATTGATAGTATGATTGGCAGTATAGACCAGATTCTGAATATGAAGGTGGTTTCCGATTACGATCTGAAAATGTTTCTTGTGGAATACAGGACTTTCGCTCTTGATGCGATAAGAAATGAAAAAATACCGGTTTTTGTGCGCTCAAAAATTCAACGCGTCGATTTACGTTCTCTTACACGTTGGGTAAAAGAAAGTACGAACCCCAGGCAGCACAGTTTCTTTTTCATGATGATGGGGCAATCTATTCGGCGAAAAAAAGCAATTCATAAGGCGCTCGAACAATTAAAATCCGATTTATTCGATATACGAATCGGCTTTATGCAATCATTAAACATGGCTGAGCAGAGGAAAACCGGGGAATATTGGTCGATTCATATTACAAAAGCATAATAATTCTTAAAATAGCAAGAGCCGGGGTGTGTATTCCCGGCTCTTGCTATTTAGGTAGAATAAGCGTTTAGAAATAGAAATCTTTTACGATTACTTCTTCTACATCCTTATCGTGGCGTTTTAAATAGGTAATAAAGTCTTTTGCAATCACATCAGTCTTGCGTGACTTATACTTTTCAATCAAAGCTTCCAACTCCTTGTGATCCAGAGAGCAGATAACATAGTGCTTTTCTTCACGATCGTCAAAAAAACGATAAACTATTTTTTTTGGCTTTCTCATGATGGTGTCCTTTACTATCAGTAATTAAGTTTTTGTGAAATACTATACAAAAAAAGCCTGATTACATTGCTGTAATCAGGCTTATGAATCATTGTTATTTTAATAACGTGTCTGCGTTAATAACATCGGTATATACATCCGATTTGATTGCTTCACGATGCTTCATCGCCTCAGCAAGGCTGTTTAGTATGAAACGACGTGCAATAAGAACTTTATTCGTATTGGTATTGGCCTCATCAAGTAACAAATAACCCATATAAAGAGAGCCATATAACTCAACCAAATTCTTTACGGCAATTTCCTGATAGCTGCCATCGCGTTTATCTTTGATATATTTCAGGCAGTCAGCATAAATTTCGCGCATTTCATGTAAACGATTCAATAATTCTGTTAAGTTCCCTTTGTATTCCTGCCCGTCGAGTTTGGACATAATGTCAAAGAGAACATCATTTATTACACCGCCTGCGGCAGCAACAATCTGTAATTGCGAAGTGCCTTCATAGATATTGGTAATACGCGCATCGCGCGACAGGCGTTCAATCGGGAATTCCTTCATGTAACCGGTTCCGCCATGTATTTGCAAACCATCGTAAGCGATCTTGTTACAAATTTCAGAAAGATAGTATTTTGCCAGCGGAGTAAGGAAACCAATGATCCTCGTAGCCTCTTTTAATTTTTCATTAACTTCGGCAAAGGGTTTTTTTTCTTTTTTTAGTTGCTCAATTTGCTCTTCATATTTTTCTTTGAGGTCTAACCAGATGCAGCTGTTATAATACATAGATCTGCCAGCCTGCAATGAAACATTCATGTCGATGAGCATATTTGCAATTACCGGCATGGAATAGATATTTTGGCCAAATTGTTCACGGGCTTTTGCATAGTTCAATGCTTCTTCATAAGCTGCCTGTGCTATACCCAATGACTGTGCACCAATACCCATGCGTGCACGGTTCATGAGGTAAATAACATATTTCAGAAGACCAAAACGACGCTGACCGATTAACTCCGCGGGGGTGTCATTAAATTGCAGTTCGCAAGTGGGCGACCCATGAATTCCTAATTTATGCTCAATACGGCGAACAACTACAGTTTCATCGCCATAGCAGGCGAACATAGAAAGACCACGGGCATCTTTCGTTCCGGATTCGGTGCGGGCTAATACAAGTAAAACTTCGCCATTACCATTGGTGATAAACCGTTTTACACCACGTAAAAACCATTTTCCGTTTTCATCCTGATATGCAGTTAGCTTAACAGCCTGTAAATCAGATCCGGCATCGGGTTCGGTCAGAGCCATTGCTCCGGTATATTTACCTGAAGAGAATCCGGGCAGATACGTTTCTTTTTGTAATTCATCACCGAACTGTGCAATTGTTTTTCCAATATCCTGTAAGCCGAAAAGGTTCATTAACGAGGCATCTGCCCGGGAAACCATTTCAACTGCCATCATATATATAGTAGTAGGGAAGTTTAATCCACCGTATTCCCGGGGAAGAATCATTCCCATCAGTTCAGCTTTTGAAAGAATATCCAGCGCGGCTTTGGTGCCTTTCGCATAAGTAACTTTACCATCGTGGAACTGGGCGCCTTCTTCATCAACAGAGGCAGCGTTCGGAGCAATAAAGTTTCCGGCCAAATCTCCAACTACTTCAAGTACTTTCTTATAGTTTTCTTTCGCGTCAGCATAATCTACCGGGGCCTCGGGGAATTTTGCTGCCTGAGTATATTTTTCCTCAGTCATCTCTACAACTTCACGCAAATCAAGTTTGTCGAATTGATATACTAAATCAGGGTTATCTAAAAAGAAATTAGGCATAGTCTTATCTCAATTTTTGCTTGAAAACATTAATAAACATAGGTACAACAACGCTGGCATCACCTACAATACCATAATGTGCAACCGTGAATATCGGGGCTTCAGGGTCGCTGTTAATGGCAATAATTTTGTTCGATTCCTGCATACCTGCACGGTGCTGAATTGCGCCGGAGATACCAACCGCTATATACAATTTTGGTCGCACGGTAACACCGGTTTGGCCTACCTGGCGATCGGGTGTAATGAAGCCGGCATCTACAGCCGCGCGGCTGCCTGCAACTTCACCGCCTAAAATAGAAGCGAGTTCATGTAATACCTTAAAGTTTTGCCTGGTTCCCAAACCATAACCACCGGCTACAATAATA
>JAJTBZ010000004.1 GCA_021286645.1 Ignavibacteria bacterium
AAGTACTGCAGCAGCTTTGAGAATAAGTTCTACTTGACTGCCAGTTGCCATTAATAGAACACGTACAGGCATTTCTGATTTTTTCAGAATATAAGCACCCTTTAATAAATTTTCTGCGGATGCATACTTCTTCTGATCTAAAACCGGAACACCCTGACGAGTTAAAATAATAGCCACCGGGCTATCTTTATGTTCTATAGCGTATTTCCACGCGTATGAAGTTTCATTTGCATCTGCCGGACGAATAACAACAAGACCAGGAATGCAACGCAGCGAGGCAAGGTGTTCGACTGGTTGATGCGTCGGACCATCTTCACCAAGTCCAATGCTATCATGCGTAAATACATAGACAGGTTTGATTTTAGAAAGTGATGCAATGCGAATAACCGGACGTAAATAGTCAGAAAATACCAGGAAAGTGCTTCCATAGGGAATTAAACCACCATACATTGCCATACCATTCATTAAGCTGCCCATTGCATGTTCACGTATGCCAAAATGAATATTACGACCGCTATAATTATCTTTCGAGAATGATGGCTGTCCTTTAATATCAGTATTGGTTGAAGGCGATAAATCTGCCGAGCCGCCAAACAAGAATGGAAGTTCAGCCGCAATCGCGTTCATTACCTTTCCTGAAGCAGATCTTGTTGCCAATAATTTACCATCATCTTCAAAAACCGGTAATTTAGTTTTCCATGATTCGCCAAAGTTCCCGTTCATAACATTTACAAATTGTTCAGCTAATTCGGGGTACTGAGCTTTATATTCGGCAAATTTCGATTTCCATTCGGTTTCATACCCCTGAAAAGTGGCCTGTAATTTTTCAAAAAATTCTTTCACTTCAACGGGTACGGTAAAATCTTCATCATATTCCCAACCAAGATTTTTCTTGGTTAACTTTATTTCTTCGGAACCTAAAGGAGATCCATGAATGCCATGAGTGTTGGATTTATTTGGCGAGCCATAACCGATGAGTGATTTCGTAATGATTAAAGAAGGTCGTGAATCAGCCTGTGCCTTCTCTACTGCGGCAATTAATTGGGTCGTATCATTAACATCAGAAACGTTTTCCACGTGCCAGCCATAGGATTCAAAACGTTTTTTGGTATCCTCGGTAAATGTAATATGCGTGTGACCTTCAATTGAAATACCATTATCGTCATAGAAAATAATTACTTTCCCAAGTTGCAAGTGACCGGCAAGTGAAGCAGCTTCATGTGAAATTCCTTCCATAAGATCGCCATCGCCACAAATACCATAGATATAGTGGTCAAGTACTTTGAATTCCGGTTTATTAAAATGAGCTGCAAGGTATTCCTGAGCTACTGCCATACCTATAGCATTAGCGAAACCCTGCCCCAAGGGTCCGGTAGTTGTTTCTACACCGGGGGTATGCTTGAATTCAGGATGCCCCGGGGTAATACTTCCCCACTGCCGGAAATTTTTAATATCATCCAGGCTGATTCCATAGCCGCTTAAATGAAGGGAGCTATAGAGAAGCATACTGCCATGACCAGCAGATAAAATAAACCTATCGCGATTAGGCCATTGAGGGTTTTTCGGATTGTGCTTCATTATTTTAGCAAAAAGCGAAAACGCAATAGGCGCACAAGCCATTGGCATTCCCGGGTGCCCGCTATTGGCTTTTTGAATCGCGTCAATCGTTAAAGTTCGAATAGTATTAATTGATAACTGTTCTACATTCATTGTAATAATCCCAATAAGTTAAAATTCTATAATCGTATTTTAATAACACATTTAGTTACATTGTCTCCAGAAATCATTGGTGCATGGGCATCTTCAGGAAAAACAATTGCGAAATCGCCTCGTTGCAATAACAGAAAAAATTCCGGTTGCTCATCAAACAAAATAAAATCCTTTTCCGAATCGTACGGGGAAAGAATTCTTTTACAGTTATCCGTCCCAATAATCCCAATTTCTTCTCTACCGTTTAACACACAGTGAATATCGATATAGATACGATGAGCCTCGGGTTTAGCATCTTCTCTGTTTTTCCCAGTTGCAGTGCTAACCATAGCATATATGTTGTCCCCTTCAATATCGTAGCGCCCTTGTTCGGGAGTGCTTGCCCTTGCTCGCGATAAAAAATCTTCTGCGAGAATAAAAGAGGGGTGGATTGACAGATACCTTTTAAAATGGCTTAAATTGCCAGTAATCACAATTTTTTCCTATATTAAAAAAAACAGGCTGTAAAATAAAGATTTAGTATTGAATAATAAAACATTTCACCCAGTTTTGCCAATCTGTTTCCCTTGATTATCTTTCTAAAACTCATCTTCATCCCCGCCAATTTTTAGCATTACTTATATAATCATCACCTAAAGGCAGTAAGACACAGTAAGTTTCAACTAAATTTTGTATTTTGGATCATATTTTTGTGATCAGCCGGGAAACAATTTGAAATTTTACAAATCTGCTATTTACGCCACAATTCTATTATTTTATTATCTAATTGGTTGTACAGGTGAACATTCTTCTCCGGAAGTTAAGTTAGCTTCCATTGATATTTCACAACTATCTGAAGAGATACATCATCAGTTACAATCAAATTCAGTAACTGATACGACTTCAGTATATACCAATGACAGTCTGGGACAAATCTATGCACAGCTTCATTTTAAACCTTTATGGATAAAAGAAATTGGAGATTCTTTGCAATTAGCCAAAACAATCGCCTATTTTTTACATTCGAATGAGCATGGAATATCTCCTAAACGCTATGGAGCAGCGCAATTACATAAAATTTTTGATTCTTGCTGGGTTTATCCGCAAATTCAGATTAATTATCCACTTCTTGCAAAGCTAGAAATAATGCTTAGCAAGGCTTTCCTTAATTATCAGCATGATATTTGTTTCGGCGTTATTAATCCGCGTGATTTGGATAGTGATAATTATGATATTCGAAGAATAAAAATTAATTGCGATCCTGTTAAAAACTTACTTTCAAATACACGCTTCCAAACGCTAGAAGAGATACAACCCACGAACTCCCGGTATATTAACCTGCAAAAGGCATTGAAATTTTACACTAAACTATCTGATTCAACTCAATGGGATACAATTCGTTCGATAGAAGGTAAAATAGAAAAAGGTAATTCCTCAGGACTTTTACCGGGGATTGTTAACAATTTACGTGTGTTAGGTTATATCGATACTACTTATCACCTGGCTTCTGATAATAAATACGATACTACTTTGCTTTCTGTCATGAAAAGATATCAGAGCGATTACTGCTTGCAAGCTGACGGAACCATCGGGAAAGCTACTATAGAGCAGCTAAACATTTCGCCCAAACAACGATCTTTAATGATTGCCCTAAACCTTGAACGCCTACGTTGGAACCAGTACGGAGACACCGGAATGTATATAATGGTTAACATACCTGCTTATACTTTGTATGGATATCATGAAGGGAAACAGGTTAAGAAAATAAAAGTTTGCGTTGGACAAAGACGGGAGAAAAACTATACAGCAAAACTAGCCCGGTACAAACAAACCAAAAAATGGAATGATCGCCCAAAAAATTTCGAAACCCCGCAGGTTTCCAGTAATGTATTTCAAATCATTACCAATCCGAAATGGTCTGTTCCAACCAGCATTGCAAGAAATGAAACTTACCACGAAATAATGAAAGACACGAATTTCTTAGTTGAAAAGCACTATAAAGTATTTCAGAACGGTAAATCAATAGATCCGTCGACTATAAACTGGAAGAAATATTCACCCTCAAATTTACCATTCATGTTTGAACAAGATCCTGGTGCGGGCAATGCGTTAGGGAAAATTAAATTCATGTTTGCAAATAAATACTCAATTTACTTGCATGATACGCCAACACGTCCCCCCTTTGCTGCAGCAGTGCGCGCTGTAAGTCACGGTTGTGTTCGAGTGGAAAAGCCGCTTGAATTGGTGAATTTTATTCTTTCGGGGAACAACTCACCAGACCCGGATGACATTCTTTGCGAATTAGCAATTAAACCCGCTAACGCTGACAAAATCGCTAAATATAACGCACGTATAAAAGCCGGACGCACTCCTAAAACAAAATACTTTTCCTTGAGTCGGCCAATTCCGGTAATAGTTGACTATTTTACATCCTGGGCGGATGAGGATAACAAAGTTCATTTTAGCCCCGATGTTTATCAAAAAGATATTATTCTGGCAAGGATGTTAAAGTTAAAAGGTGGAATATAAATTTTATATACATTTATGCTGAGAAATTCTGATGGAAGGAAAAGTTTAAAGAAAGCTTATCGGCAGTATTTTTAATTTTTATTAATTCATAGGGGCAATGCCGTCGCAGCATAACCAAAAGCCAGATCGTATACGCCCATATTCCCAGCCAAAGAATGCCAAATCGTATCTTCGCAAAAGCGAATAGAGATGGCAACAGCGATACTTCCGGATACATTGTGTTACCAGGTATTAAAACACTGCAAAAGACGAGAATACAAAAAGATAGATCATACGCCACTATCTTGCACGAGTATATACTTAGAAGTAAAAGGATGTTAATAACTATTGAGGCTAGAAAACTTGTCAGCTTATCTACATTAGAGAATTCAGGTGCCAGATATATCATACCCCATGTAAAGATTTTCAAACACAAAAGCATCCAAAATGCGATCTTTAACATTTCCCGCCACCGCAATACAGCGGTACTCTCCAAAGATGGCAAAAATTTAAGCATATAAATTAGCTGTAAAGTTTCTGGTAATCGATAATCGGGGCTTAACGAAGCAATAGCATCCTCATCTGTACCGCCCGAGATTTTCGTGATATAGATACGACGCATTGCCTCTTCAAGTGGGTAATCGCCTGAAAATAAACTACTGGGATATATATACCGAACATACTGCATACTGCCAATTTCACCAATTAATTCTTGTTGAATGAGAGCTGCTATACGCTAAAAAAGCAATGTTAACTATGCCTTTTTCAACCGGGAGGCCACGTCATTTTACGACCGCCGAGTAGATGCATATGTAAATGATAGACTTCCTGACCACCATCAGCATTACAATTCATGACTAAACGGAAACCGGACTCATCAATCCCAAATTTCTTTGCAATTATATTGGCAGCACTAACCATTTCTGCCAATATCTTTGCATGTTCCCCGGGCTCTAAATCAGTCACTCTGGGAATTTCCTGTTTAGGAATTATTAACACATGCACCGGAGCCTGGGGATTAATATCATGAAACGCGAGAACATACTCATTCTCGAATTCAATTTTTGCAGGTATTTCTTTCCTAATTATCTTCAAAAATATTGTTTCAGCCATTATCTGTCTCCTTTGCCAAACCGTATTTTTTCATTTTATTATACAAATGACTTCTTTGAATATCCATTAGCTCTGCAGTTTTACTTATATTCCAGCCATTTAATTCCAGTTGCTTCAGAATAAAGGCCCGTTCTGCTTTTTCTTTAAAATCCTGAAATGAATTGCTCGTAAGAATTAATTCTTCTACATCACGTTTACCGGCAGGCAGCAAAAACTCTACGTCATTAACTTCTATCACCGGTTTACTTACCATAATAATAATTCTCTCAACAATATTTCTCAACTCGCGTATATTACCCTGCCAGGGCAAACGCTGCATAGATTGCAGTACCGCCGATGAAAAAATCATGAGTGGTTTATTATATTTTTTACATAATTGATGAGTGAAGTGTTCAATGAGCACGGGGATATCATCTATGCGCTCGCGCAACGAAGGTACCCGAATTGGAATTACATTCAGACGATGATATAAATCTTCTCGAAAATTACCATTAGCTATCTCATCCGGAAGATTTTTGTTTGTGGCTGCTAAAATTCTAACATCAACGGCAATTTTTTTCGATCCACCCACCCGCTCAATTTTCCCCTCTTCTATGGCACGCAGAACTTTAGCTTGGGCAGCCAAGCTCATATCTCCTATCTCATCAAGGAATAGAGTGCCTTTATCTGCAAGCTCAAATTTCCCAATTCTTTGTTGATTAGCGCCGGTAAACGCTCCTTTTTCGTGCCCAAACAACTCTGATTCTATTAAATCGTTGGGGATGGCAGCACAATTCACATCGATGAAGGGTAAGGATTTTCTATTACTTCCCATGTGTATAGAGCGGGCAACTAATTCCTTTCCTGTTCCATTGTCACCGGTTATCAGAACACGAGCATCTGTAGGAGCTACTTTGTCTATGATATCCAAAATTGCAAGGGTGGGTTTACTTCTCCCGATTATCAGGGTTTCATCAGAATAAACCTTTTTGAATTCGGTATTCTCACGTAAGAGTTTCACCGCCTCGGAAGCGTTCCTCACCGTGATGAGCAATTTATCGCGATCTATAGGTTTTTCGATAAAATCAAATGCGCCAAGCTTAGTTGCTTTAACAGCATTTTCTATATTACCAAATGCAGAAATCATTATTACATGAACATTTCCGGGAAGTTTTTTTATTTCGCTTAATACCTCAAAACCATTCAACCCCGGTAATTGTATATCGAGTAAAATAACATCGTATTGACCATTCTTTACTTTCTGTAAACCCTGCTCGCCATCATTAGCCGAATCTACTAAATAGTTTTCATATTCCAGAATCAGCTGAATACTATCGCAAATCTGGACTTCATCATCAATTACAAGGACACTTTTCATAGTCATTAAAATAATTGTAAAACATTATACATCAATAGTAATCGGGAAGGCAAAAACATCTCATCCTCCCTTAGTATTTTACCGAATTTACTACCTAGTTTATCAGCAGTTAAGTCCGGTACACTTACAGGCCCTTCGGATGTGAAAGCCTGTTCAAAAAGCTCTACGAAAATCCCGACTGAGTTACAAAAATTTTCACTTCTAAACTCATAAGTCAGGAATGCGCTGCCAAAGAAATGAGCGAGTTTATCAGAATCACCAAAAGCATCGTTTGGACTATCTATAAGAAACCGACGTGGCAATTTTGAATTTTTTTTTGTATATATTTCCGAATCGGCAGAAAACAACGGGAAATTAAATTTAAGTCCAAATAAACCGATGTGAATTGGTACTCTATTATATGGTAACAAAGAGAAAGTTAAAGTTAACAAAGCATCAGCCTTATCGTTATCACATATTTTGAGTGCCTGTATATATATACTATCAATCCACAGTAAATCTTTACCACCCCGGTCGACTCGAGGAATTTCAGCAACAAAAGCACTCAGTCTGCAAATTTTTTGCGATAGTACCGATTGCTGTGCAAACGTACCATTGTATAAACAGAAACAGAACAGGCAAATAAAGATAATCGTCTTAAACATAATCTGTTATAAACGTACAAGCTTGCAGCTTGATATTGCAAACTCCATCATTTGTTATTTAATATACAATTTTAGCATTCTTAAGGCAATTAGTATAATTCTTAAGGTTTGAACCATAAAATCATCTTAGATATTATATTACGGGAGTTTAATTAATGAATCGATCTCTATTGCTCCCGACTGTTCTTGTATGCACCAATTATTTGCTTCGCTGTATAATACGGAGATGAAGGATTTTGATTCTGTTCATTACCGACTATTACCAATTCCAGGGGATGTAAATTCCACAACTCATGAATGATTTTTTCTTCCACAATTTGCTTAACTCTTTGCTGAAATCTTTTTACGCGGTTCTTTATAAACTGATCTGAACTAATTAGATAGTTATAATGTCTGGTAACCTCACCTGCGATCTCAATAATTCCCTTTTTCTCGGTAGCAATAGTTTTTATAATTCCAGGAAGCCAGGTAGATGCATCATGTTCACGCATACCAATTATGGTTTGTAAAGCCGTAATAGCCTGATCTGCACTGGGGCGGTCACTTTTATTTAAGACAAAGAAGTCCGCAATTTCCATTAAACCGGCCTTCATTGCCTGAATCGAATCTCCCGATTCGGGCACGAGTACTACGATGGTAGTATCAGCAGCCTCAACGATATCGAGTTCTGATTGCCCCACCCCGACTGTTTCGAATAAAATAAAATCATAACCGGCTGCATCAAACACGTCTGCTAAATCGCGTGCTTTCTTGGTAAGCCCACCTAACTCTCCCCGGGTAGCCATACTCCGGATAAAAATCCCCTCATCATTCCCGATATCTGACATTCGCACTCTGTCGCCAAGAAGTGCCCCGCCGGTAAATGGACTTGTCGGATCGACAGCGATAATAGCAACTCTTTTCCCTAAGGATCGGTAATGCCTGGCAAGTTGATTAGTTATTGTACTTTTCCCTGCCCCGGGAGGGCCGGTAAGCCCAATACGAAAAGCGTTCCCGGTAAATTGAAATAAGTAGTTCAGAATTTCTTCACTTCTATCATTATCAGATTCTACAAGGCTTAATACTCTTCCAAGAATTCGCTTATCAGTCTGTATTCTTTGATAAATTACATTAAGATCCAAAAACATCTCCCTTAGAACTTATAAAGATTATTTGTTTTGATATATAATTCCACTTCTTTGGGAACCATATATGTTATTGGTTTTCCTTCAATTACCCGCTTCCGAATATTTGTTGAGCTAATGTCAATTTCGGGAGTCTCAAGTAATACGGAATGATTAAAAAATCTATTTTCATTGCCTTCCGACTGTGAGACTCTTTTCATTACAACCAGTTGTACTAAATTAACTATCTGATCCGGTTTATGCCAGCGATCAAAGACTAACAGATTATCATAACCAATAATTAATTCTATTGATTCATATTTTTCTTTAAGCACACGAATTGTATCAATTGAATAGGAAACTTCAGGTTTATTAATTTCCAAATCACATACTTCAAACAATGGGTTTCCCGCGGTGGCAATACGCAGCATTTCGAGTCTGTGCATTCCGGCACGTGGCTCTGAATGAGTTTTCAACGGTGAAACCCAATTAGGGATCAATAGAATTTTATCTAATTTTCGTAATTCGGCCACAATTGTAGCGGTAATTAAATGACCATTATGGACAGGATCAAAAGAACCACCATATATTCCTATTCGGTTCATTTTAATAAGTCCTTATATTCGATAAATAAATCCGTGAATATGTCATAAAATTCGTTTTTACAAAAATGAGTGTTCGTTCTTTGTGAAAGTACATTATATAATAATCGGAAATCATCGATATCTTTCAAAGAAAAGAACGGTTCACGTGTCAACCAAAATCGATCAACATTATATGCTCTAAATATGGTATCCAGATCAGGATGTTTTAAACAATAATCTAAAAACTCAGGGCTATAGTTCAGGAATCCGTTTCCGCAGCACCGTTTATTCTGGTCCAGAAGCAATAAATTCACGTCCTCTTCAATCGATAACAGATTCATTATATTACTAATGGCATCGGTTGTGATCCCGACAATATTTTGATTTACCAGCAGCACTTGTTCATATTTCTTTACTTCTCTTTCAATAAAACTTTGCAGGCATTCAAGAACACTTCGAGCAGGAAAATTATCATCACTTTGAATTTCATCTCGCGACAATTCAAGAGAGTAATCAAATATTTTCACATTCTCAGCACCTGCCGTAGTAAATTGATCAATTAGAACATCTCGCATCACATCAGCCAAAGTGTTAAAATCTTCAGACTTAATAAAATCCTTAATTGGCAGATGTATGTCACCTTCCAGCTGGAATACCGGGATTACGAAAACACCAAGCGAACTATTCATATTTACTCCGAATACTCTGTAACCTTTCGGCAATCTTCGTTAAAGAATGAGCTGAATACGATGCCCATTTTTCCGAATTCCAATTTATTCTATTATCTATAAAAGCTTTTGTAAGAAAATAATCTTGTACGTCATTAAAAAAGTGCTTATCAACAAGTAATTGATCTAAAACAACCGGCCTTTCATTCCCAAAATTAATGGGAAAAATTGATTTAACTTGCTGCTTTTTTAGCAACCAGCGAACCGAATTGAGGTCCTCACTATGTGCCAATTTAAATACTGTATACACAAGCAAAACCAGAAATAAGCAGAATGCAATTTTATAAATCGATTCTGTATTCACTATATAAATGTTCCAGGAGTAATGAATGGCTATAGCCGTGCAAAAGGATAACGGTAATTGCCAAATAATATTTTTTTTACTGCCACCGGTAACTATGAACCCACTCCCCAAAATTGCAGTTGCCGACATATGAATTATTGAAGTGGTAAAATACCTTAGATTGTAATTGCTTGTATTGCTGTTCAAAGACCGGATTATACCGGATAGAATAAACATGGAGTTTTCTACAAAGGCAAGATACAAGCCGGCAAGGGCACCAAAAATAATAGCTTCTACTCCTGTAAATATTGGGAGTGCAAGTAAGGCCAAAACTATTGCAAAACCTTTTACTGATTCCTCTAACACTGCCGAGACAAAGGGATCGGGTTTGCAAAGTAACAAACTGATAACTGCAATGAGTAACGGCGAATAGAACATGGCCCAGATTGCAGTAGTTAAAAACTGCTTGTTCCAAAGGGCTGTATATCTATCACATTTCTTCACGAAATAAAAAAAACAGCCGATGGGGATAGCTGCCAGAAAAAGGCTTACTAATCCATATATCATATTACCGCACCTTATGCCATAACTTCACTTAGGTTCTCCACTGCTTATAATCGAGATATCTCTGTAATCTACGTGAACTTACACTCATAATTAGTAAGAACAATACAATTAACAGCCCATTCATAATTAAAATTTGCAATAAATTAATTGATCCATCCTGTAATGCAATTAGTGAAAACCCCGGGATGAAAAAAGGACACCAGGTAAATATTCGAGACGGCGAAATACCCATATAGAAATAAGGAATAACCCAAATAAGAGGCACAACCGCAAGCAGACTTATTATTGAACCTATTGACTGGGCTGCGATTTCTCTGTCTACAATTATTCCAATAAACATGAAGACCGCGATAAAAAATAATATTCCGCTACATAAGACCACAAATATCGGAACGATGCCAGCAGAGAAAAATACCGAACCCATTACCCCACCTGAGAACAACAAGCTTAAAAGTCCCATAGCAATACCTTGCATAAAAACGAGAGAAAACAGGCCCAGGAATTTACCCATGACAATTTCTCGTCCGCTGCAACAACTGATTAAAACTTCTAGCAGTCTGTTATTTTTTTCTTCTGCAAAACTCCTGATAAACCAGTTACCGGAAATACCCAAAGCACTAAAAAAGAGCAGAATGAGTATAAAGCTTCCCATAATTTTAGTCTCAATATCATGAATCTGAATAATTTTACCGGAACGAACCAGCTTTGGTTCAAGATGCATTATCTGGTTTTCAAAGACCAATTCCTTAGGTGAAATATTCTTTCTTCCTGCGTTTATAAGATTACTTTTCCATTCGGTAAGTATTACATCATCTAAAATTCTGGAACAATAGAGCCCTGCAATAAGTGAATCCTGACCGAACTCAAGTATTCCGTCAATACTGCCCAAATTTAGCAGCGAAAATGATTCTGTCTTCGATTGTTCATACGAACTATTCACCCGGTGCAGATTCATTAATAGAATTTTCCCTTCCATATATTTTCCACCGGTTATTCCTCTAGAAAGTAAACTTTTCCAGCAATTACCGGATGGATCTAAAATACCAATTACCGTTTTTGATTGGCTTTCGACCGCCTCTGTATGCTTATATGGCAAAAGCAGCGCCTGAAACAATAGAGGTAAAGCGAAAAGCACTACTAACATTGTTTTCGATTTAATTGCCTGCTTAAATTCCCAAACTGCTATCCGAAATATTTGATTGAAATTCAAAGTTTTTTCTCCTTCAGTTGTAAATGCCAAATAAAAGCTTCCTGAACTGAAGGATAGACAGGCTCAAGTTTCTTCAAAGATTTAATAATTCCATCTTTAATCATGTTGGAAATTACATCAAGATTACTCGAAGAGAAATTGTAACTGAGATTCTGCCTATTAAATTCATCAATGCCCCATTTCTCCAGATTTTCGAGTATATATTCGAATTCTGCTTCGATATGATATTTTGGTGGAGGTAGTGCAGCAAAGAACTCACTTTTCAAACCGGTGAACGCTGATTGCCCTTTATAGAGCATAACAAATGAGTCACATACTGGAGCCGCAAGCTGCAACAAATGAGTTGAAAGCAAAACAATACGGTTTTGTTCTTTTAGCAATTTAAGAATATCAATAAATTTATCCTGTACAACCGGGTCAAGACCATTGAAAGGCTCATCAAAAACAATTACTTGAGGTTGGTGAATAATTCCGGAGATAATTTGAACAATTTGTTGCTGCCCCTTGGAAAGTGAAGCAATTTTTTTACCGGCTATACTATCCATTCCCATAAGCTCTAGAAATTCCATACCCTTATCAAGAGCCTCTTTACGGCTATAGCCACGTAAGGAAGCCCAAAAAACAATGTTTTCCAAGGCAGTGGAGTTTCGATATAAGCCCTTCTCCTCAGGGACATACCCGAATAATTTAGAAGGAATTGAATCAATCGACTCATTATTGAATAGCACACATCCGGCATCGGGTTGAATTATACCAAGGATCATCCGAATGGTTGTAGTTTTGCCGGCACCATTTGGCCCTAATAAACCAGTAATTTCTCCCTGTTTAAGAGAAAAACTCACATTATCAACCGCTAAAACGGTACCGAACTTTTTATGTAATTCTTTTATTGCCAGCATTGATTAATAATCATAAATTCAGGGTATAAATATACTACTTTAACTGAAATGAAATGGAATTGAATTTCGCATCTTAGGGATAATTTAACCAGGTGTATGCTTAATGAAGCAAAATAATAAAGAGCCTGAGAATAGAAAAAAAAGAGGCACACAGATAAATCCGAAATCGCGTTTTGATACATATACGTTTGTACTGGAAAGCGATACTTCTCAAAAGTTAACGAATTTACAAGCTGCCTACATTGTTGACACAACAAAGAAAATAATAACATCAAATGAAAGCCCGGATATCCCTTTCGATATCAGTGTAAATCCATATAGAGGGTGCGAGCATGGTTGTATTTATTGCTATGCACGCCCATATCATGAATTTATTGGTTATTCTGCCGGCCTGGAGTTCGAAACAAAAATCCTTTACAAACCCGATGCACCGAAATTATTAACCAGAGAATTATGTAAAAAAAACTATATTGTAAAGCCAATCGAATTTTGTGGTGTGACAGATGCCTACCAACCGATAGAACAAAAAATGCAAATTACCAGGCAGTGTCTGGAAATATGTGCTGCTTTCAATAATCCAGTTGCAATAATCACTAAAAGCACATTAATAACCAGAGATATAGATATTCTTCGTACAATGGCTGCAAAAAACCTTGTAACCGTTATTTTTTCCATCACTTCACTTGATGATGATCTTACCAGGTTGATGGAACCGAGGGCGGCTACGGGGAATGCACGTCTGAAAGCACTCAATAAGCTAAGTTTGCAAGGAATTCCGGTTGGTATAAGCTTATCCCCTGTTATCCCCGGTCTTACTGATAAAGAGATTCCCCGAATTATTCAAGAATCTGTAGCACATGGGGCAAAATTCGGCTCCTATAGTGTCGCGCGCCTGCCAGGTGCCGTGAAAGAAATTTTCAGCGATTGGTTGCAACACAACTTCCCGGATCGGGCGCAAAAGGTATTACATGGAATTGAGAATTTTCATGGAGGTAATTTAAGCTCTTCCGAATCAGGTAAAAGATTTTCGGGCAAGGGCATCGAAGCACAGGCAATAAAGACATTGTTTTCTGTAGCTCAGAGAAAATATGGATTAAACAAAATATTCCCTTCGTTAAGAACAGATCTATTTGAAGTACCTCGATCAAATAAGCAACTCAACTTATTTGATTAATTGGTACTTGCGAGGTAGTGGTTCAAAAACGTTACTCTAAAAACCGAACCTGAATTTTTCTCACTTGAAACAGAAATTCGTGCATTATTCAATTCGCAGTATTTACTTGACAGAGCAAGTCCTAGTCCATTTCCCTCAAATCGTCGCGAGTATCCCTGATCTTCCTGGGCAAATGGCGTAAAGATTCTGTCTAAGTAATTTTCCGAAATTCCAACTCCTGTGTCACTCACTTCAAAGAACAAGTTATCTTCTTCATCTCTTCCCAGATGAATTCGGATTGCTCCTTTAGGAGTATATTTTACGGCATTATTGATCAGGTTATCTGCAATTTGAAAAACCGAGTATTCATCAATTACTAATCGGGTTTCCGGTGTATGGTTTACAATCTCCAGATCTAAGCCATGATTTTTACAGATTGGGTAATATATGGCATAAAGCTTTTTTATGATATTTTCATATAAATCCATTTCCTTCGGAGTAAGTTTGTAGGCACCGGCCTGCAAAGCTGACATATTAAGGATTAATTCTACAGTGCGCATCAGGCGTTTTGCTGCCCTTTGGATACTTGAGAAACCCACCAAATCTTCATTTTGCAAACGTTCCTTTAATTCCTCAGATAATATTTCTGAATAAGAAAGAATAATATTAACCGGAGTACGTATCTCGTGCGACATTTGTGAAAGAAATTCCGTTTTCAATTTATCGGATTTTTCAGCGTTCTCTTTCGCGATCATAAGTTCAGCTTCAGTTTTTTTTGCATCAGTTATATCCCGTATAACTGCGCCGAAATAATATTCTTCATCAGAGCGAATAGGAAACATTTCCATCTCAAGAAATCGTGGATCCGGCGTAAAAGCAAAGCGTGTATCATAACAGATTTTCTTAGGTTCGAAACTACGTTCGGGCAATAATTCCTGCAATACATCTACCAGTTTAACTGATGTATTATCCAGAGATTCTGAATGGAGAACTGCATTTCTGAGAACTTCAATAACATCATAACTAATTGAGCGTTCTTTCGGCACACCGGTTATACTCGCCAATGCGTTATTCCAAATTAATATTCCACCGTTTTGATCTGTAAGCAAAAAACCTTCTGTAGCCTGTTCAAGAAAGCCGGTAAATCGGTTGTTAAGCGATGATAATTCGCGGTTCTTGGACAACAAAAGTTTTGTTTTTTTTCTTTTTTCACTATAGCGATAAACAAGAAAAAGGAAAAGCCCGCCAATAATAATGGCAGCAATGAAAAGAATATAAATTTTCCTCCGGGCTTCAGCGAGTTCATAAACCTTGTCACGATATTGCTTTTTCTCCTGCTCATACCGTTGATTTATGGCGCTCATATTTTTGATATAGTCCCGCTGCAAGACTTCATCGACCAGCTTATCATATTGTTGCAACTCCCTTTCAGCGGCAGTAATATTACCCATCTTCATATAAATCTTTTGGCGCAGTAGATAAAGTGATTTGCCAATCTCCGTGGATTTCTCAAATTTCAACATCGATAAACATGAGTCTGAATAATTGAGGGCAGCAGAAAGATTGCCCTTAAGAAGATTTTGAGAGGCTTTCAACAAAAAGAATTTCTGACGAATATAGGTTTTATAATATCCGGAATAACTCAGTTTATTACCATCAAGATACAACTCAGCACTATCCTTTTTTCCTAACCGGATATAGGCATCCGCCAGATCGAGTCGCGCAATCGAGGCATACGGCGCACTATATGGAGTTTCTCCGTATATAAGCGAATTCTGAAGTGCCATGATAGCATTTTGATAGTCTTCGGTATGCAAATAAACCTCGCCAATGTTGGCAAGAATCATAGTCTTCTGCTTCTCTTCCGCAATACCAAGACTGCGGTTCAACATTACAAGTGCGGAATCATAATTTTGAAGAGTTTGATATATGATAGCAGTATTATTTAAAATTGATGAGAGCCTACTTTTTTCTTTCGGAATGCGGTTCTCCAACTCCAGACAATTGTGGTATTGTTCCAATCCTTTGTTTAATAAACCAAAGTCAGTATATGTCATAGCGCTAAAAAAATATAATCGATATTTGTTTAGAATATCATTATTTTTTTCTGCTTCCTGAGATGCAATATCAAAGTATGAAAGACTGCTTAAAGGATCATCATGTCTCAGAAGATAAATAAGCCTTAAATAAGCAGACATTCTTTCTTCGTACGAATGACGTGTAACAATTTGTCTCAGACTATCTATCTCACCGGCAAATACCATTTGCATTAAAACAAATATGCAAACGACGCTAAATTTTATTTTCATAATTCACCAATCAGTATTTACCACATTACATCAGTTAGTTGGAGGGGATGATGCAATGACACATATTTTGTTGCCAATCCGAATTTAACTAAAGAAACGATTAATAGCAAACTAAGTTAAGCGAGTATGACGAATGCACATAAAAAAACTCCGTTCTTTTCTGATAAAAAAAACGGAGTTGAATAGCTAATATTGCGTAAAATTTACAACCTGCCTATGGCTTTCATGTATCGGGCCACTGCTATTTTTGCATCGTAGAACGATTGAATGAGAGAAACCTTTGCATTTAAAAGTGCTACCTGCGCATCTGTTACTTCAACAGGGCTGCCAATTTCCTGTTCATAACGGCTTACCGCTAATTTTAGGGTTTCCTCGGCCAATTTGTAAAAAGCCTCAGCAGCCTGCATACGCTCTTTTGTTTCATTAAGATTTAGTAACTGTTGCTCAACATCCAGGCGAACAGACTGTAATACTGATTCATATTGAGCAGTACTGATTTTCAGATTTGCTTTTGCCTGTTGATCTGCTGCTAAAAGTCCCAACCCTTGAAAAATCGGTATAGATAATGTAACGCCTGCATTCCAACTGCTTTGGAATTGAGTACTCAGATCAAAACTACGCCAGAAATATCCACCGGTAGCAGAAAGAGTAGGCAAATGAGCCGAGAATGCACTTGAAACAAGCGCTTCATTCGATCTTTGCTTCATGAGCGCGGAAAGAAGGTCGGGTCTGTTATTTATTGCAACGTTCATAGATTCATCCAGATTACCGATATCAGGAAAAATAAACTGTTCTATCTGGATATCATCAACAAAAACGGAAGTGGAATCAAATTTCGTATTGGTTAAATTTTCCAATTGAATCCGCGCGGTTTTTTCCGAATTCACTGACCGGATATAATTTAATTTAGAATTTGCTAAATCCGACTGCCCTTTCAACACATCGAACAGAGGTTTCTTCCCTGCTTCATAAAAAGCTTTCGCCTGGGCAAGATGTTCTTCAGACTGCTTGAACATGTCAAGGGAAGCATCTTTTACCCGCTTTGCCTGAATATATGTATAAAATGCAGCCTGAACATTTACGATTATACTCTGTCGTGTATTCGAAGCATCGTAAACAGAAGCTTTAGTTAAGCTTGATTGGGCATTTAACCGATAAATACTTTTCCATGAATCAAAAATTAACTGTGTTCCCTGAAATCCCAATGAATAAGTCTCATAATCAGAAGTACGGGTAGTTGGACCAGTAAACGTAGTGCCACCGTTCTTTGTTACGCCACTTTGAAATGAAATTGAGGGAAGCAGACCTGAGCGTACAGAACTAAAATTAGCTTCGCCAAGCTCTACCGTTGCATCAGCTGATTTTATTACCGGGTTGTTTTTTATAGCTAAATCAATACACAGGTTAATTGTTATTGAATCTTTAGGGTTATTGGCAAATATCAATACCGAAAAAACACATAAAACCGTGAGTATATTACGCATTTTCCACCTCTTCTTTTTCCATGGTCCGATGAAACTTTTCTTCGAAAATTGTATAAAGAGTCGGTACAAATAATAACGTAAGGAAAGTCGATAAAGTTAAACCGCCTATAACCGATATTGCCAATGGTGCCTGAGAGGATTCACCACCAACGCCAAGGGCCAAGGGGATAAGACCAAGCACAGTGGCCAAAGTTGTCATCATAATCGGTTTGAGCCTTGTTCTACCGGCTTTAATTACCGCTTCATGAAGTTCCAGTCCGTGTTTACGTAACCTGTTTGTATAATCGACAAGCAGGATACCATTCGAAACCACAATTCCAACCATTACAATAATACCCTGAAACGAAGTGACTGAGAGAGTTGTATTGGTAAGGAAAAGTGCCCATAAAACACCAACCATGCCCAAGGGTACGGTAAACATAATAATAAATGGATCAATTAATGATTGAAATTGCGAGGCCATAACCATATATACCAAAAGAATGGCTAATCCGAAAGCGAGCAATAAATCACTAAAGGTTTTTTGTTGCTGCTCGACGTTACCGCTCATGGTTACCTGGAACCCGCTTGGGACCTGGAGATTTTTAAGTTTTGCATCTATATCTTTGGCAATGCTACCCAGATCTCTTCCATCAAAATTTGCAGTTACTTCTACAATACGTTGTTGGTATTTCCGGTCTATCTGAATCGGTGCTTTTTCAAGGTTTATTTTTACCAGGTTACTCATTTTGATAAGTTGGCCTTGTGAATTAGCAACCGAGAGATTCAGAATATCATCGATGTGGTTCCGGTAGTCTTCGGATAAACGAACAAGTATATTATAAACATTTCCATTCGAAGGCTCGGTGAATACCGATGCAACAGATCCATTGATACCCGTAGCAATGGTATTAGAAATTTGAGAAACATTTACGCCAAGGGCGCCTGCTTTTTCTCTATTAATTTCTATTCGTAGTTGAGGTAAATTCAGTTCTCTGGATATTTGCACATCAGTTGTACCCGGAGTACCTTTAACAATTTCGAATACCTTTTGCGATAATTTATTCGCTTCATCGAGATTATTTCCACTGATAACAACATCAACCGGAGCATTGGAACCAAAATTCATTAAGAACTTTAGGAATCCACCTGAGTTAACATAAACTTGTGCACCCGCAAGAGAACCCAATTTAGGTCTCAATTTCTTTATAATCTCAAAAACAGATCTATCGCGTTGTGTTGATGGAATTAGTGCTACTGTAATACTGGCAGCATGGCTTCCGCTGTTACCACCACCACCGCCGATATTTCCACCTTTTGCAGAAGGTACACCGATATCAGAAATCACCGTTTGAATCTCTGGCACATTATTTTGAATAATCGATTCAACTTTCTGAATCATTTTTTCAGTTTCTTCAATACGGGTTCCAACCGGCATTTTTATAACTACTGAAAATTGACCTTCATCAGAATCGGGAAAGAATTCAGTACCAATAAACTTAAACAACAGTAACGAGATGATAGAAAACCCTGCCACACTGAAAATGATTAATTTTCTATGGTTAAGAGCGTATTGGATGATTGTCTGATACCTGTCATCCATATAATCAAAAAGTGCTTTAGCTCTAACCTGTATTCGATCGGCAAATTTCTTTGAGTCTGGATCTATTTCTCTTTCAGGTTTCAAATATTTCAAACACATTAAAGGTGTTACAGTACGAGAAACAAAGAAGGAAGCAAAAAGAGCAATAGTAATAGTGAGAACTAATGGTACAAAAAGTAACTTTGCAATACCTGTAAGGAATACAACAGGCAAGAATACAATCACGGTCGTGAGAGTAGAAATAAAAATTGGTGAAGCAACTTCCAGCGCTGCATCCAATGTAGATTGCATTTTACTCAGATTATTATGCTTCATTAAATCATAATGACGTGAAATAGCTTCCAGTTCCACAATCGAATCGTCCACCAATCGTCCGATACCCAGAGCCAAGCCGCCAAATGTCATGATATTAAGAGTTGTACCGCTAAACCGGAAGAAAATGAATGTACCTAAGATCGAGAGCGGAATGGCCATAAAGATGATTACCGCACTACGTGAGTTTCGAAGAAAGATAAGAATAACAACCATTGCAAGAAATGCACCCATGATTGACTCACGCTGTAAACCATCGATCGATTGCCTGATGTACTGGCTCTGATCTACACCCAAACTAGCTTTAACAGAGGGAGGCACGTCACGTAAATTTGAAATGGCTTTTACGACTGCATCAACCACTTCAACAGTGTTTGCGCCTGAAGTCTTTTGAACGCGTAAAATAACACCATGTTTTCCGTTATTACGAATCAACTCAGTTTGCTCCTGAAAAGCATCCTGAACAGAAGCGATATCCCTAACCCTAACAGCCACACCATTAACTGTTTTAACGACTATGTTGCCCATAGGTTCTACAACATTAAATTGGCTTTCGGTTTTAAGAGAATAGTCAAACACACCACTTTTCAAATCACCCGAAGGCACTATCAGATTTGAAGTAGAAATGGCCTGCGAAACCTGTGCGAGCGAAATACCCATCGCTTCAATTCTGTTCCTGTCTACTCTGATCTGAATCTCGCGAATTTTTCCGCCTATTACCTGAGCAAAGGCAACTCCGGGAACGTGTTCTAATTGTGGTTCTATTGAATTATACGCTATATCGTACAACTGGCGTTCATCCAGATCGCCACTCAGGGCTATGGTACAAACCGGCATATTGGTAATGTCAAAACGCAATACAACCGGCTGACTGCTGCCATCGGGTAATAAATTTAATACCCGGTTTATTTTTTGGATTACATCAATTAAGCCTACATCGGTGTTCGCACCCCAGTTAAAGAATACCCTTACACTGGAAACGCCTTCACGGGTGGCAGACTGTACATAGTTAACGTCGTTGGTTGAACTGACTACCCGTTCAATTGGATATGTTATTGATTGTTCCATATCCAACGGCCCCGCACCATTATTAAAAGTAACAACACTAACAACGGGTATCTGGATATTTGGAAGCATATCCACCGGCAACTGAGTAAAAGATACCACACCCAGTACAAAGACTGCAATAGCGGCCATGAGTGTAGTGATAGGATATTTTAATGCTAATCTTGTTAGCCACATAATTACCTCACTACCCTGACTTTCATTTTATCTTTGATAAGCGTTTGGCCGGCTACCACTACTTTATCGTTTTCTGTTACACCGGATATAATTTCGACTTCTTTTTCCTGGCGAAGCCCAATCTGAATATATTGTTTATGAACCGTAGAATCGGGTAAAGTATACACGAACCACCCTTTTTCATCCTTTTGAACAGACTCGGTGGGTAATTTTAATGTGTTTTCTTTCTTATCGAGAACAAAAGTTACATTAGCAAACATTCCGGGCTTAAGTAAGTGCCCGGGATTATTAACATCAATTTGCACAACCATTGTTCGGGTTGATAAGTCGACTGACTCACTCGTTTTAGTTATCTTTCCGGAAAAATGTTTATCGGGTAAGGCATCAACAGTAATATCTGCTTCACGCACTTTCGCAACTGCCGCGATATCTCTCTCAGGTATGTTTGCCATAATTTTCAGGGCATTTACATCCATGAGTGTAAATAAAGCTGATGTTGTAGGCTGACCGGCAGTAACATAGGTACCAGCATCATAAAAACGCTTGGTAATAGTACCGCTGAACGGCGCAGTAATTTTACAATAACTTAATTGAGTCTGTGTGTTTTTATAATTTGCCAGGCTAACCTCCCTTTGCGCAATAGCGACATCAAAAGCCGTTTTTGCATTATCAAGATCCTGTCTCGCAATTAAGTTCTTGTTTAGCAGCGACGCATTGCGTTCATAATTTGCTTTTGTATTGATATAATTTGCCTCTGCCTGAAGATAGCTGCCGTATGCTTGTTTCATATTTTGAGAATAAATAGAGGTATCGATAAGTGCAAGAAGCTGTCCCTGCCCAACAGCAGAGCCGATATCGACAAATTCCCGCTCTATATTCCCTGAAACTTTAGTGTAAATCATGGCCTGTTTTACCGGAGAAACATCGCCGGTTAGCAGAATAGTATATTCCATTTCACCACGAACCGGTTTCCCAATACTAACAGCCGGGGCTGCTCCACCTTTTTTATTCGCTTCTGAAGAACCTGCCTGAAACCGAATGATCACGATTATCACGAGAAGAATAACAATAGCAGTTATCCAAATAACCTTTTTACTCATAAAATACCTATTAAATAATATTTAGCGCGACTTTGCGGTAGTTAACTAAATTCTCAATTACTGTTGTAATAATAATTTTCTATAATATATATTAAATATAAATATATTTGACAGAACTGAACCCGATTTGGTTTAACATCAGTGTAAAAAAACTATTAATTTGTATTACTTTTACTCTGTTCATAACTACTTTGAATAATTATACATATGAACATTTTCATAAACCGAGTTTAGTTAGTAAATTACACTATAAAACCAAATAGAATTACATGAAGATAACCTCAGTCACCATTGCAAAAAATGAAAGTCAGAATATTGAACGATGTATCAACAGCCTCAAAGGAGTTGTTGATGAAATTATTGTCTTGATTGACTCTTCAACAACCGATAATACTCTGGAACTGGTGCAAAGGCACCCGGAAGTACGCTACGAGCTTGTACAATGGATGGGATTCTCTCGCACAAAAGAATATGGCGTAAGCATAGCTTCCTATGAATGGATTTTTTGGATAGATGCCGATGAGGCTGTATCAGCTGAATTAGGTGCAGAAATACAGGGATTAAAGGCCAGAGATGTGTCCACAATTGCTGCATTTTCGATGCCCAGAAAAGCATGGTTTATCGGAAGATGGATTACTCATAGTGGTTGGTATCCGGGAAGAATAAACAGAATTCTGCATAAATCAAGCTTCTCTTTTATTCATAATGAGGTGCATGAGTCTACAACCATAAACGGTAGGATCGAACTCCTACAGGCAGACTTGCTGCATTATACTGATAGAAATATTGCACATTATTACGATAAATTTAATAATTACACTTCCCTGGCAGCAATTGACCTTGCAAAAAAAGGAAGACACGCTTCGACAAAAGACCTACTAATCCGGCCTGCTTTTCTTTTCTTGAAGATGTATATATTGAAACGGGGGTTTCTGGATGGTTTGCAGGGATTTATGCTTGCAGTATTTTCTGCAAATTACGTGTTTACCAAGTACGCGAAACTCTGGGAAAAAGAACATGTCAGCGATAAAGATTCAGAGAATTACCATTAATCCATAGGAAAAGCATGACAGTAGGTATCATCGGCAACACTACGAAAGAAAATATAGCAGAAATTGCTCTCCTTGTGTATAACACGTTATTGGAACTGGAAATACAGCCAATGCTTGGCCATGGATTAAAATGTGTCTTACCGGATTCGGGATTAACATTTTTCTCTGACGATGAAATAGGAATGCATAGTGATATTATCATTAGCATCGGAGGAGATGGAACTTTTTTAGCCTCATCCGTTACAGCATATCTTCATGATAAGCCTATTGCCGGTCTTAATTTAGGTAAATTAGGTTTTCTGGCCGAAGTCACTACTCAGGAAATGAGTAAGTTTTTCCATGAATTAAAGGAAGAATTGCTAAAAATTGAAGAGCGCATAGTATTGGAAGCTTCTTCCCCAAGTTTTGGGCAGCAAAGGAAAATTGCCTTTAATGATTTTGTAATAGACAAAGGCGGCTGGCCGAAAATGATAGAGGTTAGTATTCTCATAGATGAAGAATATGTAACAACTTTTAACGCAGATGGATTAATTGTATCTACTCCTGCAGGATCAACCGGATATTCACTTTCTACCGGCGGCCCGATCGTATCGCCGGGGGCATCAGTTATTGCACTTTGCCCGATTTCTGCCCATAGTCTTACAGTTCGCCCATTAATAGTTGATGCCCAAAGGAAAATTACCGTCATAGTTGAATCGCATTACACCAATATTCATTTTAACTGCGATGGACAAAGAATGTTTGACTTTCCCCCACCCTTTAGAATTGAAATAACTAAAGGAGACCGTCCTTTAAAAATCCTTAGAAGTACCTCTTTTAGTTATTTTAGAATATTACGGAAGAAATTGTTCTGGGGAGCCGATTTTAGAAAGTTTAACCCTGATCTGGATAATCTATGATTTTTCGCAGCATTATAATTATTCTTGTTATTTTATCAGTTCAGAATTATGGACAGAGTATCTCGATTACGGACACAACAAATGGTAAACCAATGCTATTGGGCCAATGTACTGTACAAAATTTTCAGGATAGCACGTACCACACCTGGTGGAATGAAGGTTATTCGAGTTACAAACCGGATTCGATTACCTGCAGAATTCTGGAAAGTTTAATACCCGGAATTAAAATCCAGATAATTATGGCTACATGGTGTTCTGACAGCCAGGAACAAATACCCCGTTTATTTAAAATTCTCAAACAAGTTCGTTTGCAGCCGGAAAATGTGTCCATAATCTGTGTAAACCGAAATAAAACAGCACCTGGAATTGATCTTAAGGATCTTAAAATACAACTGGTACCCACTATAATTATCCAAAGAGCCGGAAGTGAAATTGGCAGAATTATTGAAACACCAAGTGAAACCTTGGAGAAGGATTTGTTAAAAATCCTCAATTCGCCAAGATAATTTATTTAGGTAACTGTTTAAGGCATTTTTCAATTGCTGCCTTAAAAGCAACCAAGTTAACAGGTTTAGTAAAAATGTATTCAATTCCAAGATCTGAATACATTAACTGTTCACTTTTTCCCATATCACCGCTCAGCACCATAAGAGGCGGTTTTCCGGCAATTTTCAGTTTTTTAAATTCTTCTATAAACTGCACCCCGTTCATTACCGGCATAGCATGATCAGTAATAATAAGCGCAAACGAAGTTTCCTGAACTATTTCAAGTGCTTCCTTCCCATTCTTCGCGGTAATAATATCATAATCCTCAACCATATTCTTTATAATCTTGGAATATAAAATACGGTCAGTGTTACTATCGTCAACCATAAGAATAGTAGCCGAAGCTTTTGGAAGGGTAAGCGTGAATGTAGTACCGACATTATATGTACTATCAACGCGTATCTTCCCGCCATGCTTTTCAATAATTTCTTTTACTAAAGAAAGCCCAAGTCCGGAACCTTTTTCTCCGGCCGTACCGTCAGTGGTAAATTTTGATTCAACATTGAATACTTTATGAAGGTCTTCCGGTTTTATACCTACGCCGGTATCAGAAACAGTAATCTCTTCAAACCGGGGATGTTCTGACTGCTTACTTGCAATAGTAATAGAGCCACCGGTTGCCGTAAATTTCAGGGAGTTCGATAATAAATTATTAAATATTTGCATGGTCAGATTATGATCTACAAAAACCACAATCTCTTTATCGACTTCGTTAATCAGGCTAATTCCCTTTTTCCAGGCTACACCATTGAGACCCGAAAAGATAGAATTAATAAACTCATATAAATTAATATGTTTAGGTTCAAAAACTACTCGTCCGGTTTGGATTCTGGTCCAATCCAATAAGGAGTTTACCAGGGAGAGCATATTTTGAGCGGATTCCTGAATATACTTCACATATTGGCGGGCTTCTTCAGGTGTAAGATCATCTTCTTCACCAAGTAACAGATCGGTAAAGCCCATAATAGAACTGAAAGGTGTTCGCAAATCGTGCGAGATAATGGATATAAATTTATCCTTTGTTTCGTTAAGCTTCTGTAATTTTAACGAAGATTGTGTTAATTCATCCTCTGCCTTTTTTTGCATGGAAACATCACTAACAAGGCCAAATATCTTCATTACTTTACCTTTTCGATCGCGGATAACATTAATTTTATTCCGGATCCAAACGATATTCCCTGACTTGTTCATTATGCGAAATTCTATTTCATCCGACCTTTTGTAATAATTGTTATAGAATCTCTTCAATCGTTCTTTAACCAATGGGAAATCATCGGGATATATTATTCGAAAGAACAACAAACCATCGGCAAGCATTTCATTCGGTGTGTAACCGGTTATTTTCTCAACTGATGAAGAATAGAAAATAGTTCTAATTTTGGAATTAATCAGTTCTGCAGTCCAAAAGAAATCATCAAGGTTTTCCGTAATACTTCTATACTTTTCCTCAGAATCTTTCAGCTTTTTTTGAGCTACTTTGCTTTCGGTAATATCTCGCGATACGACTACGAAATACATATTTTCGCCATGTGTAAACATAGTAACTGAAAGTTCGTTCTGAAAAGTTGATCCATCCTTTCGTTTGGCTAAAAATTCATAAGTTCCTGGAGCTTCTTTCCCATTTTTCCTTCTTGAAGTGTACTCACGGATACGCGGGATCTCCTGTTCTGTAACAAGAGTGAGTACCGATTGCCCAATTAGTTCTTCTTTGCCTTTATAACCATAAAGCCTTGCAAATGAATCATTGAGCAGAACAATCGTACCGTTTAACTCAACTCCAATCCCATCATTTGTATAATCAATAATAGAGCGCAACATTTCAAGTTCATTGGCAATTGTGATTTTTTCCTGAATATCATTCAGATGGACAAAAAAGTGGACTTGTCCCGCGATTTCAAATGAATTAATAATACAATGAAACACCCTGTATTCGCCCGCTGATGTTCTCATTCGAACATCCGACTCAGAATTTAAATCAGCCGTGAGATTATAGAATGTTAAATCTTTCTCGACTACAAAAGCAGGATCAATTAAATCGAGAAAATAGGACTGCTGCGAATTATTAGTCGAATTATAAAAAGTCTGCTCAAAAATAGTATTACACGATTCAATTTTTCCCGTTTCATCCATAATAGCTGCCGGCTGCTTGTTTGTGCGGAAAAAATGTTCATATCTGGTAAGTTGCTCCTGCAGATGCCTGGTTTGGTCAACTTCGTTTGTAACCTCTTTACCCATAATAAGGCAGTACAAGCCAACATTCGGGTCTTTCTTCACCATCGATCTACAGTTTACTACTTTCACCTGGCCATTGGAGAGTATAATTTCCTGGCTAAATTGCATTTCATATGTATCAAGTAAATCGGCTATTTTGGATTCTTTTAATTCAGTAAAGACCCTGCTGATATGCTTACCAAACACTTCACTGCGCCGCAATCGAAAAGTAATTTCACTTCCTTTATTCCAGAAAATAATTCTTCCCTGGCTGTTAATTCCAATAACTGCCTCGGCAATATCCTGAGTAAATTGATAATACTGTTGTAGTTCCTGTAATTCCCGTTTGTAATTTTCAATCATCTTTAAGAATACAGTAATTTCTCTAATGGTAATAAAGAGGAACTGGATTCGGTACTTTTCTCCTACCAAAGGGATAATAGCACATTCATAAAACTCACTCCCTCCATCCTCTGCACTATTCGCCACATCCAGCATTATTTCTTCAGGTTGCCGCTTAATAAGCGCGCCTTTAAATGAAGCAACTACTTTCTGATCATACCGCGAGTCAAAAAAAGATTGGAGAAATTCGGTATCACGATTTTCAGCCGTTCTGAATAGTGCTACTTTATTACCGCCTTGAAATAGAATTTTCCCTTCGGGGGAAACGATTAAAAATAGACTCCAGATACGGTTTAGCAGTGCTTCAAAATGCGGGTCGAAATTTCTTTTACTTTTCTGTGCGAGACCTTCGGCCAGTCGAACATCTTCAACAACTACTATAGCGCCCTTGCAGTGTTCTTCTACCATATAAGGAACACATTTGAGAATAAGTTGAATTTCACCACCGGCCAGGGTTTTTTGCGAACGGATCAGCTTCTCATATATTTCACCATTTTTAATCCGGTCAAAATCTTTCTCTTCAAAATACTCTTTTTTAATAAGCTCCGGATCCGGGTCGCCTGTTTCCGGATTGACAGCAGAAGGACTAATATGGATAGTGTTACGATTAAAATAAGCTATTCTCATTTCTTCATCGAGAATAATTACTCCTACCGGTAATAGCTCCATCATCTCGGCATTATGCGATAGTTGGGTAAAAGATGTCAAAGCAGAATGAATGGTATCCATATAGCTGTTGTAGTTTATGATAAATATAAACCTTAATATACTAATCAAACCTTTTTTTTGATAGTAAAATCGGTTTGATTCCAAAGGTTTTCAGATTAAAAAAAAGCCGGGTCGAGCACCCGGCTTTTGATAGAACTTATAAAAGAGGGTTACTTAAGCAGCAGCATTTTCTTTGATTGAACAAACTTCTGCTTACCCGTCAGATCAGTTGCACTAATCCGATAAATATAGATTCCTGTGGATAAATGCATACCCGTCAAATTAACCGGAATGGAATAATAATTTGCTTCCTGATAAGCATTTATTAAATCTGCCACCTTTTGCCCCGATACCGAATAGATTTCAAGATTTACTTTGCCGGAAAATGGCAACTGGTAATCTATTCTCGTAGTCGGATTGAAAGGATTGGGATAATTTTGACTTAGTGCATATTCTTTAGGCAGATCAATGATACCCGAAGCAATTGAACTGTAACTAAATGAGCCATCATTATCAATCATACGTAACCGGTAAAAGACTTTTCCTGAACCGAGGTTTTTATCCTCATAGGCATAGTTCTTAACAACATTGCTATAACCCGCAGCCTTCGCTTCGCCGATTTGGGTCCATGATCCTGTTTCTTTACCGAAACACCGCTCAATGACAAACTTGGAGGTACTGATTTCACTTATTGTCTGCCAGGAAAGTTGAATATTTCGGCCCTTTACTTCTGCATTAAATGCATGTAATTCTACAGGAAGAGGGTTCGTATGATCGCCAAGAGTAAAATACGAGAATGATGCCAGACTATCAATTGTCGTAGTTTTAGCAGAATTATCAAGGGTATAATGATATGCAAAAGCACCTGTATCGCTAAATTGAGCCCAAATTGAATTATCTTCGCTCTTAGCCGGACGAATTACATTTTCAGCAGTAATATCGCCTAATATATTTGGATCATAATTGAGTGTGATATCGTATAGGTAATTGGCCCCATCGGGAGCAGTAATATGCCAGATACAATTACTTGCATGTTTAGCCCCGATTCCGCTTGGTCTGACACCGGAGTGATAACGTACATCCAAAGATGTAGGTAAAGTACCGCTCATTTGGTGCCATTTAATCGAGCATATCGTTTTACCATATACTGTATATACTGATGTAGCTTCATTTGCAATTGATCCGGAAGATAAAACAGCAGCAACAGGGGCCTGACTTGTAGTAAATTCATCAGCACCTATATCTACCGGTCCGGATGTAATAGTATTACTCCGAACATTTGTTGCAGAGTAATCATCAACGATTGACGCGATAGGAAAGCCTTTACTTTTTACAACCCAACAACCGGATTGGGTACCATCGATAGAAAGGTCGGTAGTACTGGTGAAAGGTGGTAAACCGGAAACTGAGTGGGCTTCGCATGCGGCTGATTGTCCAACCGTATATGTTTTCCAATCTGATAGTGTCGTGTATCCGGTTGCTGAAAACATACCGGCTTTACCATATGTTGCATCTGCTACATAAAGATCATTGTAGTCTGATGTCAGCGTTGTTAAGTTCAGTGTTCTGAAAGCAACATTGAACCCGGTGAAACCAGTGCCGGAGAAAGTTCTTTCATTACTGAAAATGTTATTCTTTAATACAGTAGTAGAAGTGGCAGTTCGACGGAAAGCAAAGCTGCTGTTTGCATTACCCGTGGTATGAGTGCCCTGTATTCTGGATGTATTAAAATAGAGCTCGGCACCATCGGAACTTGCTAATTCTATTCCGGCTATAGTGGGGGTTACGGTAATACCGCCGCCTAAATTCACCATGTTATTCGCAACAGTTAAGCCCGTGCCACCGTTGAGCATCAAACCACGGATTGTAACGCTTGAAGAAGTATTTGTATTACTGATAGTAAGCGCCGATACCTGGTTTTTCGATATTTCATTTGTTCCTGACGCTGGCCCTGTATAAGTAATTCCGTACAGGTAAGAGTTCGTAGCAGCTGATATAGTTGCCGATAGCCCCGTTACTGTGTTACCTGAAATAACTTGATTTGGAATTGAACTGTAATCTAATATGCCAAGGCAAACGGCATTAGAACCAGTACCGACATTGGCAGCAGCTGATGATAAATTACTAATGGTATTGCCGGTAATTGAACTGGCATTATAATTTAAATAAATGCCTCGCACAGAGGAACTGGTAAATGTTGAATTATTAGTTAAATTAGAAATTGTATTATTTGAGCAAATAAGAGAGCCTGTTCCACCTATGTTGTTCATGATTCCGGTCATAACACAAGGAACAGTGCTCGCGCATTGCAAGCTATTAGAGAAATTACCGCCGATTACATTATTGGTAATATTGTAATTTGTTAAACCACCGGTAACTCCATATCGTATGCCTGTAAAATTCAGGGTACCTGTTAGAGCACCTGTTACACTTATACCACCGATGCTGTTTTTATTAGTCTGCGAACCAATATTTACTACATCTGAAGCACTCGTATTGCTCATCCGAATACCATCGATATATGGTGAACTTGAGGAAGTTGTAAAGTTAACAACTATAGCGTCATTCGCGGAAGTTGAGCCAATAATATTATCGGCGGTTGTGCCAATATTCACGCTTCCCTGCCCCAGATAGATACCATACATGATACCAGCAGCAGTAGGAGTACTATTAACTGTAATTTTCGAAATGGTATTTCCCTGAATATTTGAGGCAGTTGTAGTGCCGACAGCATCAATATCTATACCCCAAAATCGGCTATCTGCACCAGACGGGATTATAAATGCTGCCGAGCCACCAAGATTTCCATTCCCGCCAATATAATTCGAGCTAACAGTAAAATTATTACCTGTCGATGAAGAAATATAAACACCATAATATGTATTAGTGTTGCTTATGGTGCGCGTAGCGGTTGTATAATATATGCTATTATTATTTATTGTCCAGGCACTATTTCCACTGCCCAGATAAACTGCAGCATTCGGGGTACTGGCTGTTGAATTATTGAACCAGTCATAGATATTGTTATTTCTGACAGTATTATTCGAATTATCGACTGAAGAAGATGTTCCAACTGAGTAAATTGCTCTATATGTAGCATTATTGCCATTAATATTGCAATAACTAATTGTATTATTATCATTACCGGTGCTGTTTCCGGTTAAAAATGATATAATACCCAAATTTGCGGTATTGACTTGTGCACTTACATTCAAGTAAGTAAGAGTATTCGAGTAAGCGTCACCCGATAAGCGAAATGCTGATCCTCCGCTGGCACCATTAGCAATTGTCAGGTTTGTATTTGTTGTTGAACCTCCGTCACGACCATCTATAATCAGATTTTTTACTCCAACTAGATCAAATACCGGAGAAGAACTATTCCAAATAATTGATTTAGAAATTCCCGATTGCGGTCGAATGGTAACAGAATAATTATTACCGCCATCAGCAAATGGGTAAAAAGTAAGTGGATAGGTTTCAGTTGAATAATCATAATCAGAAGCTAATTCAAAAACTACGTTCCCGTTTGTAATTTGTTTTACATTTAGGTCCGCAATTACGGCTGTAATATTTGTATAAGTTTGGCTATTTCCTACAGCATAAGTGCCGGTATTCAAAGGCTGCATGTCTGTTTTCTGACCAAAGGCAAAGTATCCCATAGTATTGGTTGTTAAGCCCGAAACCACCGCGGTGCCTGTAAAAGTACCACTTATTGAATTATACGCACCATTGAGAGTAGCGGATTGACCGATACCAGATATTGGTCCAAGGGAATTTTCTGTTAGTTTAATTTTCGTACTGGTGAAATTTGCCGCTCCACTTGCAAATGAAGTTGACCAATAACGATTAGTAGCCAAATTGCTTAAATTCGTACCAGCTGTTCCCTGAGCATCCTGATCGAATACTTCTGCCTGAATTACAACAGACCCTCCCGATGTAGTAACCGGGTTAATAAGTTCCAGCGCATTATATTGAGACTTACCGATCGGGAATGAAAAAGTGGAACCCGAAGCCTGATTAGCCGGAATGGTAAGAGCAAGAGGTCCGTTTACATAATTTGAGGATGACCCACCGGTTGCCGGGTTCGTAGAAGTATTTGTTAAAGTTAATAAATTTGCTCCACTTGTGGTAAGAATACCGTTTAACAATGATAGGGACCCAACAGTTCGTGCTGCATGCAGAATGACACCACTGGCATTATCTATTGTCAATGTAGCCGGTCCCGCAGACCCGGGAAATTCTGCATCAGCAGTTGTTTGCTGAGAAGATCCGGAGTAACGTAAGATTGAGCTGGCTCCATAGGTAAGTGTATTTCCACCAAGAGACAGATTCCCCGAAACCATTTTAAGCGTGCCGTTAACTGTGATTATACCGCTCAGTGTTATGCCCGAAGCATTGTTAATTGTTAAATTATTAAACGTAGTTAACAGATCAGTAGGACCAATGCCAGCCTGAGGAGTTGAACCATTCAATTCTATGGTTGATGTACCCATATTATAAGTTCTACCGCCGGTAATGGCATTTGCATTAGCGACATTGGAGCCTATTGTTCCTAAAGAAAGAGTGATATCCTTACCAACTTTCATGGTATAGGAATTATAATTAACTGTAATTGTTCCGGAACTTGCGATTCGGGTATAAGAGATGGATCCGGTTGCCTGGAAATTTCCTCTCATTTCGAATGTAATATTCGCCGAGTTCACTGACAGAAATTCCACATTAGCAAAACTAACACCGGCAGGTTGATCCACATTAACTATCAGACCTGCGGTTGATGGTGATCGAAATGAAACAATGGAGTTTGCTCCGATAACATACGCATCAAACGCAAACTGACGGGTGAATCCGGTTGTAGGAGTTGGTGTTTGCGAATAATTTGAGGTAACCCTGCATGTTCCATTTAGAGTAAAAGTTTGTGTACCGGCGGTTGCAGCGGTAAAAACGCCTGAGTTATTAGAACATCCAATTGTTGCGCCATCATCGACCGTAAGGTTACCGGATATAGTTGCTGTCGAGTTGCCTAACAGAAAGTAACTCGTACCGGAGACCTGAATGTCACCACCAACAGTTCTTGCTGCCGCTACGTTCCAGGTTTTTGTACCTCCCGATGTAAGATACAGGTTCCCGCCATAATTTATATCATACAGGGCGACTGTGCCTGAAGACTGATTATAATTAACGGTGCTGCCAGTAGCTGAAGACTCTAATGTCGGCAAATTTGAATTTTGCAATGTCAGAGTCCCATTTGTATTCACCGTTACTAAGCCATTAAGGTAATATGAGGATGGTATAGTTAAATTACAGGCACTGGTACCGTCACCTACATAAACACGGCCAACAACACCCCAATTTGCAGCAATTGTCGGAGCACTGTTATTGCGAATATTAAAAATATCTCCCGATGTTGTAAAATTCGCTGGATTCGTACCGCTGCCATCCGTATTTATTCCCCATGAACTGGTTAAATCCAAACTTCCCGAGGACTTTGAATAGTATGTCGTTCCCGAGTTGCCTGCAGTAATGCTAATATTATCAATTGCAACACCACCGCTATTTCCAGCTTCAGAACCACGCCAGGTAGCCCATCTCAATTGCACAACCGATTTATTCTCGGCTGCAGGTGGTAATGTCACTTTTGCCGTTCCGATGTTTCCAGTTGAACCATTCACCTGACTAAATGGCGAATAGTTACCGCATAATGTAAACCAATTGCCAGTGGTTCCCACCCGGTACTGTAAAATAAGTCCCATTGTCCTTGTGTTAATTGAAACAACTTCCACATCGTATGAGACAACAATATTTGATTTACTTGTTGTGGAGATTGCTAACACAGCCTGGTCAGCACCATCCGTTGTATTGCTGCTCGTTTGAATGTATAGCCGGGCATTACTCGAAACCGAATAACCATAAACCTTCCCGGTTGTTTGCGCTGCAGTAGCTGCGGTGAGTGCAGCTGCATCGGCAGTAGGGGCACTTGTTTCTGTACTTGGCCTTGTAGTGGCAGAAGCTCCGCTAAAAGCCCAAATGGCCCACCCTGCCGGTAAAGTTGTAAATGTACTCGTACCAAAATTCTGAGAATATGGCAGCGACTGTGCGGTCGGGTTTGTTTGGCCGAAGATAAAGCATGTTAGCGCAAAGAGAAACAGCGTAACAAGTTTTTTCATATACTCTCCAAAAATAAATTAACGACAAATGAAATAAATTCACATCCGTCTCATTTAAGGTATGAGAACGGTTCATGTGCATACTGATTATGGTAATTTATTTTGCCGGAAATGATGAGAGGGCAACACGACAAAAAATCTTTCGCGGTTTCTGCGAAATTAATGGATGTTTTGGAAGCACTCAACTAATCATACATACAAGCGGATCGAATGTAATTATCAGTCAATATAATTACACTACTATAAAGTCATGTAAAAAATATGAAAATATATAATTTCGTGTCAATAGAAGAGATGATAAGTAAAACAAATTTTTACAGAAAGATGGATTTTTTTTAAAATACCCGCCACAGAGCGCATCTGTGGCGGGTAAAATGGGCTATTTTATCACCAGAAGCTTTTTGGCTGAGCGGAAATTGCCCGCCTGTAATTCATAGAAATAAACTCCTGTTGCAAGGCCAGATGCGTTAAATTCATACTGATAGGAGCCAGGCAGAAATTCACCTGAGGTAATAATCTTAATTATTTGTCCCAGTTGATTAAACACTATCAACCTGCCGGAGCATTTTTCTGCAATTGTGAATGCTATTTTTGTTGTTGGGTTAAACGGATTTGGGTAGTTCTGCCCAAGTGAAAATACCAATGGTTTTTGATCGGAAATAATTTCGATCTTATCCACTCTGTTATCAGGAATTGATACTTTTGATGAAGGATCTAACAATGATGAAAACAACTTCCCATGAGTTAGAGCATCCTGAATAGTATACCTACCATCAGAGGTTTGCAGAGTTACCGGATAAATGGCTGATTGAATCTGAATTGTCTTTCTCTCGCCAGCAAAAGCAGCAAAAGTATTATCAGAAAAACGAGCATCAAAAATTCCCATTGGGGGCAAAGGAGGCATTACGAAATTACTTCCCAAGCTTGTGTTTTCGCCTCGGAGATATAAATTTGTCATGTTCCCATTTGCATCACTAACAGAAATTTTATTCATTCCTTTTACTATTTCCGACTGAGCAACATTCTTTTCCGAAACTGTGGCAGGCAGTGTAATAGTCCCTGCCTGTGAAGTACGTATCCAATAACCCTTTCCTGGGGTTAAAGTAGTTTCGTACTGATAGCCATTGTTATAACCAAAGAATTGCGAATTCAAAATACCCGCCGGATTGGAAATTATTCCAGTCGTGGAAACATTTTTTTCGAATATACCGATAAGGTTCCAACCAGCCTGTAGTGAAATTTGAGATGAATTAGCAATAGTGCCGCAATATTGATTTTGTATACTGCTTCCAAAACGTGCCCAATACCCTGCCCCATTTACTAACTGTGAGGCGGTAAAATATCCGGCGTTATATCCATAAACCTGTGAAGTAGCAGTGGGATAAACTGCCGATGCCAACATTGAAGATAATTGATATGGAACTGAGACGAGATTCCAACCCGAATTAGCCGTAATATTCGAACAATTTTGACGCGAATAAACAATCTTCACCGATTTCACTGAATTATCGGTTATTGTGGCTGTGCCAGACTGTTTCATATTAACGTTAACAAGGCTGCCTGATACTTCATCTTTTAATTCGAATGTTCCCACTGGAAGAGTCGACGGATTCCACGAAATAGTCATCGGATATCCGGACGCTGATGGCTGGAATATAACTCGCCATGTACATGCGGTAAGTGAATCGTTACGCATATCCCGGATGGAATAATCAACCGGAGTTGTTGGCAGGGCGAATCGAACATCGAAGATACCTGCAGAAGGAATTGCAGTTAACGAAGCTTCTCCCAAACCAGCATCTATACCGTTAGATGCACCGGGGGCTAATCCATAGGTGAGTTTTTGCAAACTGCTGCCCGCATCCTTAACGATCACGCTATCCAGCCATGTAATTGCCGAGTTTGCAGCATACGTATAAACTCCTATATCATCGATATACCAACCGTCTTTTGTTAAATAACTATCAGTTCTCAATTCAAATTTTATCTTTATCTGTTTGTTTGTAAACTCCGAAAGATCAATATCTTCGGAAACCCAATCACTACGCGTGCCGTCATACAAAGGGGTACCTGCGGTCTGCACACCTTGAGCTACACCAGGCGTAGTATACATTCCTGCCATAGCTTTCCAGGATGATCCATTATCTGTAGAAACCATAACTAAACCGCAGTCATAGCTTTTTTCAATATCATATTTAGTCTTGAATGATAAATGAGGGTTAGCCAAATTAGTTAGGTTTAGTTGATTTTTTGTTGCCAAAGTAACGGTTGCAGAGTTTGCATAATTACCACTCTTGCTATCAGTAAAACACGTTGGAGCACTGGTAAATGTTGATGTAGTTGTTTCCCATGCCGGTGTTGAGGGAGATGCAGTAACTACCCAGTTCGTGCTTATCGTGTTGCACGAATCCCTAAGTACATACACCGGGGTTCCCAAAGCCATTGCTATGGTATCAGAAGCCATTAATGAACTACCCGTATACGTTTTTAATACCAAACGATGCTTTTGTTGTATCGGAGCGTTCGAAGCAACATTAACAGTAAATGGACTCGCTATGGTATATACGGAGCGGGAGGATATAGAATCTACATTAACGGAAGCCGTTTGAACAGTAAGAGATGGACTTAGAGACTCAAGCTGCATATGAAGATTTTGAGCTGCACTAAGGCCCTTGTTTTTCATAGTAAACGTAAATTTAACCGTTTCACCCGGGTTAACATATTGCCGGTCTGAACTATAGGTCTTCAGGGCAACATATGGTCCTGCCACAAGAGAATAATACAGGTTGGGCAAGATATTTGCCTGTGCAAGTGGAAAAATACGGTTTTGAGCGGGCCAAAAACCGTCAGCATCCGAACCAACTTCCAGGGTCATCGCGAAAACTTTGCCGGTTCCGGGTAAATCGCCATCGTATAAATAATCAAGGCTGCCACCTCGGGTTGAATACCCTACCGTTTGCAAGTCAGTACCAGGGGTATAGCCATTATAGGCTACAATATCTGCGGCATATTCACGAAAGATCAATGAATCAGCAGTTTCATGATTCAGTGCTCCGTAGGGATAAATGCAGAGGTTTGAATAGGTATGATAATCAAGACAGGCTTTAAAGCGATGGAGTTTTAAGAAATCGCGCACAGCAGCAACTTCGGGCTCAGAAAATGGTGCCGTTCCACGATAAGTATCATCCGAAGCAACTGTACTTGAGCCGCCATTCGGCGCATCCCAATATATCATCGGTCCATAATTACGGTTGATATCAACGCCATAGGAACCGCTATTATTTCTTCTATTTTTACGCCACATACCACCACCGGAAGGATTGGTAGATCGATTATACTCATAACCGTCAACATTTACGATGGGAATAAAATAAATCTGCCTGTTATCCAAAATATATTTCACTAATGGATTTGTCTGGTAGTTTTCCAAAAGATAATACATATAGCACATAATTGTCATCATACCTTCTGGCTCGCGGGCATGGTGCATTCCCATGAAGAGTACTTCAGGACGTGTATCGCTTACATCATTGTTCGAGCAGATCTTCACTCCATATATCGGCCTATTTTCAATTGAATTTCCAATCGAAAATTTTGTTGAAACCAAATTAGGATATTTCAACCGCATCGTATCGAGATTTTTATTTATCTCATCCAATGAATAATAGCCGGCGAAGGATCCGTAGTTAAACCCTTCAATGCCATACTTTTCTTTTAACTGTCGTAAACTCTCTTGCTTTTCCGCATCACTCATTTTTGGTAACAAATTAAAATGTTTGTCCCAACTATCAATTTGCACTTCATACTGAAGGCCCATTTGCATGAATGTTTTAAATTCAGTTTCACTTAAGTAAAAATCCAACGTATTATCTTTTCTGAGCACAGAGCCTTCAAGCGCGAAGCCAGCCTGCACCAATTTTTGAATATCAGCCTGCCTGTCAGTTAGCGTAACACGTATCTTTTTATAATCCTCAGCCCGTAGAACCAGAGATTGAAGAAGTATAACACATAGAAAGAACAGAACCCTTAACCTCATAAATGCTATCCTGTTAATTAATAAATTGAAAATAGGCCACGAAAAGAAAAAGCCTCCGTACCGCAGAATGAGTCAAACGATAAGGAGGCTGAATTACTTACATAATATCCCGATTAACTCTCGAATTCCAATAGAATATCGCCCTTAGGCACTTGCATTCCAACCGAGACAGCAACATTTTTTATTTTACCGTCTCTGGCAGCACGCAAAACATTCTTCATTTTCATTGCTTCGAGAATAAGCAGTTTATCACCCTTTTTAACCACGTCACCATTTTTAACAAATAATTCTAAAATGGTTCCCGGAATAACAGTTTTAATAATTTTGTCATTCGGCTTTTCATACGGTTTCCTGTTAAGGAACTTTTTTGTAAGCCTGGTTTCATAACGGGTAAAATCAACATTAATTTCTTTGTTTTCCATGTTCACCCTTTAGAATGGAGGAATACCATGTTTCCGGCTTGGGCGATTATCGCGTTTCCCGGCACAAAGTTTTAATGAGTGAATAAGTGATTTTCTGGTTTCAGCCGGATTAATTACTGCATCTATATGTCCATTTTTCGCTGCGACATAAGGATTGGCAAATTTCTCGGTATATTCAATCACTTTCTGTTTACGTGTAATTTCCGGATCGGCAGATTCCATAATTTCCTGTCGGAAAATTATATTGGCTGCACCTTCCGGACCCATAACTGCAATTTCAGCTGTTGGCCAGGCGAAAACAAAGTCCGCACCAAGATGACGCGAACACATTGCTATGTAGCCGCCGCCATAAGCTTTTCGAAGAATTACTGTTAATTTAGGAACACTCGCCTCGCTATAAGCGTATAAAATTTTAGCGCCATGCCGAATAACACCCGCGTGTTCCTGATCGATGCCCGGTAAATATCCCGGTAAATCAACAAATGTAACGAGCGGAATGCTGAAGGCATCGCAATAACGAATAAAACGGGCAATCTTATCCGAGGAATCCACATCAAGAACACCAGCAAGCACTAATGGCTGATTACCAACAACGCCAATAGTGTCGCCGTTAATACGGGCAAAGCCGACAACGGCGTTTGAAGCCCAATTCTCCTGAACCTCAAGAAAATCGGAATCATCGCAAACTGCTTTTATAACATCGCGAATATCGTAGGGTTTTGAAGGTTCGGCCGGAATTATTTTTTCGATATCAAGATGAATTTTTGGCGGTTTCGGCGGAAATGCCGCTGCTTTTCTCGTGTTATTCCAGGGAATAAAACTAACAAGGCGTTTAACCTGCTCAAAACATTCAATTTCACTCTTCGCGAAGAAATGTGCGTTACCGGAAATTTCGGTTTGCACACGTGCTCCACCGAGGTCTTCCATAGAGATTTCTTCACCAAGCACAGTTTTGATAACTTCGGGACCAGTAATAAACATTTTAGAAATTTTATCAACAACAAATACGAAATCGGTGAGAGCCGGAGAATATACTGCTCCACCGGCACAAGGGCCGAGAATAACAGATATCTGCGGAATAACACCAGAGGCTAAGGTATTCCGATAAAAAATCTCTCCATAACCGGCAAGCGAATTAACGCCTTCCTGTATTCTTGCTCCACCGGAATCATTGATTCCAATAAGCGGAATACCGTTATTGATTGCCAGATCCATGATCTTTGTAATTTTCCGGGCATGCATCAATCCTAAAGAACCACCGGCAACGGTAAAGTCCTGTGCAAAGATTGCAACGGGATATCCGTAAATTGTGCCTGTACCGGTAATAACTCCATCAGCCGGAAGAAATTTCTTATCAAGGCCGAAATTTTTTTCGGAATGTTCTACAAACAGGTCTGTTTCCTGAAATGAATCCGCATCCAATAAATATTTTATTCGATCGCGGGCATACATTTTTCCCATTTGTATCTGCTTCTCAACAGCTTTACTGTCTTTCGGAGGAATTGCTTTTTCTCTCCGTTTAAAGTATTCGAATACTTTATCGATAATACCCATGGTATATCAGATCCTTCCAATAAAACACAAAAATGTAAGTATGTAAATTAGGTCATTTTTACAGGTTATAAAAATTAATTTTTTCCTTCGTATTATTACATATCTAATTAAAATTATTTTTGGGACGCGTGTGAACAGATTAAAAATTTTATGCTTTTTCCTGTCTTTTATCCTTTTAGCAGGCATTGTATATGCTCAGTCAGAAATAAATGAAAACTCAATTCTGGCTACTGCCGGAAGCCGGTCTATCACAAAAGGGGCTTTCGAAACCAGGTTTGAAATGACGCCACAATTGCATCTTAACGCGAACGTATTGCCGGAAAAACGGCTTGCTTTCTTGTACACACTCCTAACCGAAAAACTTTGGGCTGTTGATGCCGAAGCAAAAGGTTTGGATACCATGCAATCGATAAAAACCGTTACTTATGCTTTCGAAAATATGTTTATTCGGGATGCCCTTTATATGCAGGAAGTACGCGATAAAATAACATATACCAATGCCCAACTGCTCGACGCGATTAATAAACAACGAAAAATTCTTGAAGTTAAATATCTGTTTTCCGAAGATTCAACTGCAGTTTTTAATTACTACCGCCTACTGCAAAGTGGAATGAGCTTTGACACGCTGGTGAACAATTCTGAATACGCCGCCGAACTCGCCGATCCGGAAAAAGTAGAACATGGTCAAATGGCCGAAGATATCGAGGCCGAGGTTTACAAATTGGATCATGATCAATATACCAAACCATTACATACTCCTGCCGGATGGTATATTTTCAAATTATATAACTACACCGAGGATTTAATGGTGAACCCTTCAGATCCTGAGGATAAAACGGTTAAAAAAGCAACGCAAATTCTTCGTGCGCGTATTGAAAAGGAATTATTCGCAAAGTTTTTCGTGAACTTTTTCAAGGGTAGAAAAATTGATGTTAATGGCAGTCTGTTAAAATCGTTTGCAGTTCATATGAGCAATCAGTTACACAACAGACAAATTACACAAAGAATTAAATCATCCGAAGATTTATCATTATTGGCCACAGACGTGTTGGATCTGCAACATTCCATTCCGGTTGATTCTCTTTCTATGACTCTTGTTACTCTGGAAACAAAAAAATATTCACTTAATGATTTTATACTGCTGTTGGTTTTTGATGGTTTCAAAACGAAAGATATAGCGCTCAATCCCCTATTCAGGCAAATTCAGGCACGCTTACGCTTATTTATTGAGAGCGAAGTACTCGCGGCAGAAGGAAGAAAACGCGGTCTCGATAAAGATCCAAAAGTTATTCAGGATGTACAAACCTGGCGCGATAATTATCTCTACCAGTTGAATAAGTACACCATGTATGATACCTTGAAAGTATCGGATGAAGAAGCGCTGGCTGTATACAAAAAGGATAATAAAGAAATTTATTATCCCCAGCAGGTAAACGTTATTGAAATTCTTACAGACAGCCTGGAAATTGTGCATACCGTGCTTGAAAGAGTTAAAGCCGGAGATGACTTTAGATCGCTTGCAATAAAATATAATAAACGTGGCTGGACTAAAAAAAGCGAAGGTGAATATGGGTATTTCCCCATCTTTATGTACGATGAGATCGGGAAGATTGCTGCAAAAATGGATGTTGGTGAGGTCTATGGCCCTATCAAGTCTAATGATGGGTATTCGATAATTAAGCTCATTGGTAAAAAGGCAGACTATTACCAGTATCCTAAACAGAGTTTTCAGGAAATGAAGGATGCAATTGTTAAACAATTAAAAATGAAAATGTTCAAAGGCGCCAGTGACAGGTATTCACTTAAACTGTCCGATAAATATGGAATGTATATTAGTCCGGAGGTATTTAAGCAAATAAGCACTTCGGAAATAAACTCATTGATAGTCCGCAAATTAGGATTTGGAGGTCAAGTAACAGGTGCCCCATTAATCGCTCCCGATAATGATTGGGTAGAGACATACCTTAAAAAATTTGATGTTAACCCATAACTAATTTTACGAGGGCCTTTACCGGCCCTCTTTTTTTTGGAGAAGTCCATTTCCATTGCCGATTCATCTGAAGCGGTATTGTAATTATTGCTGACTAATATATTGATATAAAGCGGGATATTTTTTCGTATAAACCCGTATTTTTCATATATTTGTAGGATATATACATTAACCAAAACAGTTTACTATGCAAACATCGAATTTGAAATTTATCGCCCGATATAATTCTCTCAGAGTATTGGCTAAAAACTCTGCCCAGGAATTTGTTGAACAATTCTGCGATTTTGTCTGCGAAGAATTCAACTTTCAAAGTACCGCCCTATTCCGGGTTATTCATAACAGGCGCCTGAATTTCCTCGGAAAATCGACGAATGCAAAAAGGACGTTGGGGCAAATGCCAATATCCGAATGTGTTGTTTGCAAACTTATTCAGGCTGATTGTGAGAATTTTGATTTTCACGTCGATCAGAAATGCTCAATTTCTATCAGTGATTCTGCCGGTTATGAAGCTTGCTTATGCTTAAAGACTGCTCATGGTGAAAAGTATATTCTTAAGCTCGCTGATAATACACCTTTTACTCCTGCGGATAGGGATGTATTCAGATTGACCGGCGAGTTTCTGATCTCACTGCTCGAACTCCACAATACTTCAGAAAAGGCCCTCAGCAGCCAATTCCCGAAACTTGTAGCAGAAGCTGCCAATGAGTTCAGAACCCCGACTAACAGCATTGTCGGTTTTGCTTCGCTGTTAAATGATGATCAACTTACACATGCCCAGCAGGAGTATGTAGGCACTTTACGGAGCAATGCACAAAAATTGCTTGGACTTATTAATGATCTCATCGACTTTGCAAAGGCAGAGGCTTCACTGTTAAATGCTAATTTTGCACCTATTGCAATTGGAACATTTATCGATGAAACCATTGCAATGCTTTCAGAACGTATACCGGCAAACACTGTTCAGTTCTCAAAATCTATTGATACAAATATGCCGGCATCTGTGCGAATTGATGCAATGAAAATACGTTACATACTTTCGCAATTTATGAGTCTTTTGGTAAATGCAACTGAATCCGGAAATGTATCCGTTAATGTTGGCATGAATGAACAAGGCAGAATGACATTTCGAATGGTTAATTCCGGCAATACTGTTCATATTGCAAATTTACAGCAGATAATATTAGGCAATCAGGCAATTGATGAGAAACTTTCAAAGGTCCTGCCTCAATCAATGCTATCCTTACCATTGGCAAAAAAATTCATTGATATTCTTGATGGAAGTGTTGAAGTAGTTTCTTCAGCATTAAAAGGCACCTCTATTTCCTTCCAGCTTCCAACTGAATCGATGAGCCCTCTTGAATCAAAAATTAGTGCTTTACCAAAACCGATTGGTAAAAATAAAGTTCTCGTCATAGAAGACGATTACGCAACCTCGAAACTGCTAAGCAATTATCTGAACAAATGGGGCTACGAACCACATATAATCAATTCCGGTATCAAAGCCTTGGAATTATTAAAGAAAGAACGTTTCCTATCCGTAATTATGGATATAGTTTTACCTGATATAAACGGCCTAGAGTTATTGAAACGTATTCGGGAAGATGATAATTCCAAATATACTCCGGTGATTGTATGCTCGGTTGAAGCTGAACAGCAAAAAGCCTTCTTAATGGGAGCTGTGGAATATTTCGTAAAGCCTATACGGTACAAAGATCTTGTAGAAGTGCTTACCAGCTATAAGCTGAAAAAAGATTCCAACATTCTTTGCGTTGATGACGACGTTCCTACTTTGAACCTCGTTAAAGGCGCAATTGAAAGCGTAGGCTTTAATGCGGTAGCAGAGTCACACAGTTCGCGAGTAATGGACATTATCAAAGATATGCAGCTTGACCTGGCAATTGTTGATCTTGACATGCCGGAGTTGAATGGTTTTGAATTAATAAAATTAATTAAATCGCATCCCCGATTTACTAACTTGCCGATCATTATTTATACCGGTAAAGAAAATTTTGATGATGATTTACGAAAAATCGATGGACTATTCACGGAGCTATTAAGTAAACGCAGTACGAAGATTGAAGATCTTGCTGACACAATTAACTCAATGATTAACAGGTATGAACAACCTTCTGCACCTGAAGAAGTTAAAGCGGCTGTTAGCGACGTACCAAAAATACTATTGGTTGAAGACTATAAGCATTCACAGATAATTGTAACGCGTCTGTTAAAGAAAAATGGATTCACATCCGTAGTTGTTGTAGAGAATGGCGCTGAAGCAGTTGACCAGGCACGCCAACAGCATTTCGATATCATATTAATGGATATGCAGATGCCTGTTATGAATGGCTTTGAAGCCACCGAAAGAATCAGGCAAACTCCTGAATATAAAGAAACACCTATAATTGCTCTTACTGCTTTTGCCATGAAGGGTGACAAAGAGAAATGCCTTGAGGCAGGTGCTACAGATTATATACCTAAACCTATTGATAGTGTTGAATTTATTGAAAAAGTAAAACACTATACGACTAATAAATAATTAATGAACAGGCTCTTAAATTTATGATACATGAAACTCCTCGCGTTCGTTTTGCACCCAGCCCAACCGGTTATTTGCATGTTGGGGGTTTGCGAACTGCATTGTACAATTATCTTTTCGCGAAAAAAAATAATGGCACATTTATACTCAGGATTGAAGATACCGACAGGAAACGATTTGTTGAAGGCGCGGTAGAAAACCTCATTAATTCATTACAGTGGTGTGGTTTAGAATTTGACGAGGGTCCGGGAAAAGAAGGATCGTATGGCCCGTATATTCAATCGGAACGATTGGATATTTATAAAAATCTTTGTAATGAACTTGTTTCTGCGGGTAAGGCTTATTATTGTTTCTGTACAGCTGAACGGCTTGACGCGCTTCGACAGGAGCAGGAGCAAAACGGTAAGCAGAAAATGTACGATAAACATTGCTGCAATCTAAGCGATTCGGAAGTGCAGGCAAATCTTGCGAACAATCTCCCCTACGTAATCCGCATGAATATTGCTCCCGGTTTAGTAGTAGAATTTGATGATGTTATACGAGGTCATATTTCATTTAATTCTGAAATAATTGATGACCAGGTTTTACTGAAGAGTGACGGGTTTCCAACATATCATCTTGCAAATGTCATCGATGATCATATGATGAAAATTACTCATGTTATCAGAGGTGAAGAGTGGCTTCCATCTACGCCCAAGCATGTTCTGTTATATCAATCATTTGGCTGGGAAGTGCCGCAATTTGCCCATTTACCGTTACTGCTTAATCCTGATCGTACTAAGCTCAGTAAGCGTCAGGGCGATGTTGCCGTTGAAGACTATCGTTCCAAAGGATATCTGAAAGAGGCTCTGGTTAATTTTGTTGCTCTACTTGGTTGGACTGCAGGCGATGATCGGGAATTCTATTATCTAGATGAATTGATCGAAGCTTTTAGCCTGGAACGGGTTAACAAATCGGGTGCAGTATTTGATTTACAAAAACTGTCCTGGTTGAATGCAGAGCACTTACGAAAAAAAACCTCTGAAGAATTATTACCATTTTTGCGCGAAACCATGGCAGAGAAAAATATTCCGGCAGAGAAATTTACGGATAACTATCTCACCCATGTTATTGACTCAATGCGCGAAAGAGTACAGTTTATTTATGAAATCGTCGAAAATGCCCCATATTTCTTTTCTGCACCCCAGGTATTCGATGAATCGGTAATAGCAAAAAGATGGAATGAAAAAACACCGGAATTAATGCAACAACTTGTTGAAGAGTTTTCAAAACTTTCTTCAAATGAAAAGGAAGGGTTTGAAACTGCACTGAAAGTAGTTGCTGAAAAATATACAGTTAAAACTGCGGAGTTGATTCACCCCCTTCGGCTATCCTTATCAGGTGTCGGCGGCGGCCCCGGAGTGTATGATATCGCAATGATACTGGGAAAAGAAGAATCGATAAACAGAATTAAAACAGCTATAGAGAAAATAAAGTAATTATTATGGAAGAAACTACCAACGCAGTTAATGAATCGAAGGCAACTAACTTCATTCATGAAATCATTGAAGATGATATTAATAATAAAAAATATTCTACACGAATTAATACCCGCTTCCCACCCGAACCAAATGGGTACTTGCACATCGGTCATGCAAAATCCATTTGCTTGAATTTTGGCATAGCGGAGAAATATGATGGCTGGTGTAACCTTCGTTTTGATGATACAAACCCTTCGAAAGAAGAAGTTGAATATGTAGAATCTATTAAAGAAGATGTACATTGGCTCGGTTTCGATTGGGGAGGTCGTGAATATTATGCCTCTGACTATTTTCAGCAGTTATACGATTGGGCTGAAGAATTAATTAAACAAGGTAAAGCGTATGTTTGTGAGCTTACTCCAGAACAAATGCGCGAATACCGGGGTACATTAACAGAGCCTGGTAAAGAAAGCCCTTATCGGAATAGAACAAGTGAAGAAAACCTGGATCTGTTCAGACGAATGAAAGCCGGGGAATTTCCCGATGGGTCAAAAACTTTGCGCGCTAAAATCGATATGGCATCTCCCAATGTAAATTTTAGAGATCCTATCCTCTACCGTATTATGCATCAGGAGCACCACCGCACGGGCGATGCCTGGTGTATTTATCCAATGTATGACTGGGCACACGGCCAAAGTGACTCTATTGAAAATATCACCCACTCAATTTGTACATTAGAATTCGAAAATCACAGACCATTATATGATTGGTTCATTAATCAGCTTTCAATTCATCATCCACAGCAGATTGAATTTGCGCGATTAAATCTTTCATATACCGTAATGAGTAAAAGAAAATTATTGCAATTAGTGAATGACGGTGATGTAGCCGGTTGGGACGATCCTCGTATGCCAACCATTTCCGGGCTTCGCAGACGCGGATATACACCTGAATCAATTCGTAATTTCGCCGAAAAAATCGGTGTCGCTCGCCGGGATAATGTTATCGATGTTGCATTGTTAGAGAATTGTATTCGGGAAGATCTGAACAAACGCGCGCTACGCCGGATGGCAGTTTTACAACCATTGAAGGTTGTTATCGATAATTATCCGGAAGGACAGATAGAGACTTTAGAAGCTATTAATAATCCTGAAGATTCGACTGCAGGAACACGACAGATTGAATTTTCACGAGAGTTGTTCATTGAGCAGGATGACTTTATGGAAATCCCCCCTGCACAATATTATCGCTTATCCGTAGGCAAGGAAGTACGCCTTCGCTACGCGTATATTGTTAAATGTACCGGATTTGAGAAAGATGAAAATGGCAATATCACTGTAGTACATTGCGAATACGATCCCGAAACTAAAAGTGGTTCAGGTACCGCGAGTAAGAAGAAAGTTAAAGGAACTATTCACTGGGTGGCTGCGCATAATGCCGCTCATGCAGAAGTTAGGTTGTATGATAGATTGTTTAACGTAGAAGATCCTGCCGGCGTTAAAGATGTTGACTGGAAAGCAACCATCAACAATAACTCACTTGTAGTTCTCCCGAATTCTTATGTAGAACCATCTTTATTAACAACTCAGCCGGGCGATAAATTTCAGTTTGAACGCCTGGGCTATTTCTGTACCGATAAAGAAAGCCCGACAGATAAACCTGTGTTTAACAGGACAGTTACGTTACGTGATACCTGGGCTAAAATAGAAAAGAAGAACAATTAAGATATGAGGCCGGATAGGCAAATTGCTTATCCGGCTTTAATATATTTGTACTTCCGGTTCAATTTTTATTTGGAATTTCTTTTCTACGGTTTCAATAATTTTACGTGCTAAATCGAGAATCTCACCGGCTGTAGCATTTCCATAATTCACTAAAACCAATGGTTGTTTATGAAATGTTCCTGTATTCCCCATTCTGACTCCTTTCCAACCAGATTTCTCAATCAGCCAGGCAGCAGAAATTTTAACCATGTTCATCTCTGTAAAACCAGGAATGTCAGGAAATTCCCTTTGCAGTTTTTTATAGTCATCCAGTGGAATTATTGGATTTTTAAAGAAACTCCCGGCATTGCCCAAGATATCCGGATCGGGTAATTTATTTGTCCGAATACTAAGTATGGCTTCACGAAGCGCAACAGGAGTCAACTCCGGTGTAGCAACAGACTGTAATTTTTCAGCCAGAGAAGGATAGGATACGTTGGGAGTTGGAATTTTGGATAGTTTTATCTGTATAGAATGGATAAAGGTTCTGTTCCTCAGTTCATTTTTAAAGATGCTATCCCGATAACCGAAGCAGCAATCTGCTTTTTTTAATTCTCTACATTCAGCGGTCTTAAAATCAAAGAAATTAACTGATTCAATTACTTGTTCAACTTCCTGACCATAAGCCCCAATATTTTGAATAGGTGCCGCTCCACAGGTACCCGGGATACCTGACATATTTTCAATTCCCCAATAACCGTGAGAGGCGCAGTAAGCTGTCAATTCATCCCATAACGTACCGGAATGAACAAGAATACTAACAAAATCATCGGTCTCCCCTACCAAATCGATACCCTGAATTTTATTAATCAGTACAGTTCCCGGCCAATCCTCTTTAAATAGAACATTACTTCCCCCACCTAAAATAACAATAGGGTGTGTAAGTTTGTTATTAGTAATCAGGGTAAGGAATTGCTGAAGCGATTCAATCTCAACCAAAGCGGTTGCCCTGGAAGCAACATGAAAAGTATGATATTTGGATAAATCGATATTTGTATATGATTTCATAATGATATAAAATAAAAAAACCCGGCACAACCTTTCGGGTTCATGCCGGGATCAAATTCAAAGGACTAATACTTATTTCAGTACAGTCATTTTGTTTGTTTTTACAAAACCATCAACTTTTAAAGTATAATAGTAAATACCACTGCCTAATTTCGTTGCATCAAAACCAACTTTATGCAAACCGGCAGGAACAATACCATTAACTAAAGAAGCAACTTCAACACCAATCGCATTGTAAACTTTCAATGAAACGAATTGTTCATTCGCAACAGAGTAAGAAATGGTTGTTGTTGGGTTGAACGGATTAGGATAATTCTGATCTAAAGCAAACGAAGCTTTTACCTTGTTGTTTACTTCAACAGTTTTGCTTACTGTCGCGTCGCCATTGTAATCGAGCTGGCGAAGTCTGTAATAAACAACCTGGCTATTAACTGCAGAAATATCTTCCTGATAAGTATAAGCATTTCTATTTGTTGTTGAGCCATTGCCTTTTACAAAACCAACAGTCTTCCAACTATTCATGTCAGAACTTCTTTGAATTTCAAAGCCCTGATTATTTTGCTCAGAAGCGGTTGCCCATGAAAGCTGAGCGAAATTACCAATAACGCGAGCAGAGAAAGAAGAAAGTTCTACCGGTGTGAATGATGCGGAATATTTGTAAATTTTTGCATCGTTACGTACTGCATACACTGTATACTGGTTGCCGCTAACACCAACTGAAATATGATTAAAAGCACCAACGCCGGAAACAAAAAGATCTTGAGCCCAGGTAGCACCGTCATCAGTACTCTTGTAAATAGCGGCCTGACGGATATACCACCAGTTAGTGCCAACATTTGCAATACCGGAAATACTATCAGTTTTACCGGTAACTGCAGTCCAGTTAGCGCCTGCATTAGTGGTTCCTAATAATGCGTTACCACCAACAAAACCTTTATTTGCATCTTTGAAACAAAGTCCGAATGTATTGGTATCTGCTGCAGGATGTGTCTGTGCAACCCAAGTAGCACCGGCATCGGTAGAACGATAAACGCGGGCATTATTTGTACCGAACCAAATATTGTTGCCAACAGCAGACATGGCGTTATTCCAGCCAGCTTCTGCACCAACAGCGCTTAACTGTGCTGATGAAGCCCATGTAGCGCCACCATCGGTAGTTTTTAATGTAACCCATTTACCAGCCTGAGGATCGCCCATAGCATAACCATTGGTAGCCGATATCATGCAGATACCATCAATGAAGCCAGGATTAGCTGTATAAACTTTGGTCCATGTAGAACCGCCGTTAGTTGTTCTGAAAATGTTGGTCGCACCGGGAGAAGTGGAAACGAAACATGTATTGGCGTCAACAGCGTTAACAACATAAATATCATCGACAATTGAACTGCCACCAACGTTTGTCCATGTAGTACCGCCATCAGTTGTACGTAATACAACACCTGAACCACCACCGATCCAACAAACTGATTTGCTCGGAGCACTAACAGATACTAAACCTACCAATGACGGTGAAGTTTGCGATGTCCATTGTGCGAAAACCGAACTAGTTAATAGAAGCAAAGCTAAAAAGAACCAATTTTTCATTTGTGCCTCCTCGTATATTAATGAATAAAGATAAATTAAATTATTTAATATTTACCTGCGGCCAGGTTAAATTTCAAATTCGTCAGGTCTTAAATAAAGAATTTACTAAATCTGCTAACTGATGGAAAATAATTTAACAATTTTATCCTAAACTTAATACTTTTTTTTTGTAAAAAGCTAAATTCATAAACCCATTCTGCAAGAGAGTACAAAAAAAAGACTGTCCCCTTTTCAGAGGACAGTCTCAAATAATCGTTCAACAACTAATTATTGATTGTTGCTTTTCTGCGAATCAGCTTTTTTAACCTGCTGATTTGTTGCCGGACGAACATGAACATGCTTAACTCTTTTTGAAGGAGGAGGCAGTGGAAGTGATGATGATACATATACGTACGAACTATTATCAACACAGATCATGTCGTTAAAGTCAGCACCACCATCGCCGTTCACATCGGTAATAATGTATCCGGTATTGTAATTAAACGAATCATTATCGATCAGGAGCATATCAGAGAAATCTACACCACCCGACTGATCACAATCGCCGCCATAAATACAATACTTATCACCAACGAGCGCCAGGTTGTTGCCATAAGCTTCTTCCTGAGCATCACTGAAATCATAAGTAAGTGCCTTATTGGTAAAGGTAACCGGGTTTGCACTTGCAGTCTCAATACTTGTTCTATGACGAACAGTAAGATAATAACTGCCTGAAGGGTTAGCTTTCTTGAATATATATGTACCGGCACCGGTTACAGAATCAATAAACGCCTGCGCGCTATCTACTGTCACATAAGTATCAACAGTTTTTAGAACAGCGCAAACAGTGTCACGAGACATCATACCGGTAGCACCGTCATAATAGAACTGTAAAACAGTTTTCATATCCAACTGTGAATACAATTTTTCAGTTTGTTCGTCACAACCCATATACGGTACTACAGAAGAACGGGTATCGCCGTCAAAATCTGTTGTCACGGGAACAACTGCACCCTGTAGGCTAAAGCTGCCAATACTGGCACCTGCAAGGTGTAAATCATTTGTTGATGTAAAGTTCACAGCCGCATTAGATGTATGAGCATCTAGTGCAGAAGCTGCCTGCCATGAAGCAAGTGTCTGGCAATCGACAGCCGTGCTACCCGATGCGATTGGGTAATACTGTGCGATATAACCAAATGTATTGGCAGGATCTACATAGAAATCATTGTAATCACTGGTTAACGTGCTTAAATGAAATGTACGGAAAGCATAGTGTTTACCAGTTGATGAACCGCCGTTATTACGAAGGTTAACAATAATATTATTCTTAACAATATCAGCATTATCAGAAGTTCTTCTCCAGCCATAGCTGTTTGAACTTCCTGATGCCTGGGTACCTGTCAATGAAATGGTATTATAATAAAACGATGCGTCTGCACCGGCTTTATCGATACCGGCAACCAACTGATTAGCTTTAATGGTGTCACCAAGTGCAATCATATTGTTAGCTACAGTAAGATTAATACCTGCATTAAGAACAATACCGCGAACATAACTCGCACTAACGTTTGTGTTATCAGTATTCAGATTATAGATTTTATTACCTGATATACTGTTCGTACCACCGGTAGTCGGGCCGCTATAATAAATACCATATATATATTGTAAAACAGTGGTATTGGTGCTGTTGACATTATAAATTGTATTGGTATTTACTAACTGGTTCTGCGCGGTAGTATTTAAGAGAATACCATATAAACCGGCATCAGATCCTGATTTCGTGTTTGTACCGGCATAATTCAGATCATGAATTGTATTTCCGGTAATAGTATTGTTGTTTGTCGGGGCCCAAATACCACGTAAAACAGATGTGTAGCCTAAACCATTATGGGTAAGGTTCTGAATTGTGTTATTGCGAATCTGGGTTGTACCATACATACCTGAAGTTTCATAAATACCATTCATGATACCTTTCATGTATAATACACGGATACTATTTGCAACGGTACCGCCAATGATATTATTCTGTACGCTGAAATTGGTGTAACCGGGGCTGACACCAAGCCGCATACCATCAACATAGGTATTACTTGTAGTATCAGAATAAAGAATTGATGAAGTATCAGCATGAGTTACAGTGATACCACCAATTATATTCTTGTTTGACTGTGAACCGATATTCAATACATCATTGGAAGAAGTATTGCCAAGGCGAATACCATCGATGTATGATGTATTTGGAGAGTTCGTCATGGTAATCTTAATAGCGTCATTTGATGTTAATGAACCAATAAGGTTATCAGCAGTAGTACCAATGTTCGCGCTGCCATCTGACATATAGATACCATAGAACAATGAAGAAGTTGAACCACTTGACTGTGGAGTCGTAGTCAGATCAAATTTCGATACTGTGTTACCCTGAATATTTGACGGGGTTGTAGTTCCAACAGTACTAAGAGCAATTGCCCAAATTTTGTTTTCATAAGGGCCATTGAGAACAAAGTTACCGTCACCACCGGCAGGACCGTTACCGCCAACATAGTTATTGTTAACAGTAAAGTTATTACCTGTAGCTGTAGAAATATATACACCGTAATACGTATTTTTAATTACTGCAGTTCTGGCAGTCTTATAATAGAAGTTATTATTTGTTATGGTCCAGGCATTGTTGTAGTTTCCTAAATAAACGCCCGCGCATGCGCCACCGTTTGCATCGGTGGTGTACCAGTCATAAATATTACAATTAGTAATACTATTGTTGCCATTATCAATTGTAGATGATGAACCTGAGGAGAAAACACCTTTTGCATAGGTACCATTACAGTTAATATCACAATTGTCAACAGTATTATTATCGTTTCCGGTAGTTGTACCTGTTGAGAATAACAAAGCACCTGAACTTGCAACACCATTCGAAGCACTAATAGTCAGATACTTCAGAGTGTTATTTGTAGCATCTTTAATATAACGAACAACCGGGCCGCCTGAGTTTGCAACTGTTAAGTCTTTCGAGCTGCCTGAACCGCCTGCACGACCATCAATAATCATATTGTCAACGCCATTGAAGTCAAATAATGCAACGGCTGAAGTTCCGGAAATAGTCTTACCGGTAACACCGGATGCAGGACGGATTGTAACGGTATAATTATGACCTTCGTCTGCAAAAGGATATAACACTAAAGGAGCTGTTTCGGTACCGGTATATGAAGAATTTAATTCAAATACTACGTTGCCAGCAAGGAATTCGCTCGATAAAGTATCAACAACTGCCTGTAAGTTCGGCCAGTTACCACTACCCACAGAATAAGTTCCGGCATATAAACGACCCATATCGGTTTTATCACCGGTTGAGAAATATCCTAAAGTAGTAGTTGTCATTGCAGACACAACGTTTGATCCGGTGAATGTACCACCCAATGAGTTGTAATCGCCGCTCACGTCTGATGATTGACCAATACCGGTTGTAGGACGCAAACCTGCGTCAGTTAATTTAATTTTTGTATTCGTGAAGTTTCCGTTGCCTGAAGTAAATGATGCAGTCCAATATCTATTGGTGTTCAGGTTGCTGAGGTTTGTACCTGCAGAACCACCACAATCGCCATCAATAACTTCAGCACGAATAACTACGGTACCACCTGAAGTGGTAGTAGGATTAACTAATTCGAACGGAGTGTATGCCGATTTACCTACCGGGAAAGTATAAGCGTTGCCTGAGGCTAATGATGCCGGTAAAGTTCTTTCGATAGGACCATTTACATAGGACGTATCTGAGGAAGTACCAACTGCAGAAGTAGCAGTGCTGGATAAGGTAAGAATTTTAACATTATCCGTAGTGAGTAAACCGGAAGAACAGTTTAATACTCCGGCAATTGTACGTGCAGCGTGCAAAGTAACGCCGTTTTTATTTGCAATGGTTAAGTTCTTCGGACCATTGGTTGCAGGGAATTCCAAGTCTGTGGTTACCTGCGATGCTGTCGTAGAAGCATATTTCAATGTTGAACTGGCACCATACGTTAAAGTGTTCGGAGTTGAAGTACCAGGGTTAACACCCAGAGCCAGACTTCCATTAACCAATGATAATGTTCCATTTACAACTATAGATGAATCTAAAGTTATTCCAGCAGCATTATCGATCGTAAGGTTATTTAATGTGCCAAACAGGTCACCTCCACCCAGTGTCTGCTGTGCAGAACTACCGTTCAGAGTAATTGTACCGGTTGCACCATTAAAAGTTCTTCCACCCAAATAAGTATTGCTGTTTGGGCCGCCAGTTAATGCAAATTTACCAGCTAATTTAAGGTTATATGCACCGAGACTAAAGCTGGTAGCACCGGTACTTGTTCTTGGAAAAACAATATTCCCGGTTACAGTAATATCATTTTTCAGTACCCAGGAAACTGTAACAGCTGTACCATTCCACATTTCAATATTCGCGAAGGTAATACCGGAAAATCCGTCAATACCCTGTGTAATAGCTGAAGTGGTGGGGTTTCTGAAAGATACCCATGAACTTGAACCCAATGCATATGTACCATACCCATTGTACTGATATTGCATAGGTGATGTAGCACTTGCAGTCTGAGTTTCGTTAGAAGTTACTCGTAATGTACCATTCATTGTAAAAGATTTACTTGCAGTACCACTTAACCTGTTCGAACTGCTCGCGCAACCGACTGTAGATGTAGCATCTACCAAAACATTACCGCCAACGCTGATAACAATACCGTTACCCATTGAGAGTGTCGCACCGTTGGTAACTGAAAGATCACCGCTCAATGAACGGTTACCGCTCGGCGACCATGTCTTTGTACCGGTATTATTAAATACCAGGTTGTTTGAAGTATAATCTCTATCGGGGACAGATAAAGAACCCGAGTTACCATAAATAATGGTACAATTCGTTCCAAACGTACCCAAAACAGAACCATAGGTTGGGAGCGTCGAAGCATTGTTAATTTCAAAAGTTGAATTTGCTGAGATATCGGCTAAGCCGGTAAATGCACCTGCTGCAGGAACGGTAAATTTCGTAGCTGTGGTTCCATCACCAATAATGATTTTTGAACCTTTACCGGAAACTGTCCATGCGGCTGTTGCGGTAGCTGTTGCCGAGTTCTGAATATGAAATACCTGATAATCTGTTGTAAAATTAGCAGGGTTTGTACCGGAACCATCAGGATTGCTGCCCCAGGAGGTTACAGCATCACAGGCAGTGCTATTCAGAGGATTCAAGTAGAAGTGCGCGATTGTTGCACCATCGATGACTACGTTATCAATCGCGAGACTTTCGCGGCTACCCGCTAACTGTGAATGATCACGGGAAATCCAGCGAACCTGTACATAGGGCTGATTATCGCAAGCCGAAGGTAATAAGATCGAGCGGGTCAACTGGTTCTGTGGTGTAGTTACTGCACCGGTTTGAACAGTTGTATTGTTCCGATATTCAGTACCGTAACAATTGGTAAAGTTACCCGTAGTACCAACACGATACTGTAATATCAACTCGTTGATTCTGTTGCTTGTACCACCGTTGTTACGGATAGTGCATGCATCATATTTTACCACGATATTCGATTTACCTGTAGTTGCAAACGAAACAGCAATGGCACCATCGAAGCTGCCGCTTGCAAGCATACCTATACAGCCATTGTAGTTGTATAAAGCACCTGTATTCTTGCTAGCATCACCACTGGCCGTAAGAGTTGCATCAGCAGAACCA
>JAJTBZ010000017.1 GCA_021286645.1 Ignavibacteria bacterium
ACCAACTACACACTAAAAGTTATATGGGAAATCATTGCAACACCGCTGACATATAAAGTGGTTGGAACATTAAAAAAACGTGAGCAGGAAGATTATTACGATCGTAATACAAATTTCACTCCTTTCTCATTAGAATTGTAAAAAAGACATATATTTTTTCGGAAAATTAGTATTTTTGTTACCGGTTTTCAGGAAGGTTTTCCCTCCTCTTTTATTCACTAATCTAGAAGGATTTATGAATTGTCCATAAAGATAAATTCCCTTATTCGCCCAGTGATACTTATCACTTTTTTATGTACATTGTACGCCTTCCCACAACAGCAGGTACTCCGTTGGGGTGCCGATGCAAGCGGTGGAGCCCCTTATGTGTATACCGATCCCCAGAACCCCAGTAAATACATTGGCTACGAAAAGGATATTATTGAGGAAGTTTGCAAAATTCTCAATATGAAACCTCAATTTGTACCCACAGATTGGGAAACGGTTGTTGCAAATTTAATGCGAAATGAATTTGACGTCATTGCAATGGGTTTAGAGCCTACAGGAGATCGGGCCAAAGTTATCAACTTTTCAAAACCCTATTATTTGTTTCGGCTGCAACTGACAGTTCGAAAAGAGCAAGACGGAATAACTTCATTAGATGATTGCCTTAAACAAGGAAAAACAGTAGGCACATTATGCAACTGTGCCGCTTCCAGGTTACTCGACGATAGAAAAATAAAATCTAAAGCATATCAGGAACCTCTTACCGCTTACGAGGATCTTGAACTTGGAAGAATTGATGCGGTGATAATGGATGTTCCAGCGGAAGTATTCTATACAAAAGACAGAGACAAATTAAAACGGGCTGGATCACCATTTCAGACTGGCGCGTATGTATACGGAATTAGAAAACAAGACACCCTGCTACAGGCTAAACTCAATACTGCAATTGATACCCTTGTCCATAACGGAAAGTTAGAAGAGATCTATAGAAAATGGGGTATGTGGGATGAATTACAACCTCAGTTGGCTGGTGAGAAAGCAACATATACCGTTACCAATAAGGGCTTTAATTACGCAGAAGCTTTGTTGCGGCTTTGTCATGCGGCAATAATTACCATATTATTATCATTTGGAGCTATGTTCGTAGCCCTTGCCCTGGGTTTACCCTTAGCCTTAGCTCAATCCCGGGGGCCACGCTGGCTTTCTAATGCCTCAACCGTGTACATTGAATTTTTCCGGGGGACTCCGGTACTCGTCCAATTACTCTTTCTTTATTTTGGTTTACCACGTATAGGTATTGCTCTTCCCGGATGGTTAACTGCATTGGTTGGTCTTGGGTTGAACTATGCCGCGTACGAATCCCAAATATATCGTGCTGCGCTTATGTCTGTTCCTTCGGGGCAGTGGGAAGTTGCCTATTCCCTCGGTATGAAACCGGCTCTGGCTTTCCGGCGCATTATTTTACCGCAGGCTTTTCGTTTCGCCCTGCCTCCTATGACCAATGATTTCGTTGCCTTATTCAAAGATACTTCGGTTGCATTTGCTATTTCTGTTTGGGAATTGGCAACAGCGTACCGCGAATTGGCCAATGCTTCACAGGAATTTTTGTTCCTTGGTGTCATTGTATCGGTATTTTATTTAATTATGAGCCTCCCGCTTTCTTACTACGCGAAAAAAATGGAAGCCCGGCTACACCGAAAGAAAGTTGAACTGGAAACAAGCTCGGAGGAGGTTTAAATGATTACTGTACAAAATTTAACATATACCATTGATAATAAGAAAATACTCAAAAACCTCAATTTCCAGGCTGAAGATGGTAAGGTTCTTGGCATAATCGGCGTTTCGGGAAGCGGAAAAACCACTTTACTGAAATGCATGACTGGTATTACCGATGTTACAGAGGGTACACTCTTGATTAATGGTTATACTCTTGATAAAAACTTTAGGATAACAAATCCCGAGCGATACTGGGAGTTTCGAAAAAATGTTGGCATAGTATTTCAACACTTGTATTTATTTCCCCATTTAACAGCTTTGGGCAATGTTATTGAAGCTCCTGTTCAGGTGAACAAAGTAGATAAGCAAACCGCTATAAAAGAAGCTACTGCACTCTTAACTGAGGTGGGCCTTAAAGATTCAATTAATAAATACCCCGATGAACTATCCGGTGGAGAACAGCAAAGGGTGGCTATTGTGCGCTCACTAATAATGAAGCCCTCATTATTGCTATTAGATGAACCTACCAGCGCGTTGGATCCTCAGAGAAGCCTCGATATACGAACCATGCTCAAGAACTATACTCAACAGGGGCATAGCCTGATAATTGTTTCTCATTCCATAAAATTCCTAAGAAATTTAGCCGATGATATTATATTCATGGATCAGGGTGAAATTGTTGAGTCAGGTCCCACAGAGGAGATCCTGTTACATCCTAAACAACAGCGTACAATTGAATTTCTTCAACACGCTTAAATACATTTTCCGGTAAATGGATATTCGTCTGTTTTCCGTAAAAACTGATATAAAAAAAGCCATTGGGGTTAGACCTCAATGGCTTTTTCAATCTGCAAATAAAGCTTATTTCTTATCAGCTGCTTTTTTAACTTCTTTTTTAGCTTCCTTTACGTCAGCCTTGCACTCTTTTTTATCTTTGCATTCTTTTTTGTCTTTACAATCTTTTTTGTCTTTGCAATCCTTGGGACAATCTTTTTTGTCTTTGCATTCTTTTTTACAGTCTTTTTTATCTTTGCATTCTTTAGCGCATTCTTTTTTCTCTACTTTTACTTCCTTCTTTGCTGGAGCTTTTTCAGTAGCAGTAGATTTTACACTCTGACCGAGTGTAATTGCTGAAGCGCCAAATAAAACTGCGCATAAAACGATCGCGATGATTCTCTTCATAATATATCCTTTAAGTTGATTGATGTTAGTTGCCCGATATTCAATACAAAACATCGAACAAGAATTAATTGATGTTATAATAATACTATACGGAACTCTATTTCGCAAGTCCCAATTGAATGGCTATTTCAATTATCAGATGATTTAAAATAATTTTTCTTTGATTTTTGCTTTGGCAATTTGCATTTGCGCTTCCATCGGATTTATCATTTCAGCAATTTCTATTACTTCTGCATAATAAGCCTTGTGGGGAGTGAATTGTTCATTGAACGCATCCATATCACGAGCCTCCCAAATACTAATTCCTAAAGTTGGATCACCTTTATAGAAGTAGGTCGATTTTATATGCGAAGTATCTAAATCACCGCTGAGTAAAGCTTTCGCCAGTTCAGAAATCTTGCTATTATCAACACGGGCTTTCACAAATATTTTCATGGGCTGTTCCCTATAATAAAAAAGCCACCCCTATGGGATGGCTTTGGAATGAAGTAAAAATTAGAAATTTGCCGTTAACATCAGGTAAGTCCAGTAGCTGTTATCAGTTCTGGCTGTTTTTGATGTTGTATTCGTATTAAAGATAGCTTTCATTAAATCACCCTGGAAAAAGTAACTACCGCCCCAGGTAGTTGTAATCCCTTTTAATAATTCGTATTTAGCAGTTATATCTAATTCCTGTCCGAATGATTTCGAATCCCCGCCGGTTGGTTTGTACCATGACATAAAGGAATGTACTGCAAGTGAAAGAGTTAAATTAGTTGGTTTTGAAGTATAATCAGTATTGAGATAGGCATCTAACAATCCCAGATTACCGGTATTCGATGGAATTGAAATAAAATAGTCCATGAACCCGTAAAACCTATGATTATTTCCATACGTTGTATAAAAGCCATTGTCCTTTGTCTTTTGGTCATCTGGATCCGTCCCCGATAGAGCATCCACTCCAAGCGTTAATTTCGCATCACCTGCTTTGAAATATCCGGAAGCAGCGGCTAAATACCCGGAGGCATCTTTAGCACCACGTTTACCAGTTTGAATGGCCCCTTCAACCGTATAGCCATAGACTCCCAGGCTCCCTGTTACGTTCAAACCTGCTGTTAGAATAGCTATGTCAGCATCTACCCCGTTTGACTCATTTCTATTCAGATCATAATAGGCATAGAAATCGGCGTCGATTCCTTTACCAAGGTTCGTATTATACCAAAAACCATACATACTCTGGGCTTTGTCGTAGACAGGAGTAACCGCATATTTCGATGGGTCTGCATTACTAATATAAGTACGGGCATCATTCAGTGTAAGAAAGAATATATCCAACTTACCACGTAAAGGCACAGAAATACGGGCACCATCGAAAGCACGACTTGTGTAGCTCCATGCGGAAGCACCGATTAAACGTTCATTTCCATACGCGGCCATAAAACGGCCTGCCTGCAACGAGGCATCGGAGTTAAAGAGTTTATTTACTTTAACATATGCCTGATATGCATCCAAATTTGGCTTATACGTTGAGGGGCTTCCTTCCTGCCCCAAAATGCGCGAGTCCTGTATTTGAACGAAAAACTCGGCTTTATCTTCAATTTTTTTGGCAACACCAACGCGCGAACGCATTGTAGACATAACCGGCGAATAGGTTGAATTATTAAAATCTCTGCCATCAACCTCGGAGCGAATCTGTACTTGTCCGGAAAAACTCCATGAGGTATCCTGCGCAAAAAGTTGCAATGAACAAAAAACTAGTAAAAACGTAAAAATCAGGTTTTTCATTCTCTCGAGCCTCTTAAATAGTGAATATTAGTTGGACTGTTTTAACCAATTGGGCAAAATATTACTTAAAAAATCCTTTTTGTCATTCTTAAGTTTTTGCATGTCTAAATTAATAAATTTTTGCGCCTTTTCCTTACTGGAGATATCCGGCATTTTAATTGGCGTTGGAACACCAAGTTTAGTTAAAAGCTTAGCTAGCTCAATTCTGGCTTCTCCGGCACGTTCAATACCAGTACCTAAAACACGGCTGCATTCAATTGGGGCATGGAAACTGCCGCCATGCGAAGCTGCAACATAATCCCAACGCCATTGTGCATGCCTGATATGCTGCAAAATTGGCTTCATTTGTTCTTCTGTTGCCCCTGCATCCCAGGCTGCTTTCGCTTCCAAATGTGCCTTAACCAAATTATCTTCAAGAGAATGTTGTAAAGCCATAACTTTATCCTGACGATCATACACATTTTTCGTTAGGGTTGCCTCGGACTCGCGATGACATACCTGACAGGAACCGGCGATATTATTCAATGGGCTTTGTATATGATGATCAGTAAATTTCACGCCACCCTGGCTTTTATAGGGCATATGGCAATCGGCACATGACACTCCTCTTTCTGCGTGGATACCAAATGAATAAATTTCAAAATCCGGATGCTGTGCTTTTAGAATTGGCGTTTTACTAATGGCGTGTACATAATCAACATGTTCAACTTCATCATAATATTTTTCCATATCTTCAACCGCCATACCGTTTTTCCAGGGGAATGTTAAATATTTTTCAGTTTTACCCTTGAAATAATACTCAACATGGCACTGCGCGCAAACGAGTGAACGCATATCCTGATGTGTTGCTTTGGTGATATCTTTTCCTTGTGCCTGGAACGCTTCTACAAGAGCGGGTCGGGTTATACGTAAATTCATAGTTTTTGGGTCATGGCAATCCTGGCAACCGATAATATTTACTACTTCGGGGCCTAACTCTGCCCAGGTCTTCTTGTAAAATTCACCTGGCCCAAGCTTATGCATCAATCGTGGAACGTCGGTACTTTTGCATGTCCAACAAGTAGCCGGCTGCGGCTGCCCCGTTCTTAAAGTGTTCCGGATATCGGTAAGCGCATAATAATGCCCCCTTCCTTGTTTATATTCTTTTGCAAAGGCGTAACCGGCCCACAGTATAACCAAATTCGGATCACGCGCCAACATGTCAACTTCTTTTGCTCCGGCATATTTGCTTGCAAAGCTCGTATCCGATGTTTGCATATAAGATTCGTATTCACGTGGAAAATTCTCTCCCCACACTTCATTTTTAGGTTCCCAATCTGCAATTGGTTTTACAATCTGGAATCGCTGAATCGCTTCGCTGCGGCGCTCGATAATAGATGCGCCAAACAAACCTACAAGAAAAACAACAAGAACTGTTACTCCGAATATAACCCACGCTAAACGGGGTTTTTCAATAAGCAAAGTTTTTATACTTTTCATCGAACACCTACGTTATTTTGTTTTACAAATTTATTCATCCATTCCGGAACTACCGGTGTAACCCCGGGAACACGTGCAAAAGGAAATGAGGAAAGGCTATTTACCCTTCCATGCGGCGTTTCTCTATGACAATCCCAGCATAATTTTCCGCGGCCTTGAGTAGAATTTTCATACGTAACACATATCAACTCAGTACCATTCACCAATTTTCCATGACACCTGATACAGTTTTCCTGTACTACTGTCTTTCCTGCTTCTTTTATGTGTATCACTTCAGGTTCGAGCCGAAATGTAAACATGGTTGCATGTCGTAAACCATCTTTGGCCTTGAACATGTATTTTCGTAGAAAATTATCATGCGGCACATGACAATCATTACATGTAGCTACACGGGCATGGCTGCTTTTCTGCCAGGTGGCATATTGCGGAGTCATTACATGACAATTCATGCACGCTTGCGGGTCATCGGAGAGGTATGAAACGGCATTGGATATTCGTAGTATTACCAATAGTACTCCCAACAGAATTCCAATGAGAAATAGAACGGGTAATTTCCAGTCCTGCGGAGGAGTGATTAACTCAACAATTCTTCTGAATAGTTTCATAGAATCCTTAATCAGATTATTTTATCTGATTAAACTTATAAGTTTTTCTTTTTAATTCCAAATTATTTTTCCATAGTCATCTTTTTATCTTTTTCCCACTTAATTATTTATAATTATTTTCGATAATAATATAGTGTTACAATCGATATATCTCGTGGCTGGTTAGAGAAACTAAAAGGATCTAAACGTATTCCAAAATTCATTCAGGGAAAGATAACTGAAGGAGGATTCATGTTCGCCAAACTTTCCATTAAAAACAAGATACTATACCCTGTTCTGGCAATTACAATTGTCACAGGTATTATTCTGTTTATTGTATTTCGTAACATCTACATAGATGCTATAATTGCAGAAAAAGTACAACAAGCCAGAACTTTAGTGCTTTCCGCTGAAGCTGTAAGGGAATTCACAGCAAGACAAAACCAGGCAAATATTTTTAAAGATGAGAATGCCGATCTGGAGAAAATACTTCTCAGAGTACCAATTTTTTCTGCAATGGAGACCGCAAAAAGCAAAGCAAAAGAATTAGGGATCGGTTTTAAGGTACCAAAATTCCAACCGCGTAATGCTGAAAATCAACCCGATACATATGAATCCGCCATCCTTACCAAACTGGAATCCGGAGAAGTAAAAGAATATTCTGAAGTCGATTCCAAGAAAAATATAATCCGCTATTTCAAGCCGATCCGGCTTAGCAAAGAATGCCTCGCCTGCCATGGTGACCCTGCTGAGTCGATGAGATATTGGAATAAGCCTGACGGTAAAGACATTACCGGCCATAAAATGGAAAATTGGAAAGAAGGCGAAATCCATGGTGCTTTCGAAATAATGATGGATAAAACCAAAATTGATGAAGCAATTGCCAGTGAATCAGTGTATATAGGACTTATAGTACTTGGAATGTGCGCTATCCTATTTTTCGCTTTGTATTACGTGGCAAACTATATCGGCCGAAATATTGGCTCGTTGACCGACGCAGCTGAAAAAATTGCTAAAGGCGATACCACAATCCGTGTAAGTGTAGAATCCGAAGATGAAATTGGCACACTCGCAAATACTTTTGATTTGATGATGGATAAAATTCAAACAAAGAATCAGGAATTGCAGGATGAAAAGAACAGCATACAGCTTAAAGTTGATGAAGCTGTTCGCGAATCAGAAGAGCAAAAGAGATATCTGGAACGCAATATTACAGTTTTCCTAAACGAAATGGATAGGTTTGCTAATGGTGATTTAACTGTTCAGTTAAAAGCCGAGAGATCCGGTGACGAAATGGAACGGCTTTTCAATGGCTTTAATGACAGCGTGTATAAAACCAGGCAAACTATTATACAGGTTGATGAAGCAGTAGGCGCAACTGCCAGCGCATGCGCACAAATTTCAGCAAGCGTTGAGCAAATGGCAGCAAACGCAACAGAACAGAGTAATCAGTCTGCTGAAGTTGCTGCTGCTGTTGAAGAAATGTCAGCAACGATAGTGGATTCTACTCAAAATGCTAATAATGCGGCGAATGCTTCAATGCAGGCCGGAACTATTGCACGTGATGGTGGAAAGGTTATCGGTAACACTGTGGACGGAATGAAGCGAATTGCAAACGTTGTTCGATCAGCTTCTGAAACAGTAAAAGAACTAGGTGCAAGCAGTGAAGAAATTGGATCGATTGTGGAAGTGATTGAGGAAATTGCGGAGCAAACCAACCTCTTAGCCCTGAATGCTGCAATTGAAGCAGCCCGAGCCGGCGAACAGGGACGCGGGTTTGCCGTAGTTGCCGATGAAGTAAGAAAACTGGCAGAGAGAACTTCCAAAGCTACCAAGGAAATTGGTGAAAAGATTAAAAAAATACAATCAGACACCAATGATGCCGTACAATCGATGGAAAAAGGTACTCAGGAAGTTGAAGAAGGTATGAAACTGGCCAACCAATCCGGAAAATCACTGCAAGATATTATTTCGGGCGTCAATACTGTAGTTGATATGATTAACCAGGTTGCAGCAGCCAGTGAACAACAATCGAACACTATAGAGCATATAGGTCAAAATATAGAAAATATTAAAAACAGCACTCATGAGAATGCCCAGGGCGTACAGCAAATTGCTCAGGCAGCAGAAGGATTGGAAAATCTTGCCACCAATCTCCAAACCATGGTGCATCAGTTCAAAATTTTTGAAGAAGATAGCAGATCTGTATCAACGGGAAGTAAAAAACTGACAGGCAGTAATAAACGCTATCTTACACGATAGAATTTCCGACTCTCTTCCCTCTATTTGCCCATCCGTCGATTTTCGGTGGATGGGTTTTTATTTTAATCACGTTTAATGTAACGAAATATCACAGCAATAGCATCAATAGAAGCTAATGCAAGGGCGATCCAAATTAGTAAAAATCCGGACAACCTTTGTAAATTCAAAGGCTCATGATATACCCACACACCCAGAATAAACAGAATACTGGGATAAATGTATTGCATCAACCCGAGTGTAGTAAGCCTGACCGTTTTTGCTCCCTTCACAAACGCTATGAGCGGCAACCCGCTGATTATTCCGGTACTCAACAACAAGATTACTTCAGGCGTTGTATATTCCTTTATTGGGAATTTTGTAGCAGTAATAAAGATAAGGTATATTGCGGAGGGAATGGCAAGAATCAACATCTCAATAAATAATCCTTCAACAGAGCTTAGAATGGACTGTTTACGCAGCATTCCATATAAAGCCCAGCTTCCGGCAAGAGTTAATGCTATAAATGGAACCCGGCCATAAAACACCGTCATTGCCAACACACCTGTCGCGGCTAGTATGGCCGAGATTCTTTGAATTTTAGTTAATCGTTCTCGTAATACCTTTACGCCCAAAATGATGGAAAACAAAGGGCAGATAAAATATCCGAGGCTGGCTTCCAAAACAAAATCATTCATAACTGCCCAAAGATAGACTCCCCATGTAACACCGATAAGCAGAGCCGGAATAAAGAGTAGTGAAAGACTCCTCCTATCCTTTCGTAACATAGTAATTTTTGCAATTGGCAGCTTGAACCCTAAAATAACACCGAAAAATAGTAAAGACCATATAATTCGGTGTGCTAATACTATAACCGGCGGAATCCGCGTAAGAAGCTTCCAGAAAGCGGGCTGGATTCCCCAAAATATATAAGCACTTAACGCGTAGAAAAAACCAAGATATCTTTTTTCGGATGCAGGCATTAAATTTGCTTTTGCATCCAAATTATATCGAATGGTTCTCCAAATTTATCTGCAACATTAAAAAACCTGCCTGCTTCCACGAAGCCATGTTTTCGATGGAAGTTCAAACTTTGCTCATTTTTTGATGAAATATGAGCCAGGTAATTTGTAATACCTTTCTGTTTGCCAAGTGTAAACAGTTCATCAAGAAGTAAGGAACCCAAACCTTTACCGGTAAATTCTGGCTTAATAAAATAAGCTAACAGAGCAGTGCGTGCAAAATTCGGGAATGGTTTGAATTTTGTCAAACAACTGTAACCCACAACCCGCTCTTCAAAACACGCTGCGAGGCTAATAATTTTATCATCCATCGCCTTGGCAAACTGTTCAGAAGTTAGCGCGAATTCGCAATATACCGCGAACTCATTTAACGCAAAATAATTAAATATATCCCGCGCAGCGCCCATATCTTCCGCTGTAAGTATGCGGATATTGAATTCTTCTGCCATATCCGTAATTACGCGTGGTTAACCAACAGTGTTTCTTCCTGCAAGGCTTCTGCAAGTGCTTTTATAGCATAATGTATTTGCTCTTCAGTCACACAGGTAAAATTCAAACGCATTGTTTCAATTCCATCAGCCGGATTTGGGAAGAAATATTTGCCAGGCACAAATGCGACATTCTTTTTTACAGCAATATGATATACATCTTCCATATCCAGGCCTTTAGGGCCTTCTACCCAAAGGAACATCCCGCCCTCGGGCCTGCTCCATTTATAACCATCAGGTAAGTTCTGCTCTAATGCAAGAAGCATGGCATCCAGTTTTGGCTGATATATTTTAATAATTTTTTCAACTTGCGGGGGTACAAATCCTCCGAGTAAATATTCAGCACCAAGCGCCTGAGCATACGTACTGGAATGCAGATCAACGCCCTGTTTGACAATAGTAAGCCACTTGCCTATCGCCTCAGGTGCAACACAGAAGCCGATACGCAATCCGGGAGCAAATATTTTCGAAAGAGTACTGACATATATTACATGTTCCGGGGCCATTGATTTGATAGTCGGTAAATGCTCACCTCTATAGCGCAATGAACTATACGGATCATCTTCAATTAATAAAACATTGTAGCGTTGAATTATATCTGCAATTGCAATTCTTCTCTTCAATCCAATTGTTTTGCCCGAGGGATTTTGGAATGTTGGTATTGTATAGACGAATTTCACTTCATTCGTACGTAAGACATATTCCAACGATTCAGGAATCAAACCCTCATCATCCGTTTGAATCATAGCGTACCGGGCATCGTAAGCATTTAATGCCTGTAATGCTGCCAGGTAGGTAGGACCTTCAACTGCAACTATATCGCCTGGAGAAACAAGAACTTTTCCTATAGCATCCAGGAATCCCTGTGAACCACTTGAGATATAAATATTCTCTAATTTGGCATCAACACCCTTGGTAGCGCAATAATCAATCAGCGCACGACGAAGAGGGCCAAAACCTTCAGTCATGTCGTATTGCATAGCTGCAGCACCGTATTTTCTCAAGACCCGTTCAGTAAGCTCGTGCATTAATTCCAGGGGAAAACTATCCGGAGAAGGAAGACCGCCTCCGAGAGATATCATACCCGGGCTTGCTGCCACTTTTAATAACTCGCGGATAGCACTTGCCTTCATATTCGCTGTTCTTGTCGCCAAAAGTTTCTCGTAATCCATTTAGCCTCCCGATTCTGGAAATTATCAATTATTTTTATTATAAATTTCATTTATAGCGTCAGCAAGCTGCCGAACACCTGTTTCAATTTCTTTTTCATTCAGGTTTGCAATTGCTAATCTGAAATACTTCTTTGCATTGGGAACGGGGAAAAAATCCTTACCCAATGCGACACGCACATTATGAGCCAAAAGGATTGAGTTGATTTCCTCATATCCTAAATTGGTATTTTTAAGTTCAAGCCATATAGTAAACCCGCCATTTGGCTCTTTCCATTCGATATTATCGTTAGTAATATAGGATTTTAAAGCCTGTGTGGCTATTTGCATCCGCTTGCGATATATCTTATGAATACGCTTTACATGCAATTCATAGTAACCCTTATGGCAAAAGTCAGCCAAAGCAGCCTGATCGGGCTGGGATGTACAAATATCGTCGAAGCGTTTCAATGCAGCCAGGCGGTCTATGCATACCTTGTCTGCAACAATCCAACCTAACCTGATACCCGGGAACAAAATTTTTGAGAAACTGCCCAGATAGATTACTATCTGGTGCAAATCCATGGATTTAATAGGCAATGAAACCTTGCCCAGGTACTTCATTTCCTCTTCAAACGCATCTTCGATAATAGGTACATTGTATTTTTCAAACAATGCAATTAGTCGTTCTCTATGTTCCTGATTAGTAGTTATGCCTGTAGGATTATGAAAATTAGGCATAGTATAGAAAAAGATTGGCAATCCTTTTTGCAATTCCCGTTCAAGAATCTCAAGGTCTACCCCATCATTATTCATGGGAATAGAAACAATCTCACAATTATAATATGTGAGAGTGGGAAAAATCATGCCATAAGTTGGTGATTCTACAAAGACGCGTGAGCCCGGGCGGGCAAGTAATTTCATTAATAAATCAATAGCGTTTTGGGCACCATTTGTTATGAGTATTTCAGGCTCGCTTGCCGAAATACTATGCGAGCGCATACGCCCTGCAATGTACTGACGTAAAGCAGGCAGTCCTTTTGTATCGCCATAATCCAAAACGCTGCTTCCCTGCTGTTGAATAACTTTATCAAATGACTTTCGGAATTCATCAACCGGAAACAAACGCATATCCGGATGCAACTGTCCAAAATCAATCCCGTTAAATCCCGACTCGACCTCGCTAAACGGGTAATTGATATGACCAAACATACGGAATACTTTCTCTGCAGACGGGTTAACTACCGCAGCCCAATTCATTGCGGCACTTTCGCGCTCTTTACCTGCCGGCATAATATCCCTTCGCTGCCTAACACGCGAATAAGATCCTGAACGGCTTTCAATATAGCCTAAAGCCCAAAGTTCCTGATAAGCCTTGTAAATGGTAGTGCGATTAACCCCCAATTGACTGGAAAAAACACGAGTCGGCGGCAGGACTTCGCCCGGTTTTATTGTTTCATCATCTATCTTTTCCTTCAGCTGATCTATTACCTGCCGAAATAAGGGTATCTGACTATTCCTGTCAAGGTTTAGTATAATCATTGCAGTCTTTAATTTCTTTTCGGTTGTAAATTATGTATTTTTTGGATGCCTCGCTACAACCAATTTTTACATTTTTTAAGCATACCAATTAAATTTTGAAATTACCGTTATTCTCAAAAGAAAATGAACTGTTTTCGCGAAAAAATGAACTAAATAAGGGAAAGGAGGAGTATGCCAATAAATAAAATATTACTCAAAAACAAAATATTGGCAGGTCGAGATCAGAATGAAGGATATAAAAAAAGGTGTGCCAATTTATCCTTGCACACCTTCTAAATTTTTAATGAGGAAAGACTTATAAATCGCCTGAAATGGGGCGCAATATTAATTCTTCAGGGAAGGCAGTTCCACGGCTATCATAAATTAAAACAATTGCCCGGGCGACATCCTCTGCTGACATCATTTTACCGTTATTGCGCTCTATTACTTTAGGATCCCAAATTTCAGTTTCTGTTGCCCCCGGAAAAACGTTCAGCACACCAATATTGTGTTCTCTATATTCCTCGCGTAAAACATTGGTATAGGTAAGAAGCGCACTTTTTGAAGCCGCGTATATGCTGCTTCGGGTAAAAGTTTTTTTGGCCGCTACTGAAAGCAAGTTGATGACAGTTCCTTTTTCCCGTTCTATCATTCCGGGTAGTACTTTACGAATCATATAAACCGGGGCCATTAAGTTGGTATTAATAATACCCATAACATTTTCCCAGGAATCATCCATTGCCTTTTTAAATGAAGTGATGCCGGCGTTGTTGATTAAGCAGGTAATATACCCACCGGTCTCTGCATAAAAATTCTCCAGGCAGTTATCTATGCTTTTCGTATCAGCTACATCACAATATGCAATAACAAGCTGGTTTTCATCCCCATCCTTTTTAACTTCTGATTTTAGTGTCTCCAGCTTTTCATACCGTCTGGCGGTGGCAAAAACGTTATAGCCAATTCGGTAGAACATCTTTACCAACTCACGACCTATACCGCTGCTGGCTCCGGTGATCCAAATAAAATTTTTCATAATTATCCGGGTTGTTTCATATTAATTAAATGGAAAAACTCATTTCTGGTCCGGGCATCTGATTGAAAAGCACCATGCACAGCACTGGTAATAGCCGATGAATTTTGCTTTTCGACACCGCGCATCATCATACACATATGAAAGGCTTCCGAAACAACTGCAACTCCACGAGGCTGCAAGTATTTTTGAATTGTATCGGCAATTTCCTGAGTCATACGTTCCTGCACCTGTAAACGCCGCGCGAACACGTCAACAATCCGAGGAATTTTACTTAACCCAACAATTTTTCCATTCGGTATATAAGCTACATGTACCTTCCCGAAAAATGGCAGTAAGTGATGTTCGCACAGGCTGTAAAAATCAATATTTTTTACCAATACCATCTCATTATATTTTTCTTCAAAAATGGCATTGTTTAACACCTCATCGATATTTTTATTATACCCGGAGGTTAAAAATTCATAGGCTTTGGCAACCCTGTGGGGTGTTTTTAGTAACCCTTCTCTTTCAGGGTTCTCACCAATTTCTTTTAATAAAGTCCCAAATAAACGTTCTACCTTCGAAAGACGCACCGCGTAGTTTCCTTCTATCCTTTGTATTCAGCACAGTTATTTTCCGTTTCATGCACTTTTACAGAATATAGAGTACCGGAGGGTATCCGATGCACCAGTTCATTCCATATTGCCACGGCAATATTTTCAGCAGTGGGAATAATATTCTGCAAAAAATCAACATCGTAATTTAAGTGTTTATGATCCACTTTCGCAATAATCTGCTCTTTTATGATAGATTTCAATAACTTTAAATCGATTACATAGCCGGTTGAAGGATCTATTTCACCGGCAATAGTAACTTCAAGTACATAATTATGTCCATGCCCGCGGGGATTTGCGCATTTATCAAAAACTTCGGCATTCCTGGAATCACTCCATTCAGCATTATATAAAACATGGGCAGCCGAAAATACTTCCCGACGAGTAACATAAACCATAATTATCCTTTCAAAGCATCCTTAATGGCCTCAACATGACCGCTAACTTTTACCTTTGCAAATATATGAGATATTTTGCCTTGTTCATCGATTATTACCGTTGTTCTTTCAACACCCATGTATTTTTTTCCATACATGCTCTTCTCCTTCCATACGCCATATTTTTCCAATACTATTTTCTCGACATCACTTAGGAGTTGGAAATTCAAATCATGTTTGGCCTCAAATTTTTTATGCAATTCTACCGAGTCGGGACTCACACCCAGTACGATAGCATTAACATTGTTAAGCGCGGCAATATTGTCGCGAAAATCACAAGCCTCTACTGTACAACCACTTGTCATATCTTTAGGGTAGAAGTATAAAACTACTTTTTTACCAAGAAATTGTTTCAGCGATACTTTTTCACCATTTTGATTCTTTAATGTAAAATCCGGAGCTTTTTTTCCAATTTCAATCATAATTCATCTTTCTCAATAAGTTCTTAGGGATTTATCAATTTCGGCCGCGTATGCATGAATTCCGCCATTCGCGTTATAAACATTTTGGAAACCCAATTGTAGTAAATATACACAAACTTGCATACTCCGACTGCCGTGATGGCACATAAAAAGGTATTTTTTTGCTTTATCAAGTTCATGGAGATTTTGTGTGAAGCTGCTGAGGGGCATTAGCCGTGCCTGTGGGAGATGAACAATCTCATACTCCCACTTTTCCCGCACGTCAATAAGCACTAACTCAGGATCATTCGCCAGCTCTGTCTGAACTTCTGCCGGTTTCAGATCCTTAAGCATTATTGCAACTCCGCAACAATTTTTTCAATGGCTTCATAATTAGGTTCATCACCGGGAGAAGCTAATACTTCGGTGTATTTAACAACACCCTCCTTATCAATTACAAAAGCGGCACGCTTACACACGCCAAGATAATCAAATTTCCCCGGCACAAATACATCAAAAAGTGCATCGTATTTAGGAGCCACTTCTTTATTGAAATCGCTTAATAACGGGAATTGAAATCCGTTTTTCTCTCCCCACATTTGCAATGAAAAAGGACTATCAACACTAATAGCCAAAACTTGTGCGTTCATGCTGTTATAGCGGGTCATACTGTCACGAAAACTGCACAATTCTTTGGTACAGACTCCGGTATTAGCAAACGGGAAAAAGAGTAAAACTACATTCTTACCTTTAAAAGAGCTTAAGGTTACATCTTCGGTATTGCTACTTTTTAATGTAAAATCCGGTGCGAGATCTCCAACTTTCAACATATTTTCTCCTAAAAAATTTTTGTTTTATTGCAATTAAATAATATGCATTTGCATTTATTAATACGAACAATTAATACAGATAAAAAGTTGCAGGTAAAATGTAGATGTTCTTGTAATAGACCAAAAAAAAATTAAACCGGGAGTATATTGATACCCCCGGTCATAAGTGCTATTGTTTATTAAGCTCAGCCAATCTGTTAACAAAACTGATAATACTAATTTCCTGTTCCTTAGCGGAAATAACATCGGTTCGGGGTTTGTCTGCCGCAGGATCGAATATCATTATCGTGCTATTATCTTTTGGGGTCATTTCAAGGAACCAACCCAAGATTTGCGGGCCAGGCATATTAATATTTATTACTGTGCCATCGGATTTCGAACTAATTGAAGAAGTGTCTTGATGTGAAGATGATGATGATGATGCACTAAAACATAAAAATCCACCGCCACATGCCGATCTGCTGTCGATAACCGATTGAAATGTTGACAGGTGACTGGAACTAGCCTGAAAAGCGATAGTTACATCTTTAACAACAAGAAATACAACCGGGTATCCCGGTAACAAGGCCGAGTTATGCTTTGCTAAATCAGGTTCATCAATAAGGTTGCCAAGTGAGATCGAGGCACCGGCCATTTTTCCCATGGTTCCCGTTAGCTTGAATACTCCGGGATCGAACCAACCGCGCTGAATATCCACTTTGGCAGCTTTTAACCCAATTTTTATTTCTTTACTTGAATCAAAAGCGTCTTTTGAACTCATAGCGCTGGATGAAGAACTAGAACCACTCGCGCTTCCGAAGAATAAATCTACTCCCCAGCTGGTCTGGCTAAAAGACGCATCACTGGAAGAATTAGTCGACATATCTTCTGCAGAAAACGAAAACTGTAATTCCATGAATCGTTGTGAAGTTTCGGATTTTGCTACAGAATTTACACCTTTCCCGCTTGCAGGTTCAATAATGGTGCTAATACCATTAGTTTTAGCTACAATTGATGAAGATAATTGATCCTGCATCGTCTGCATCTCGGCTAATTGACTCTGCAACCGGGTTAGGATGTATGGTAAATCGCCAAAATACGAAGCTTCTGTTGAGGCCAGGTTAAGCCCTGCATCGGCAACTTTTTGTGCTGAGGTAAGTAAAGCAGACTGAGCATCAATAAGCTTTTTTTGTCCATCGGCAAGAGCTTTTATATCATCAGCTGTTAATGCAGTCCCTCCCCTTTTTTTAGCAGTGGTATCTGCGTTGTCACCCTTGGCCTTTGCAACATCCGTTACATTCTGGTTTAGTTCAACCAAGTTACCAGGCCCGGCCAGTCCACCACTATATTTTGAAAGATACATATTTATAGCGGTTACGGTATTATCGGTGTAAGTGCTAACAAGATTATTCTGTGCATCAACATAAGTTTTCTGTACTGCCTGTAAGTTATCCGTAGCTTTCTTTATCTCGCCTTGTAACGGCATTTGGTTTATCATTGCCTGAATTTGGCCTATACTTGCCATCAGGGCTTGTCTCTTCACCTGAATTGAGGTTGCAATAAAGGCAGGATCTTTAAGTAAATTGACGGGATCAATATCGCTTGCCAGATCAAGAAACCAGTCATCCGGTAATAACTCAACGGGATAAATATAACCACCATTCGGGGATGCAAGTCTGATATCATTTACCGTTTGCATTGCTTCTTCTATTTCACCTCCAGGCCCCGAGGCTAAGGCGCCCAGGATAGCATCCATATCGGAAGGAGCAAAAACGCCCAGTACTTTTGCCATTTTTTCGTCAACGTTCGCAAGTTCTCCCTCCGCAGTTTGTTCATACCATTCAAGGAATAATTCATTTTCTGTTTCGGGATTCTTGGCTAATTCCGCTTTTTTATCCAAGATTTTCTTTTCCCATGCCAGTTTTGCAACAATCCAGGCATCATATAGTTTAAAATAATACTCCTGCAATGTGCCTTTAATAGGCTGCCCGTCGTCACCCACCGCGTTCACCGGACCATTAAGAAAATCCCTCAGTGTTTTTTTAAGTACCGGCATGATCGGGTTAAATTGCGGCACTAATACACTTAGAGCTTGTTGATATTGTGAAGAGACCTTCATGCCATTGGAAGAACCTGTAACTTTAGCTATATCGAACATTTGATCAACCAACTTACTTTCTGCATCTTGCACGGTGGCAGGTTTCATTCTCGTAGTATCAAAAGCATAATTCTTTGCATCCAACGTCGTACCCGGCATCAGCATAGTAAATATTTGGTTGGAATTTGTACCCCCAAACACCTGTACCAACTGATCATAAATCTGCTCAATCGCATTAGGCATATTAACCTCCAATAATTATTGCGCCTACTCTGTATAGTTTTCGGCTCCCCTATTGTATTCTTTATGCAACATGTAATGTATGTTGCAGTAATACTCGCCCGGTAAATCTGCATAGTATTTTTAATCAAATAGATATATATGCACCCAATTGGGCGTAGATATGTTATTAAGGCACTTTAATAAATGGTAAGTAGAAAATGTTAAATACTAATCTGCTTCCCCTGAAAACAGCAGATTATGCTTGCCCTCGAATCATCTATTTACAAGTGGTAAACATTTCCCCTAATTCACTACCGAATTCAGTAATGAAGTCCATCCCCTTAGAATTCTATGTAAGCAAAATGTAATTCAGTCTCAGCCCTGCCCAAAAGTAATGAACTTTGTAGAAGAAATGCAAATTAATAATTTAACAATCAGGGTAATAAAGTTATTCATGCCATTCCACTCGGCATGGAATGGCATGAATGAAAATATTAGCTTGTTTTTTTATAATGCCAAACTGCAAGCATATTAAGACTAATGGCAAATATAAACATGATTAGAAAGTGACGGCTAAGATCGGCAAACCCGCTTCCTTTTAATATAATCATCCGTAATACATCAATAAAATAGCTTATGGGATTAATGTAAGTAATCATTTGGGCCCAGCGCGGCATGTTATCAATCGACGCAAAAATGCCACCCAATAAAATAAAGGTTGTCATACAAAAATATGCAATAAACATTGCCTGTTGTTGAGTTTCTGCAAATGTAGAAACAAACAAACCAAGTCCTAATATTGCTACCAGGTAAACACTTGAAAACGCGTATACTAAAAGAATATTGCCTGCTGGAATTATATGGTAAACAATGAAACTTATGATAAATCCCACCGTTAGAACAATTTGCCCGAGAATCCAGAAAGGTACAAGTTTAGATAATATTAGCTGAGTTTTTGTTATTGGGGTTACATTTAGCTGTTCAATTGTACCGATTTCCTTTTCCCGCACTACATTCATAGTTGAAAGCATAAACCCTACCAGCGTAACCAATATTGCCATTACACCGGGAACCATGAAGAATTTATAATTCATTAATGGATTAAACCAACTAAGGCTGCTTATTTCAATTACCGGTATTGGCTGTACTGCAGGGTTAACGGCCCATTGCATACGAATTTCGGAATTAAAATCCATGATAATGCTGTTGAGATAGGATACTGCCAACCCGGCTGTTTGTCCATTAATTGCATTGGCAGCTATCATAGTTTTAACTTTATTATCACGCACCAAATCTCTGCCAAATCCTGCTGGTATCTCTAAAATCACATCGGCTTTATCCTGCTCAACATCTTCCAATGCAACCGTGTAAGATTCAGCGTTTGATTGCAATAAGAAGTACTTCCCTGATAGAATTTTCTCAATCAACCGGCGTGAATCCTGAGATTTATCGTGATCAACAATTGAAATAGAAATATTTTTCATTTCATAATTGGCCGCGAAAGGCAACAATATCAACTGCATTATCGGGGAAACGATAATGATTGGCAATATTGATTTATTTCTGATAATTTGTAAAAATTCTTTTCGTAATAAGAAACGTAGTATTCTCATGATAACCTTATCTTATAGCGTTTAATACTGATGAGGAGGAAAAATAAAGTCATACCGTTTAGTATAAGTATTTCCTTCCAAATACTGCCGATGCCGAGTCCCTTTATCATGATAGATTTTACCATAATTATATACCATTTGGCGGGAATAATATTCGAAATTACCTGTAATACCACAGGCATATTTGCAACAGGGAACATATAACCACTCAGCAGCATAACAGGCAGCATTAACCCCATTATGGAAGCCAACATAGCTGCTTGTTGAGTGCTGGTATTGGTGGATATAAAAATTCCCAGGGCCAGCGAGCAAAAAATATATAAGGTGCTTACACCGAATAGCAGAATAACATTACCCATAACGGGCATACCCATTACATAAACACTTAGGAGTAGAATGGTAGCAACATTTATCAGAGATAAGGCGAAATATGGTACGGTTTTACTAATGACAACAAGCCACGGTTTAACCGGTGAGACAAGTAAAACTTCCATTGTCCCCATCTCTTTTTCCTTAACAATGGCTATCGAAGTCATCATAGCGGAAATAAGTAACAAAATAAGCCCCATAACCCCGGGCACAGAAGAATATATACCTTTTAATCGGGGGTTATACAGCATTCGCATTTCAGTTTCAATTGCCATTGGCAATGCCTGCATTTGGTTATACGAAGCCTGATAATCAAGAATAATTGAAGATGCATAATTGGTTAAAGTTACAGCATTGTTCGGATCTGAGCCATCTGTTAATATTTGTACTTTTGCTTTATTGTTGTGCTTCAAATTTTCTGCGAACCCCGGCTCAAATACGACTGCCATTTTTATTTTACCGGTTTTAAACGCAGTGTAAACCTGATCATTATTGATTAAATCTTTTTGAATACTAAAATACTGGCTGTTTTCCATTCGACTGATGATATTCTGCGTTGCATCATCTCGAGCGTTATCGAGTATTGCAATTGAACTATTTCGTATTTCAGTCGTTATTGCAAAGCCGAATAGTATTATTTGTACGATCGGCATCCCGAGCAATACGAGCATCGACCGCGGGTCCCTGATGATATGGTAGAATTCTTTCCTGATAAATTCCACCAATTGTCTGATTTGATTTCTCATCAATTATCGCTCCTTTTTGCTCCACGAGCAAGGATAATAAATACCTCTTCCATAGATTTTGCATTATATTGCTGCATTAAACGCGCCGGGCTGTCGAGTGCCTTAATCACTCCGTCAACCATAATCGAAACCCTGTTGCAATATTCGGCTTCATCCATATAATGGGTTGTAACAAATACGGTAATTCCCTCTGCAGCGGCAGCATAGATCATATCCCAAAATTGCCGACGGGTTATCGGATCAACACCACCGGTTGGCTCATCCAGAAATACAATTTTCGGATTATGGATAACTGCAATACTAAAAGCAAGTTTCTGCTTCCAGCCCAACGGTAAAGATGCTACCAGTTTATCAGCTTCATCAGCGATTCCCAATCTGTTGGTTAACTCCACTGTCCGCGCAGCTATTTCTGTATCGGTAAGTCCGTAGATACCTGCAAAAAGTGTTATATTTTCTCTCACGGTAAGATCATCGTACAAAGAAAATTTCTGACTCATATATCCAATATTTTTCTTTATTTGCTCGGTTTCTTTGTACACATCAAACCCTGCTACCTTTGCCTCACCTGCTGAAGGTATTGATATGCCAATGAGCATTTTCATAGCAGTAGTTTTACCGGCGCCATTTGCTCCTAAAAACCCGAATATTTCTCCTTTTCGTACATCAAAAGAAATACTATTCACTGCTTTAAAATCACCGAACTGCTTAGTAAGATTACGTACCTCAATGATTGTCTGTTCCATAATTACCTCCTCATCAATTGCATAAAGCAGTCTTCTATGCCAGGGGCTATCTCGATAATATCAAGATTAGTATGCATCTTCTCTCTGAGGTAATCCGCTATTACATCAGGGTTAGTTAGTTCGTTTTTTACTGTAAAGTGATGAGTATGCCCAAAAGCAAAGCAATCGGCTATGGCATCATATGCGCGCAAATCAATCAATAGTTGATACATGTTATCCGCCCGTGCTGAATATAGTTTCCGCCCAAAACCTTTCGCGACGTCGGCAGGCTGCTCAATCAATAGAATTTTACCTTCCTGTATTAATGCGATACGGTCGCACATCATCGCTTCATCCATATAAGGGGTTGAAACGAGAATGGTAATACCGGAGTTTTTTAAACGTTTCAACATTTCCCAAAATTCTTTACGCGAAACCGGGTCCACTCCGGTTGTTGGTTCATCAAGAAAAAGAACATTTGGTTTGTGAATCAATGCGCAACATAGAGCGAGTTTTTGTTTCATTCCGCCAGAAAGTTTTCCCGCGCGACGAGTTTTAAAAGGCTCTAATTGTACATAAATGTCTCGTATCAGATCGTAATTTTCCTCAATTGTCGTATTAAAGATGGTTGCAAAGAAATTCAGGTTTTCTTCTACACTCAAATCGGGATATAAAGAAAATCTACCTGGCATATAACCCGAGATATTCCGGATATATTGAAAATCTTTCACTATGTCTGCACCACAAACTGAAGCCGATCCTGAATCCGGAAGCAGCACTGTTGTAAGAATTCTAAATAATGAAGTTTTCCCGGCACCGTCCGGACCGATAAGCCCAAAGAGCTCATTCCCATTTATACTTAGGGAAACATCATCCAAGGCTATCGTAACCCCGGTTTTACCCTGATACGTTTTTCTAATATTTGAGATTTCAATGTTATTCATACGGCATTAGAACTTTACTTCGCCATACATGCCAATCTTCAGCAATCCGTCATTTTTTACGGAAATTTTTACAGCATAAACCAAATTAGCCCGCTCGTCTTTAGTCTGGATTGTCTTGGGAGTAAATTCTGATTTCGCAGAGATCCAGGTAATCTGACCTGTCATCTCCCGAAATCCTTCTTTACCGTCATCAACGAATACCCTGACATTCTGCCCTATTTTCAATGTAGCCATTTGGTTGCCTGAAACATATGCACGAAGAATTAACGTGGATAAATCGGCAACTTTATACAGTGCTTTTCCTGCTGAGGCCAACTCACTCTGACGCACATACCGTGTTAAAACAGTGCCATCTATAGGATTAGTTATTACTGATCTCCGTACTTGATCATCGATCTGGTCAATTTGTGCCTGAAGCGGTTGCACTTCTGCCTGTAAACCTGATATTGTAATGTTCAGCGAGCTTTGAGAAGCTTTATACTGCTTTTGTAATAGCTCCAAATTAGCCGTAATATCATCCAATTGTTTTTGACTGGCAGAGTTACCTGCAACCAATTTAGTAAACCTTGCCTGTTCACGCTGCGCCGTTTCAATTTGCTTTTGAATTGTTGCCAATTGAGTTGCTGCATCCGGTTGTTTACTTAGCACTGCCTTTATCTGTGCCTGTAACTGCTTTTTCCTTAAGGTAAGCTGAATGGTATCAATAACGCCAACAACTTGTTTTTGCTTTAATATCTGTCCATCTTCCAAAGTAAAATTCTGCAAAATACCTGGTACCTCAGCCGATACTATCACTTCTTCTGCTTCAAAAGTACCGGTTGCATCAAAACTCTTATTCCCGTTGCCACAACCTGTTACCGAGATTGCAATCAGGATCACTACTATTAAATATAGATTTTTATTTGTCATGATAAAAACTCCTTAATTTCCTGCTGTTAATTTTACTGTCTGCTGAGCCATTAATAATTGAATTGTGTGCAGAACTTTATTTTGCCGCGCATTATCTTCCTGATTTAACTCACGGATATAGTCATTCGCATTCATTAATCCATTTTCCAATTGATTTTTAGCAGCGGTTTTTACTTCTGTTCGCAGATTAATAATCTGGTCATCGGTCTCAATTAATTTTTGCCATTTGCTGATATCTGCTAATTGTTGGCGTAACAAAATATTCGTATTTAACAGAAATGCCTGCTTCTGGTTTTCAAGATTCTCTGAGGCGATTGTATTTAGCTGCCTGTCATTCCCATAAGTATAAAAACCGGAGATAGGAATACTGAGGCGAAGTCCTCCAACATAATACCAGGAAAATGAATTCTCCAGTTGGTTTAATCCCGGTTTTCCATATCCACCCTGAAAAAAGAGATTTAATTTAGGCAATACCTTCCCGGTAATAATGTTGTTTTGTTCCGAAATAATTTGTTTCTGGAATGAGAACAATTTTATTTCCGGACGCGTAACTTCAATTGATTCGTTAACCTCTTCATTTCCCGGATTAGCCAAATTGATATCTTGAGGCAATTTTTCATTAATAAATAGACCAAGCATTGCTATATATGCTTTTTTTGCTTCCTGTAATTCAATAATTTTTTGTTTCAGTTTTAGAATTTCAGCCTGACATAATGTAACATCACTTTTAGATGTCAACCCATTCTCATTCCCCACTGTGATTTTAGTCAGGGTAACCTGCAAATCTGATAAAGTCAGCGATGTTAATGATATTTGCTCTTTCATTAAAAGTATCCCGAACCAAATTTGTGTTACCTGCTCCTTTACTTTATGAAGATCAACTTCAGTTTTTTGCGCATCTGCCAACGCTGAAGTTGAGCTTATCTCTGCCTGCGAGCAAATAATTCCACCATCATAGACAACCTGATTGGCTTCAGCAAATATTTTATATTGATCTTTGGATAAAGGATCTACTTTGAGAGTCGGCAGTTTAATAGGCATTTCGGTAACGGCAGACTGATACGTTGCCTGTCCTGTAATGGACACCTGCGGCCAATAACCACGATATACATTACTCACCGTATACTCTTTGCTTTTTTCAATAAGTGTGAGTTGCTTCGTGAGAGGGTACATCTTTACTGCCTGTTCTTTACAGTAATCAAGCGTTAAATTCGTCTGCGCTGAACCTGCTATTTGCATTATCAGCATCAGTGGCACAAACACGAGTATTTTTTTTAACATATATATTTATGTGATTTGTTTAACAATTTTGTTAATTTCTGGGCAAAAAAAATTATGGCCGTAAGCCATCAATTATAAACCGGGTTATTTCCTCTTTCCTGTTTCGGAGCAATTCAAGAGTTTCATTCTTGGGCATTTTAACCAAAGCAGAAATTAAGTTTCTGGCTACAAATGGGTATATGCATAGTCCCATAACATTAAAAAAGAAAGAAACTACCGGAAGTTCTTTTATTATACCGGCAGCGGCTTCTGCCTTTAGTTGAGTATCCAATAGCCCAAAAATCTGGTGAACATTAATATTACTCGTTTTCATTCGCTGAATAATAAAATCAGGATTACGGTTTATTTCGTTCAATACAAAAATTGGAATATCAGGATGTTTTATCAGAGTATTCAGCTCATGCTCAACAAGTGAGGTTACTTTCTGAAATATTGTTTTATCCGAACTTAAAATAGCAGCAACTCCACTAAAGAACTGTTCGAAACGTTCTTCAAAAATCAATTGAAAGAGTTTGTCTTTGCTTCGAAAATAATAATGCAATAACGCCCGGTTTATCCCTGCTTCAGAGGCAATCTCATCCATCCTCGCCGCGGCATATCCATTTCTTGTAAAAACTTTTTTTGCTGCTTCTAAAATTTTTTCTTCAGTATTCATGTTTCTTTCAGTATTGTTTAACAATTTTGTTAAACTTTTATGTAAAGTTATATAATTTCTCACTAATTCCAAATACAATTCGTAGTTTTTGAAGTTTTTTTTTCTTTCTGGCACTAACAATTGCAATTCTGCCATTCTTTTCGTCGGGAATTTACTTTGCTATCAGTATTTTGGTGTATGGTTAATAATTATTTTATTCTCTGCAGATTAGCGTTAAATCTTACAAATCGCTTAAAAAATGCTGTGCTTGTTGAAGCTTTCTCACAAGAAAAAGACCGGCTCATGCTCGTTTTCCACGATGAAACCGGTTCTACTGTATTTTACGAGTTTTCATGCATGCCCCAAGACGCGGGTTTTAATGAACGCAAACACTATGGACGTGCAAAGCGAAATACTATGGATTTTTTTCAAATTCTTATCTCGCACAAATTTATTGGAGCACGTATAGCCATCTTTGAGCGGATGATCGCGTTAGACTTTGATAATGCTTCTCTTTTCTTTCTCATTCATGGTAAACAGACGAATGTAATACTATGGAATGGTAATGAATTAAGTTCATTCAAGAAGGCCGATGAAGAATGCGACTATTTAAGTAAAGTAACAGGCACGGCCTTTTTTCCCGTTTCAGAGATATTGCATCAATTAATCCATACAATAACATCTTTAGATGAGACTTTTACCGAAAAACTGGTATCACTTGGTAAAGAAGGGAAAAAAGAATTAATTTATCGTAATGGTTTGAATGGCTTAAAAAGCAGCATTAATTTAATATCGATGATTAATGAATACTTCTTTGAATCCTTACAGTTACGATTATCTTTGGATTCAGGAAAATTTGTTATTGTTCCTGCTTCGTTTAATATAGATCGATACAAACTGCTGAAAGAATCCGACTCCCCCGATATTTTAGCACAATCAGCAATTATAGAAAGATCGGCGGCTTCCGGGAGATATCATTTATTGCAAAGAGTAAGTCGGCAAATAGAAACAGATATAAATTTCCTTGAAAAGAAAATTGAAGCCTCTAAAAAAGAGATCGCCGAAACGGCCAGATCAACTACATACAGGCTCTATGGTGATTTAATCCTGGCACATAGTAATGAAATCAGCCAGGGACTAGTAGTAATTACCCTTCCGGATTTTTATAATTCAGAGATTTTATATACGGTTAAACTAAATCCTTTGATGGACTCATTCAGGAATGCAGAATACTATTACACGAAGGCACGGAATACGGAAATACGTCAGCAAAAAATTGCCGAATTACTGCCTGCATTAGAACAGAAATACTCGATTTTATTAAAATATAAAACTCAAATTAACGATTCGATCAGTGAAGAAGATTTAGAAAAGATAGCTAGCAGGTTAAAGATGGGAAAAGTAAATACGGGTAATGAGAATGCCCAAAATGACGAAGCGAAGTTTAGAAGATTTATTGTAGAAGAAAAATATCTCATTTTAGTAGGCAAGGATGCTCATAATAATGATGTTTTAACCATGAAAACAGCTAAACCGAATGACCTTTGGTTTCATGCCCGTGGCTGTTCGGGTTCTCATGTAATTATACGGGTAAATAAAGGTATGGATAAGATACCGAAGAATATAGTTCAGGCTGCAGCATCACTGGCGGCATTTTATAGTAAAGCCAAGACCTCAAAAATGGCACCGGTTGCTTATACGGAAAAAAAATTCGTTACAAAGAGAAAAGGTATGGATCCCGGGCAGGTTTTATTAATGAGAGAATCTGTTATTATGGTTAAACCAGAAATCCCGGCAATATGTATTCCCTATAGCGGCAGCGACTCTGATGGAGAATACACAGAATAGTTAATCTATAAAC
>JAJTBZ010000032.1 GCA_021286645.1 Ignavibacteria bacterium
CTGATATCCGAGGGGTTACCATCGGCAGCGTCACTGATACGTACCTTACAGTTGGTAGAAATGGTATTAGGTACCGTCCAGCTGTAGATACCATTACTGGGTGTCGAGGCAATAACCGTAGACCAGGATACACCGTTATTGGTAGTGTATTCAATCTTCACGTTGGCAATACCGGTAGAAGACCAGTTAATATTCTGTTGACTTCCCACGGTAAATACTTCACCGCCGGCAGGACGGGTAACCTTAACCGACTGAGGCTGGGAGGTAGCAATCGTAAAGTTATTATCACTGATATCTGAAGGCACACCGCCATTGGCGTTACTGATGCGAACACGGCAGAGCGTTGAGTTAACAGCAGGCACGGTCCACTGATAGAGGCCGTTGCTGATTGTCGAGGCAACAATCACCGAATCCCATGAAGCGCCGTTATTAAGAGTCAGTTCAATCTTCACGTTGGCAACACCCTGGGAGGTCCAGGTAATGTTCTGCAGGGATCCGGCAAGGAAGGACTCACCGCCATTGGGCGAGAGAACCGTCAGGGCCGGTGCCGGCAGTACCGTGAAGGTATTGGCACTGGTAGAGAATAAGGTAGAATCGGTATTCTTTGATATCTTAATCTTACAGTTGGTAGAAGAAACATTCTGGGGAATGTTCCAGACATACAGGCCGTTGCTCTCGGTAGAATCAACAACCGGCAGCCATCCCAGACCGTTATTGGTTGTGTACTGAATGCGTACCTTGGCAACACCCGTTGAGTTCCATTTAATATTAACCGCGTCACCGGCATTGTAGGTCTCGCCGCCATTGGGTGCAGTAACCGTAATCGACTGCGGTATCTGTGTATAGATAGTAAAGTTGGTATCCGATATATCAGACGGGACTCCGGTTGCTGCATCACTAATACGCACACGGCATTGTGAAGAGGTGACCACAGGAACCGGGCTCCATTGATAAGAACCATTATTAGGTGTAGAAGCTGCTATATTGCTCCATGAAGTTCCTGCATCAGTAGAAAGCTGAATTTTAATTTCAGTTATTGCTTTCCCGTCTCTTTTTAAAGTTGTGCTGTTCCACTTAATTTCATAGGAAGAACCACTAAGTACCTTTTCATTCCCATTTGGTTGAATTAAATTTAGAACAGGCTGTGGAACTATTGAAAATGTAGCCGGGCTCTGATCAGTAGGTGTATTATCTACCGCATCACTAATGCGAACTTTACAATTTCCGGCAACAGTATTTGGAATAACCCAAGAATAAATTCCATTGCTCGGTTGATTTGTCGCAATAGAAACCCAACTAACTCCGTTATTGGTCGTGTAATCGAGATTTACTATAGATATTCCCGAAGAAGTCCATGTAACACTTTGTTGACTACCGACAGTAAACGATTCACCACCGGTAGGACGGGTAATATGTATATTCTGGGGTTGTACAGTTGTAATACTAAAAGTACCTGCACTTACCGCGGATGGAATACCTCCATCGTAGTTTTTGATTCGTATTTTACACAACGATGAGTTTACCGATGGCACTGTCCATAAATATTGACCTGAGCTGACAACCTTTGTTGCAATAGTATCCCACGAAGCACCATTGTTTGATGAAAGTTCTATTGTAACATTGGCAATGCCGGTAGAATTCCACGTGATGTTTTGTTTTGAGTCCGATGAATATGATTCACCTCCATTAGGAGAAAGTACACTAATAGCAGGTTGAGGAAGAATGGTAAATGTGTTATCACTTTCATCCACCAATAACGGATCGGAAGCATCAATAACTCGGATTTTACAATTAGTCGAAGTAATCGTTGAAGGAATTGGATTCCATAAATAATAGCCGTCACTTTCCGTATTATTAACGATGGTAAACCAGTTAACGCCATTATTTGTTGTATATTCAAGATTAACAGCAGCAACACCGAGGCTATTCCAGGTAATCGGGGTAGAAGAACCGGCAATTATCGATTCGCCACCATTTGGAGAGAGCATTCTTAAAGATTTTGCATCTCTATAAATCACAAAAGCACTGTCGGATACATCCGATACCGTTGTATCATTTGCATCATTAATTTTTACTTTACATAGAGCCGAATTTACATCTGAAACCGGATTCCAGATATAACTGCCATTGTTGGGAGTTGAATTAATTATTGGATTCCAAACAGTCCCGCCATCTGTTGTGAATTGGATACGAACATTCAAAATACCATTTGCAGAAGCAATATGATTATCGTCCTGAGCACCAGCTTTAATTCTTCCAGCTATAGTTCCGGGAGAGGTTGTCCAGTTAATCGTATAACTCGATTTGGCTGCAATGTGCTCGCCCCCGTTAGGGGCAACTACACGTAATTGAGGCTGAGTCGCAATAGAAAATAGTCCATCGCTAACATCAGATGGAACTGCATCGCGGCTGTCACTAATTCTAATGCGGCAATTGGTCGAGGATAAAGTCGGGATCGGGTTCCAACGGTAGAAACCATTGCTTTCTGTGGAATCGGTTATGGTAAACCATTTATATCCATTATTCGTGGTATATTCAATTTTTACTTTGTAGATATTTTCCGAAGTCCAGGTTATATCATAACTGCCACCCGCGGGTAAAACTTCATTGCCGTTTGGCTTTGTAACCGTGATTTTTGGCAGGGGAGTAATAGTAAAATTATTCGCATTTACATCGGTAATAGATGTAGTTACACCCGATATCTTAATTTTGCAGCGTGTGGAATTTTGATCCTGTCCAATAGTCCAGCTATATGAACCAACGGAAGCCATGTAATTATTTGCAAGTACTGTATAATTAGCACCCCCATCATTTGAAAATTCCAGCTTTATTTGATCCACGCCTACACTGTTCCAGGAGATAGCATGCGTTGAGCCTGCCTCCCAAGTCTCATTTCCGGTTGGGGACAATAACTTCAAAACCGGTGTTGTAATCGAAAAAGTATTCGCTGATTGATCAGTCAAGGTCGGGTTCTGTAAGCTTGTGATTCGCACCTTACACAAAGAACTTGTAACAAACGGAATGGATTTCCAAACGTAGGCACCAGTATCAGGTGTACTACTGACTATATCATTCCAGGTGGAACCGTTATCAGTTGTCAGTTCAATACGTACACTTCCTGTAGATTGCGCGCTATTAGGCATGCGCAAAGATTTTATATCATTTGTTCCGGTTTTTGCAGCCGGCTTTGAATAACCTCCCTTTGAAGAAGAAACTGCCGAAGCTGAAACAGTTGACCATTCAATACTTGCGGATGAGCCCGCGATTAAATTCTCACCGCCATTTGGTTTAACCAGTTTAAATACATTTTTACGTAAAACAGAAAATAAATTTGATACTTGAGAGAAACCCGGATTTTGGGCATCCGAGATACGCAATAAGCAATAATTCGATGGCTGTGCAAGTGTCGGAGTCCAATAATATGCAGCAGAAGCCGGGTACGAACTTGTTAAAGTTGTCCAACTGCCTCCATTATCTGTAGAGAGTTCAATTTGAACACTGGTAAGGTTTGTTGCAGTCCATCGGATGGTATCCTGTATCCCGATATAGTATGGTGTGCTTAAAACCGGTTTCTGAAAAGCAAGCGTTCGGTTTGAACGAATTACGAAATATGATTTATTTGAATCGGCTATAAGAGAGTTTTCTGCATCTGAAAGTTTAATTCTGCACTGGGAAGAAGGGGCATCAGGAACAGAAGGCCAATAGAACTTTTGGCTGTCGGCAGGGAAATTGCTGGAGAGTGTAGTCCAGGACGACCCGCCATTGGAAGTATATTGGATTTTGATACTCGATATGTTATTCGAAGTCCATGTAATATAAGTCGAACTTTTCGCCTCAAGAGTGTCACCAGCTCTGGGGGATACCAGAGACAATGTCTTGGTAGCGGTAATGTCATTATTGACAATACCTTCATCCTTATTACACGACACGGAAATAAATACTGCCAGAAGTATCAGAAGTAGTCTGTTTTTCATCTTATAAACCGCATAATTTAAACTTTATCATCATAAGATAAATAAATTTGCATATATATAGAAAGAAAACATCCTAATACGGGTGCCAAACTGTAAAAATGTGGTGCCGGACAAATACTTTTTCCGGCAAAACGAGTCTGTATACTAATTTTGCTCGGATATTCATAAGAAATTTGAAGACCCGAGCTTTCATTTTACTGAAATACTTTGCATTTACCATAAGCTTTTTCTATTTTAACTCGATAGATCTATCAAACACTCAACGAAAGACATCGGGCTTGCAACTGACAGTAATTCGACAAAAATGGGATTCCGCTGTATATGCTATCTCTTTTATTTTTGAGGTCTTACAGAAGATCTTTACATTCCATAAAGAAAGAAATATCAGTACAATCGTATTAATTAGGCAAATCCTGTTCACGGGTTATGAAGCCGTGGGAATTATTTTACTTATGGCGGTATCAATCGGTGGAATAATTATTATCGAGGGAAATGCAATTCTTCCGGGATTCCCGCAGAGTAAAATATTTTATAATATTCTTGTTTCGGTGGTGACGAGGGAATTAGGATGTCTGCTAACTGCATTTATCATTATTGCACGGTCGGGTACGGCAATTGCAACTGAATTAGGCAATATGGTAGTCAATAAAGAGATTGATGCCTTATTGTCATTCGGCATATCCCCGGTATCGTATCTGGTTGTGCCGCGTATATTCGGGGTTGTAATATCGATTGTTACCTTGAGTTTGTATTTTAACGCTGCTGCCATTATAGGGGCCTGGCTGATCAGTGCTTTTTTTGCCCCGGTCAATTTACCCGATTACCTGTACTTAATATTCTCCGAGTTAACCATAAAAGATATTGCATCAAGTGTCTTAAAAGCTTTTAGTTTCGGGTTCGCGGCAGCATCAATTGCCTCGTATCAGGGATTACGTGTTAACAACGCGAGTACTGAAGTACCTCAACAAACGATTAAAGCAGTCGTAAAATCACTTACAGCAGTAATTTTACTCGATGTAATCATAACTGTTCTATTTTACTTTAGCTGATATGAGTACTATTGTAACACGAAACATTACATATTACGAGCCCGAAATTGGCGAAATCAATGATTTCTCATATACATTCGAGGGTAACAAAATAATTGGATTAATAGCGCCGATTGAGGAAAGAGTATCTGTTTTGTTACGTATTATGGCTGGTATAAAAGAGCCCTCATCGGGCCGGGTGTTATTGGATAATGTTGATATCCACCAGGCAAATACAAGTGTAATTAAGGATATTCGGAAGAAAATGGCCTTCGTTTTCGACAGGGGAGGAATTATTTCCAATTTATCCATACTTGAAAACCTGTTTCTTCCTCTCAATTTCCACTATCCTGAGTGGCCAAAAGGCGAAAAATTGGATTTGATTAAATATTATTTTGATAAATTTCATATATCCGAAAAGTATCTAAGCATGCGGCCCGCGAATATCCATCCTCAAATTGCAAAATTAGTAAATATTATCCGGGCTTATCTTATTCGTCCTGAAATAATTCTTTATGATAACCCATTGGGTGATTTGGAGTTACGGATGCGAAAAGAAGTTTTTAAACATATTACCGAATTGAGAGAAAGAAATAACGTCCTGCAGATTTTTGTATCGACATCTGATATTCTATTCGATGTAGCTGACAATAACATCGTATTTGGCGATGGTAGAATGATCGAGGAAGGTTGTTGGGAAGAATTGATATTGAGTGAATCTGTAATTACTCAAAAAATTGTAAAAGAGTATCTGGAGGTTGGCCTTAATGAAGCTTAAATTAAAATATACAGAACGTTTCGTGGGTGTTTTTCTGTCAATCGCGCTGGTATTGCTCATCTCATCACTTGTTTTTATCGTGATGAATAAAAAGATTTTTGAAAAGAAAATCATTTTTAAAGCAAAATTAGCAGATGCGAATGGTTTGGGAGCTTCAACTCCGATTTATTTTAAGGGATTCAAGATTGGTACGATCGGCAATTTTGAACTTACCAAAGATAACTACATTGAAGCCAGTCTGGAAATTTACAAAGAATACCGGGATAAAATTGTTGTAAATTCCGCTCTCTGGAAGGGGCTAAATCCTGTAACAAATAGTAGCAGCCTTGAGTTTTTACAAGGTGAAGATTCCAGGATCTTGCTTCAGGAAGGCAGCCTTATTCCGGCAATTGATGTACCGGAAGGCCAGAAGTTACTATTGGAAAAGAGGGTTAAACAAACTGGCGACCCCTTAAGTACGCTGTTAGCGAACCTGCAGGTGTTTACCGAAGGTCTTACTTCGGATAGTTTGATAAATAAAGGTCCCATCTTCAGGGCGTTAAACAATGTAATGGATGCTTCAAATGATTTAAGCGAGATCGCCTCACGTCTAAATTATATAACCTCCGAAATGTTAAAAGATAATAACAAAAATGAAGGACCTCTATTTAAAATCCTTAACAATACTGCAGATTTAACAGGGCAACTGAAAAAAACTGATGAAATGGCTAAAAAAACACTGCTTAAAGTAGATACTTTGCTCACAGCATATCAAAAACCCGATAGCCTCGGCTTGCGCATGATAGATCCGACAGGTGAAAAACTGATAAATCCGCTACGACAAACGATTGCCGGTTTTAATGGACTCATTCCTAAGATAGATTTTCTTATGTCGTATATGAATACAAAAACTTCTGATCTCACCATTGTTCTCGATGAATTAAAATCTACTTTGCGACAAACACAGATAACCTTAGAAACGGTAAATCAACTTACTTCAGGTAAAAAGGATAAGGTGCCCTCTGAAAGAGCAAACACCTCTATACACCGATTAAGGTTGGAGGAAGTCAAATGAGAAAACTTATACCTCTGCTGCTGCTATTATTTTTCCCGGGGTGTTCCTGGTTCTTCTCCAAGCCGGATTTACCTCCGCAAGATGAAACCGAAGCCTGGCTGCTTTATAGAAAAGCGAATAATTTGATAGAGCAAAATCAACTTGCCGTAGCAGAATTACATTTCCAGGATGTGTATCGGAAATTTTGTATGATTGATAACAGTCTCGGAAAATTCAAATCGTTGGCCTCACTAGCAAAAATTGCTTCATCACTTGAAAAAGAAGAAGAGTACCAAGGGTATATTATTAAATTGGAAGCGCTCACCAGTTTAGATACAACATTGAAAAAAGAAATGAAACTCTTCGGCGTAGCTGTTAAGTTCTCCAAAGGAGAATTCGTAACAGTTGAAGCAGAAACAAAAAATTATCAGGGTGCTTTATTGGACGAAATTGATATATCGCTACTTGTTTATCGGGTCAATGCTCTTATCGCCTTGCAACGCAATGCTGAGAAAGAAATTATTACGCTTCGCCGGTTATCTGTGGCAATGCAAAACCAGAATCAGGGTATTTATTCTGATGCGGCATTACCGGGCTTTACTATGTATACCTGCGCGCTGTATTCTTTAAAAAAAGGGGAGCTAACGGAATGTTCCAAATTTATTGGTCAAGCTCTGGAGGCGGACAGGAATTCAGGTAGTTCAAAAGGCTTAGCCGAAGATTATTTACTGTATGCCGAACTAAGTAAAAAACAGAATACCATGGAGAAAGCATTCGCATATTATCAGCAAGCATCTGATTTATTTGGCTTTTTAGGATATCAACATGACGAACAGTCAGCATTTTTGTCCGGATTTGAGTGTTTTCCTGAAAAAATTACGAAATTCACCCGGATAAAGCTTGAAAATATTGGTAAAGAAAGCGCATTTCCGGATATTAGGGCCAGAATTTCAGGAATATTAGGAAAAAGCAATAGATGAAAAAGCCGGTAGTGGTGATTGTCGGAAGACCGAATGTAGGTAAGTCAACCCTTTTTAATAGATTAATCGGGGCTCGGGATGCAATTGTTGATGATTTTAGCGGCGTAACTCGTGACAGGAACTACGGTGAAGTTGAATGGAATGCGAAAGAATTTATTTTAATTGATACAGGCGGATATGTCCCTGATTCAGATGACGTCTTTGAAGCAGGAATCCGCGAACAGATTCGTTTAGGGATAGAGGAAGCAGATAAAATTATTTTCCTTGTCGATGTTAAAGATGGCATTAATCCGTCTGATAACGATATCGCAGACTTAATACGTGCTTCCGGGAAACCCTATTTCCTTGTTATAAATAAAGTTGACTCAGAAAAACAGGAACAGTATGCCCATGAGTTTTATGGACTTGGGCTCGGAGAGCCGTTTACCGTCTCGGGAATTACCGGACGGAAAACCGGTGACCTGTTAGATCTTATCAGTGAAGATTTTGAAACTATACAGGAAGGCGAAGTTGATACCCGGCTTAAGATAGCAATAGTTGGCAGACCCAACGCGGGCAAATCATCATTGACTAATGCCTTACTGGGCTATGACAGGAGTATTGTTACCGATATACCTGGTACCACCCGTGATAGTGTGGACTCGGTTCTTAAATATTATGGCGAGGAAATCGTACTTGTCGATACTGCCGGTTTGCGTAAGCGTACAAAAGTTGAAGAAGGAATCGAGTTTTTTGCCAATATACGCACTTTAAAAGCAATTGGTGAATGTGATGTTGCCGTGATTATGATTGACGGCAATATAGGTATTGAAAAGCAGGATCAAAAGATTATTGATGAAGCGGTTCGTCGCCGCCGAGGAATTGTTATTGCAATCAATAAATGGGATTTGGTACAAAAAGACAGCAAAACATCGCATCAAATTGAAAAATACCTGAAAGACAGATTAGGGCTATTCGATTATTTGCCTGTGGTTTTTATCTCGGCTTTAACAAAGCAGAGAATCTTT
>JAJTBZ010000040.1 GCA_021286645.1 Ignavibacteria bacterium
CGGTTCCCGAGGGGTCACCGCCCTGTATTACAAATCCCGGAACTACTCTATGAAACAAAAGTTTATTAAAGTATTCTTTCGATATGAGATACAATATATTTGCACATGAAACAGGCGCCGTTTCAGGGTTTAACTGTAAAATAAATTTACCTTTTGTAGTAGCAACTTCTATCCTGGCTGTTTTTCCAAGAAATGGGAGAATTTTATTGAAAAGCGCGGTATCAGGGTTAATTTTGCTAAACTCTTTATTTAAACTTCTCATATGCGAATCATGTGCAATTTCCCTTATGAGAGTTACCAGAGGAATTTCCGGTTTCGTTTTGATATTTAATATGTTATTGAATAAATCGGCATAATTGGCTTCATCCTTATGCTCTCTGGAAACCTGTAAAATATGAGGTGATACTACAGCATAGTAATTTTTGAGCAGTGTAGTATCAGTATTTTCAATAGCTGAGGCAAGGACAAAGGGGTTTGTTTCGTGTTGTAGCAAATCTATAAGAATAGAGTCGCAAAGTTCTTTTAAAGAAATGTTTTCCTGTAAATTGGGAAACATTCCGAGCATTTTGCATTTGTCAAAAGCACTCTGACTGTTTATCCCGATAAGGGCGGCGCTTAATTCGCTTAAATACTGATCCGGAAAGGACGACAGTACCTTATATCGCTGTGAAAACGGGAGGCTTTGTACATAAGGAAAAATAACTCGTGAAAATTGTTTGTCCAGGCTGAGTATACTTTGGGCAAGTTCACATTTCACATTAGCTGAAAGTTCACCGGCTTGCAGGCACTCTATCAACTTATCAATAAAAAATAATCGGGAAGCAGTAGAGCGAAATTTCGCATTTTTGCAGCTGCCGGCAGCCTGTAAAGCAACATTTTGATTTTTATCAGCAATAAGGGTAGTAAAGCGTGAAATTGTTAGTGAATCATTCTGAGTCATTAATATGAATAATTTTGCTGCTTCTACGCGAACTTCGGAAGCCTGGTATTGAAGATAGAATTGAACTATTTGATTATCATTAATAACAATACCATTACGCCGCATTGCTGCAAGCAGGTATTGGTGAACCGCGGCATCGGTCGGCAAAGAAAATGCATTCTGAAATAAATGAGCTAAAGATGCTTTATAGGAAGGATTTGCGGGTCCCCGTGCGGCGGTAAAGAGCGCTTCCCGTAGCCGATCAACCGATTTTATACTATCTAATTCTGCTTTAACGAGGTTTATTAGCTCAATACTCTGAAACCCGCGTTGCATTAGATAGAAAGCTGAAAGTGAAATACCGTTAGCAAATGGCATTTTTACATTCTTATATGCCTCGGCAAGTACAGGAATCATTTCACGTGGTGCTGTTTTTCCCAAAGCAATAAATGATTCATGAGCATTACTACTGCTTGTGGAAGTAAGTACACTGTTATAAAGAAAAGAAACACTTTGAGCCGAATTACCCAAACGTGACAGCGCAAAACACGTATTCTTATGCAGGCTCTGTCGGTAGTTTTGAATAACCACATTAATAAAACTGGTATCGCCGGATTGAGCGATTGCTAATAGAGCAGCATTTTGTTTTTGTTCATTGCCCGATGCCAAGTAGTTTTTAATAATGGTTTTATCAAATTGTCTGGTAAAGACGGTTTTTATGAGATCGGTTTGGTGGGCAAGCGATTGTGCATGGAGTGCCGAGCACCCCATGCATAAAAAAATAATATACTTATATATTGATTTCATACAGCCTATATTTTTTATACAGAACTGAGTTCATAACTTCCGCACCACGGTTCATCATTTGGTTATCTTCCAGAATCCAGCTTGCTTCTCCCAGAAGAATTCCAAGATCACGTGCACGATTAACAACCTCCCAATAAAATACTGCATCAAGTCCGCGTTTTTGAAACTCTGGAATAAGTCCCAGTGTAATAACCCGGGCGTACTTAATTTTCTTTTTCTGAGTAAACATTTTAATCCAGTTGAAGGGGAGGAGTCTTCCGTTAAATGACTTAAATATTTGATTATAATCAAGCATTACTAACGCGAAGCCAACTATTTCATTGTTAATTTCTCCGAATAATACCAGAGATGGTTCGACCAAAGGTTTCAGATCTTCAGCCATAGCATCAAGCTCTTTATCGGTCAAAGGTACAAAACCCCAATTTATTGCCCAGGCTTTGTTATATACATATTTGACCTTTTTAAGCTCGTTATCGAAATCTTTCATATTAAGAGAGGTAATCGTAATTTTCGCGCGTTCGCGTGCTAACGCTTGAACGCGTTCCAATTTTTGCGAAGAGAGTACTTTATCTGATTCAAGGCGATAGGCATAAAGGTCTTTAGCCTTTTGGAAACCATAGGATTCGCAGAGCGATAAATAATACTTGGGATTATATGGCATTAAAAGGCGGGGTTCATCATCGAATCCTTCAAGCAACATTCCATATTCATCATTGCTTGATGGGTTTGCCGGGCCGCGCATTGCGTCGAGGCCGCGTTCTTTCAACCAGTCTTTTACAGTATCAAAAAGAGCATTGGCAGCTTCCTGATCATTAAAACATTCAAAAAAACCAAAAAAACCAACTTTATCTTCATGGTATTTGTTGTGTAAATCATTTTTAATAGCAGCAATACGGCCAACAATTTTATTACCACGGTATGCCAGAAAATAATCTGCTTCTGCATGTAAAAAGAATGGATTTTTTTTCTTATTAAGAATTTTTTTTCTATCCATTAGTAGGGGTGGCACCCAGAACGGCTCGTCTTTGTAAACTTCCCATTGGAACTTAATAAATTTCATTAAGTCAGAATCAGTTTCTACTTTTTTGATAGTAACATTTGACATATCAAATCCTTTAGTATAATAGTTGAACGCAAAATTCAAATATAGAGATTTTTATTAATGCAATTCCCCGTCCCCACAAAATAATTTTTGTGTAAGCCCTAATAAATATGGAAAATTACAACAGAATCCCAAACATCTGGCTAAGAAAGTACGTAAACTGGTGGGAAATTGCACGAGAAAAATCCTGTATTGCAAAAAAAAAGCTGCCTGAAAGGCAGCTTTCAATTCGTAGGAGAACCGGAATTAAGCGATTAACCCGAGTCCTTTTCCTGTCTTCATAAATGCATCAATAATATAATCCAGATGCTCTTTTTCATGAGTGGACATATAGCTTGTACGCATCATTTGGCGTCCTTGTGGAACACCGGGAGAAATGAATACATTAACAAACACACCCATATCATATAATGAACGCCAGAACTTAAATGCTAACTCATCACTGCCAACAATAACAGGTACGATAGCAGTTCTGCCCTGAACCACATTGAAACCGGCATCGGTGAGATGTGTCCGGACATAATTTGCATTTTCAATTAAGCGGGTTACTCTTTCAGGTTCGGCCTCTAAAATATCGAGCGCCGCAAGAGCTGCAGCAACCGAAGCCGGAGTAGGAGATGCGCTGAAAATTAATGCAGGGGAGTGATGTTTTAAATAGTTAATTACTCTTTCTGCACCGCCAACAAAACCGCCTAACGAAGCAAAAGTTTTGCTGAAAGTACCCATAGTCATATCAACGTCATTTTCGAGATCGAACTCGCTGGCAGTTCCTTTACCGCCTTTACCAATAACACCTACAGAGTGGGCATCATCGATTAAGGTGCGGGCATTGTATTTTTTTGCCAGTTCAACTAAGCGGGGCAAATTAACTATTTCGCCGCCTGTTGAAAAAACGCCATCGCTCACAAGTAATTTCGGAGTCTCAACGGGTAATTTTGAAAGTACTCGTTCAAGATCTTCCATATCATTGTGCTTGTAACGGACGAAATCTGCAGTTGCGCCTTTTGCCATCAAATTGCCGGCAACAATACAGGCGTGGTTATCTTTATCCGAAACCACGTACTCACCACGTTGAACTAATGCGGGAATAATTCCCTGTGCAGTCTGGTATCCAGTAGAGAATAACAATACAGCCTCAGTCCCGAGGAATTTGGCTAACCGATACTCTAACTCGACATGCAAATCAATTGTTCCGGTAAGGTAACGGCTACCTGAGCAACCGGTGCCATACTTTTCAATCGCTTTCCTTGCGGCTTCTTTTACTTTAGGGTGAGCGGTTAAGCCCAGATAATTATTAGAACCAGCCATAACTACTTTACGGCCTTCTATTTGTACAACCGGGCCCTCATTTTCCTGTATTGGGCGAAAGTAGGGATATACTCCCAGTTGCTTAATATCATCTGCCCTGGTGAACTCGAAACACTTCGTGAATAGATCCAAAAATATTCCTCCGGATAATTTTAATAGTATAATCAATAAGCGAAACTAAAAAATAACAAATTTTAGGCTAATTTTAGAAAAAAAATTGGATGAATGGTAGTATCCACCCTAAAATGCGTAAATTTGATGATTAATAATATAGAATGTTTTTATTGTTATAACATGGAATTACATAAATGGAACAGAAACCTATTGCAGTTGTAACCGGTGCCTCGGGATTTGTTGGCAGCCATTTAGCCGAAAAACTCATCCAGGAAGGGTATCATGTAAAATGTATAATCCGGAAATCAAGTAATTTACGGTGGATTAAAGATCTTCCGGTTGAAATTATCGATTGCGGCCTGTATGATGTATCACGGCTGCAGCAAGTATTTGAATCGGCCCAATACATTTATCATGTAGCGGGCGTAGTGAAAGCTAAAAAACCGGAAGGATACACTGCCGGTAATGTTGAATCAACCCGTTGTATCCTTGAGGCTGCTCTTTCGGCAAAAGATACTTTGAAACGCATTGTTATTGTAAGTAGTCAAACTGCCTGTGGCCCCTCTCCGGGTGAAACCCTCATTGATGAAAATTTCCCTTGTAACCCAATCAGTAATTATGGTAGAAGTAAAAAGTCTCAGGAAATATTAGCCGCCAGTTATTTCGACAGGCTTCCAATAACCGTTTGCCGGCCGCCGGCTGTTTATGGTGAACGAGATACTGAAATTTTTATTTTCTTTAATACCTATGCAAAAGGGTTAACAACGACTATAGGATTTGATAGAAAAGTTGTAAGTCTTATCCATGTAGCTGATCTGGTTAATGGGCTGTATCTGGCCGCAATAAGTTCTAATTCACAATCGCAAACCTATTTTATTACTTCTGAAGAAATATATACCTGGGAAGAAATTATTGATGTTACTGCGAAAGTGTTGGGCCGGCGCGCCTTTCGCGTTAAAGTACCTCACCCGATTGTCTACACTATTGCAGCGGTTGCGCAATTTATTTCTTATTTTCAGAAACAAGCCGCAACACTTAATATTGAGAAGGCCCGGGATATTACCAGGCATGCATGGGTTTGTTCTGCTGAAAAAGCAAAGCGAGATCTTGGTTATAAACAACAAATTTCGCTTGAAGAGGGCATTCGCCGTACCATAGGCTGGTATAAATCCATGAAATGGATTTGATTTTTTTGCCGGGATAACCCCTTACGGTTATCCCGGCTTCATTGCTCATTCTTCCTTCTAATATTTCAAATCTGCCGAAAATCGACTCATCAATCCGTTTACCTGAATTCAATATAGAATCTGACTGTTCCAGAATAAATTACACCTGATTTATTTTTCAGGAGTATAAATGAAATTAATGTATTACGTATATCTGATATTTTGTGTGGTATTAGCTGAACAGGTTTTTCCGTCAGAGCCGGCGGCGAAAAGCATTATCAAGGGGGTGATTCTTGATACAACAGATCATAGTCCCCTGCAATTTGCTACGGTTACATTGTTT